>CADDZF010000020.1 GCA_902812445.1 Methylococcaceae bacterium | reverse complement strand
GTCCATATCCGTGGTAATGTCCCGCACGAACGAATAGTCGATTTTCAGCGTATTGAGGGGAAACCGCTTCAGATAACAAAGTGACGAATAGCCGGTACCAAAGTCGTCCATGGACAGTTTGATGCCCATTTTTTTTAATTCGAACAGAGTCCTGAGCGTTGAATCCAAATCTTCCATCAGCATGCTCTCGGTCACTTCCAGCTCGAGATAAGCCGGATCGAGCCGGGTTTCTCTTAGAATGGCAGCCACCTTGGAAGCCAAGTTGCGTTGGCGAAAATGCGGGCTGGAAATATTCACCGCTACCGGAAAATAAGGCAGTCCAGCCTCCTGCCAGCGCTTGTTTTGCTGGCAGGCATTGCGTAACACCCATTCTCCGATAGGGATCATCAGGCCTGCCTCTTCTGCGATCGGCACGAACTCTGCCGGCAAGGTCAGGCCCGATTCGGGCTGCTGCCAGCGGATGAGCGCTTCGACGCCCACCACATAACCATTTTCGCTATGCACCTGCGGTTGATAGTGAAGTATAAATTCCTGCTTTTCGATCGCCCTGCGCAGACTGCTCTCCATGACCAGCCGCGTGAGTGCAGACGCATTCATCGATCGGCTGTAAAATTGATAGTTGTTGCGCCCCTGATCCTTGGCGTGATACATCGCGGCATCACCATTTTTCATAAAATGATCCGGACTCAGGCCGTCATCCGGATAGACCGCGATACCAATGCTCACCGTTGCAAAAAACTCCTGTCCGCTAATTACAAAAGGTTGATTCAGCGCAGTAATGATACGGCGAGCGATTCTTGCCGCATCCTGGATACTCTCCATTTCCCTGATCAAGACGGTGAACTCATCGCCTCCTAGCCGCGCCACCACGGCAGGCTCGAACTCCCGGGCCGTCCGCGGCGCATGATCGGTCTCGCGAACCGCCTGCATCACGCGCTCCGCTACGAGCTGCAGCAAGCGATCGCCGATGGTAGGTCCAAACGTATCATTGATGCGTTGAAACTTATCGAGATCGAGAAACAGAGCGGCCAGGTAGCTTTCCTGACTGCTGGCCTGGTTCATGGCCTGACTGAGCAGTTCCTTAAATAACTGGCGATTCGGCAGTCCCGTCAGGCTATCGTAATACGCGAGATGGTGGATCCGCTCCTGCGTCCGGCGGCGTTCGGTAACGTCCTGCAGCGTGCCATTGAGCTGCTTGATGCCGAATGCCGGCTCGTCGTTTAACTCGGCATGGGCATGGATGAAACGCTCATCCCCTTGCCGCTGCACGATACGGAAATCGAAATTGAGTTGCCGCTCGCCCTGTAAAGCGGCCGCAAACGCTTGCCGGACGCGATTTTTATCTTCCGGGTGAACGACGTTCAGAAAAGTATCGCAGCACGCCGGAGAGGTCGCGGGGTGAATGCCGAGGATTCGGTAAACTTCATCGGACCAGTACATTTCATTAACGTTGATATCCCAGTCCCAGTTGCCCAATTGTGCGAGACGCTGTGCATTGGCCAGTCGAGCTTGGCTGTTCGCCAGATTTTCCAAGGTTTGGCTGGCTCTCAAGAGATAACGCAGTCTGTGGCCGAGGATGGTCCAGTTGACCGGCTTGGTAATAAAGTCGGTCGCACCAATCTCGTAGGCGCGATTGATCGATTCCACATCGTCCAGGCCGGTCATCATCACGATGGGGACGCGCTCGGCCCGCGCTTGCTGGCGAATTTTCATGCAGGCCGTAAAGCCGTCCATTTCCGGCATAATGACGTCCAGCAGCACGATATCGGGTTGTTTTTCGGCAAACAGCACGATGCCGGCGGCGCCGTTTTCAGCCTCCCAAACCGTCAAACCTTCTTGAGCCAGTGCTTCGGCCAGCAACAGCCGCATGATCGCATCATCCTCGATAATGAGAGCGATCGGCGGCCGTTTATGGGAACTGCTACTCATGCCTTAGCGTGCTGCATCGTCGTTTGCAGAGCAGATCGAACAGCTTGAAATCCCTGGCGTATGCTGGCGAGCGTTGCTCGGCCACGGTCAAAATTGCCATCGCGAACGTCCGCCTCCAGTGCCCTGCATGATTCAGCCAAGTCTGTCGCCCCCACTGTGGCGCTACTGGATTTTAGTGAATGCGCTGCTGTTTGTAAGTCTAGCCATTTTTGTTCTGCGAAAGCGCTATCTAGGGATTCGATCAGCTTCGGCGCTGTCGCAAAATAGAGTTCGATCACTTGCTGTATCAACTGTTCTCCGCCGCTTTTGATGGCGCGAATCTCGTTCAATACGGTAAAATCGATGACGCCATTCTGCTTGCACGCGATCGTAACATCCCTCTGCGTTTCCTCGCCGAATAGGCTAGAAGTCGGTCCATTTATGGAGGCGAAGGAGCGCGCCGAGCGGGAGTCTGCTGCGGATGCGGGCAAGTGGCGCCTATGGGATAACAGCGCTCGAGCGCTGTTATCCACAGCATCAGTCCGATCGACCAGCCAGTGGACGAGAATGCCTTCGAGCTGGTCTTTCTTGAAAGGCTTTGCCAGGTAATCGTCCATCCCGGCAGCGAGACATTTGTCTCGATCGCCCTCGATGGCGTTTGCCGTAAGCGCAACGATCGGAATAGGCGCTCGTTTCTCGGCGATTTCCCAGCGCCGTATGGCCGCAGTCGCTGCAAAACCGTCCATCCGCGGCATTTGGCAATCCATCAAGATCAAATCGAAATGGCTATCGGCAAGCGCTTGGAGCGTCTTTGCCCCATCAGCCGCTACTTCGACTTCACAGCCAAGATGATCCAGCAAAGCTAACACCACGGCTTGATTAATCGGGTTGTCTTCCGCAACCAGAATCCGCCGTCCCGATAAAAGAGGCCCACTCGTCTCGCCCAGCCCTTTAGCTATCGCAACCGCGTTCTGGCTTGCGTCTTTTGTATTGCGCAAGCATTCGAATAGCTCGGATCGGCGAACCGGCTTGATCAGGCAAGCATCGAATCCTGACTGATGCGCTACCCTGATGTCATTCGATGTAGCCGTACAAGTCAGCAGGATCAAACGGACGCGGGCGATTTCAGCTTCGCTTTTGATTTGCCGGGCCAGCTCAAGTCCTGTCGTGCCCGGCATTCTCACATCCACCAGCGCGAAATCATAACGGACGCCCAGGCGCGATTGGGTACGCAAGATCTCCAGAGCTCGCTGGCCATTTTCCGCACACTCGTTCTGCATACCCCAAGCCGAAGTATAGCGACCCAAGATGCTACAGTGGGTCGGATTATCACTGACCATGAGGATGCGCAATCCGGCAAGATCGCCACCGTGCGAGTGTGCCGAAGCCAACGGCTGCTCGGCACGGCTGAAGCGCAGCGTAAACCAAAAGGCCGAGCCAGAGGGCAGCTTGCGTTCGAGGCCGATGGCGCCCCCCATCATTTCCACCAGCTGTTTGGAAATCGCAAGGCCAAGGCCGGAACCGCCATATCTACGGGTCATCGATCCATCCGCCTGGGTAAAGGGCTGAAACAATCGTGGCTGCACCGCCTCGGGAATCCCGATGCCAGTATCCCGCACGGTAAAACGCAACACAAGGAAATCCGAATGCTCGGCGGCTCCAGCAGGATTTTCGAGGTCCACGTCGACGATGACTTCGCCGTTATCCGTGAACTTGATGGCATTACTGACCAGATTGATCAGAATTTGCCGGGTCCTGCCCGGATCGCCCCTCACGATGGCTGGCACGCGATCGCTGATGTAACTGGCCAGTACAATGCCTTTGGTGTATGCGGCTTCGGCGAACAGTTCGGCAGCCTTTTCGACCAGCAGGGGCAAATCGAAATCGGTATTTTCGAGTTCCAGCTTGCCGGCCTCGATTTTGGAAAAATCCAGAATATCATTGATGATTTCGAGCAGTGCTTCGCCTGAGTGATGCGCCGTTTCAACAAAGCGACGCTGACCGGGAAGCAGGTCGGTGCTCAGCAAGAACTCGGTCATGCCAAGTATGCCGTTCATCGGCGTACGCACTTCGTGGCTCATATTAGCGAGAAACTGCGATTTAGTCCGATTAGCCGCTTCAGCCGCTTCCTTGGCGTGGCGCAGTTCCGAGGTGCGGGCCTCTACCTCTAGCTCCAGGCGGTCACGATGCTGCTGCAATTGGAGATCCCGCGCTTGAATCTGGTTGACCATTTCGTTGAAGTCGTCGATCAACGTGCCCAATTCATCATCGCCGTGCTTTGCGACCCGTAACGAATACTGCCGAAACCTTGCGATTTCCCGCGTCGCGCTGACCAAACGGCCGATCGGATCGGTAATGCTGCGCCGCAATCGGGTGATCAGCAGGATGGCGATGAAGAAAGCGCCGACGGTCGCCAGCGCCATAATGCCGAGATCATGAAGAAGGCTTTTCCACATGTCCGTGAGATCGGCCTTGAGGACAACCGAGCCGATGATCTCTCCATCCAGTACAATCGGCCTGCCGACGTTGAATTCTTTCTGTCCCAGCCCGAACGGCATGCCATTGCTGGAAGCGGCTGCGAGCGTCTTCGGGATGGGGCGTGCTGCCACAGGCGAAGCGGCGTGGTAGGCGGCGAACAGCGTTTCCTCCTTGCTGAAAATCTGGCCGCTGATGATATGCGGCTCGACCCGCAATGCGTTGAGCGTCTCGGCCGCCGACTGCGTGTCATTGAACGTGAGCGCCGCCTTGCTATTGGTGGCGACCATATCGGCCAGCGTAGCGAGCTGTTCGCGCGTTTGCTGTTGTTGCTTCAACAGCTGATTGACGGTAAAGGCCAGAAATGCGAGCCCCAGCGCTAGACCGGTCGCCAGCATGACGATGGCTGAAAGTTTCTGACTGATGGACGAGCGCTTGAACACCTGAACCTCTATTTACCGGCTTTGACCAGCCGCGCGAGCTTCAGCAGTTGTGAACTGATTCTGAGCCGGGCTTTCTGCGCCGCTTCTAGATTGATTTCAAACTGAATCCGGTTGTCGACCGTAATGAATCCTATGATACCCCCGATCTCGGCAAAATCCTTGCTATCGCTGACCGTCAGGACGGGCAGATGCTGCAGTTTACGCAGCACATTAAGCAGCCGACGCTTGTCGAGCTCATTGACAAAGAGGATATGGCAGCTCGTCGCAGCGTCCTCGTCGATATCGCGCCGCGTTTGCAGTAGGCGGCCCTGGACGCGTTTTCCTTCAAGCGCGGAAAGCGCATCGCCGAAGGGATCGCTGCCGAGCAAGCACAGTTTCAGCGGTCCGGTCGTGCCTTGATCGGGCCACTCGACGAACTTGGCGAAGTTGAACAGGAACGCCGCCTTGACGTCATACTCGGAAAATTGCTGCGCGCGCGTTAAAGATAGCGTGGCTAATGCCAGACAGGCGCCGAAAGCCATGCTGCAGAGCACTCGGCGCCGGCTGCGCGCGCCGTCAAAGCCGGTCCGCACGTCAGAAATACCAGCGGACGACGGCCAAGAAATCACGCTCGATCGCGGTCGGCGTGACGATCGTCTGCTTCCCCGACTCGAAATGATGATCGTCCGTCAGATTCCGGCCGACCAGCGACAGCTCGAGGCTCTTCCAAGGCTTCCAGGCGAGCCTCATGTCCAGCGTCGGATAGGCATTTACGCGCAGGAACGGCAACGCGTCCACATAGCGGAACAGCACATCGAATTGCACGTTGTGAGGTAGGTCCAGTGAGGATCTTAAGAAGAACTGGTGCTCGGGGTCCGTCCCGACTTGACTGGTGATACCCGCAACACCCGTATTCGGTTGCCGGGGCCTGAGATCGCTCTTAAGCCATGTGTAGCCGCCGAGCAGCCGCCATGCGGGGAAAAGGCGCCAATCGGCAAACAGTTCGATGCCATAGGTTTCGCCTTCCAGCGTATTCTGAAACACGAGCGGGCAATCGAGGTGTTCGACGCCTCGGGTGACTCGCAATGAACAGGGTAGTTGCCCAAATCCGATGAGCTTGTCGTAGACGTTGTAGAACAGCGCCGCATCAAGAGCCAGCGCGGATGAGACCTGGGTGCGGTAGCCCAGTTCGTAGGCAAGCAATTCTTCCGGATCGGTCTGGCGGCTGCCCTGCCAAAAAATCAGCGCGGGGAAGGGCGAGCCCGGCTGCGCTTGAACATTGAAGCGGCTGTCCTGCTCGCCCCAGGAAGGCGTTCTCAGCGCACGCGCGACCGATGCCCATAGCGTATGCCTGTCGTCCGGCGTCCACAGCAGCCGGGCATTGGGCTGAAACATAAATCCGATGATGTCTCTGTGCTCGAACTTCGAGCCCAGTGTGAGACGGACACGATCCGGGATCAGATTGATTTCGTCCTGGATAAAGATATTGGACCAGTGATCGCTGCGCTGACTCGGGTGCAAGCTGATGTCGAAACTGTTCTGAAAGTCGTCCTGAAGGTAGCGATAACCGGCGCCCCAGAGAAACTTGTGCCGCTCGCCTAGCGCAAAACTGTGCTGGAAATCGACGTCTACGGTATCGATCGTCCAGCCCAACGAGAGGCTCGGGGTAGTCCGCTGCGAGTGGTCGTAATAAACCTGCAGGGCGAAATCGGAGGTCTCCGACAGCCGGCGCTTCCAGCGAGTCACCACGTTAGCGCTCTCGGTGCGCTGCTGCCCGGCCACGGTTCGCGCAAAGGGCGGTTTCAGTGTCGCGGCTGCGCTCGAGGCCCCGCCGACATCGCCTTCGTGAACTTCGCCCTGCAGCGTAAGCGCATCATCCGCGGTCCACTGCTGGTCGAGCCGAAATCCCGCTTTCTTTTCACGCCAGTTATCGCCGGCTGCCTTACCCTGAGCATCAACGAAGGCGTCTCGGTCGAAATACTTGCCATAGACACGGTAGTGGGTGTTTTTCCCCGCTGCCCCGCCGTAGCGCAGCGCGACCGCACCGTTGTCTTCATTTCCGGCTGCGGCCGATAGCAACCCGCCCTGGGTATTGCCGGCCTGTTTGGTGATGATATTGATCACGCCATTCACTGCATTAGCGCCCCACAGCGAAGCACCCGGACCACGGATGACCTCGATGCGCTCGATATCTTCCATGATCGTGTCCTGCTCGTCCCACCAGACGCCGGAAAAGAGCGGTGTGTAGACGCTGCGCCCGTCGATCAGCACTTGCATCTTGTTGGCCTGAAAACCGCCGCTGAAGCCGCGTGCGTTGATACCCCACTTGCTGCGATCGATACGCGATACCTGCAGTCCAGGCACCAATCGGAGCGCTTCCGGAATGCTGGTAGCGCCCATCCTGTGAATATCATCCTGAGTGACGACGAAGATGGCGGCGGGCGAATCGGAAATGCGCTCCTTGCGCTTGGAGACCGAGGTGACCTCGATCTGCAGGAGTTGCTCCAGGCTCATGTCGGTCAGGTTGGCAGCCGCGACATGCTTGCCGGCTGCGGACAGCGCGCTCAACACTAGAGCGCAAACTAGGGCCGTTATCGCTTTGCCGAGAACGCTGTCGCCTATCGCGCTCAATGTGCCATTCATGATTAGTGCTGTCTCCCCGGGAGCGTTATCGTTCACCCGCTACACCCCTTTTCCAGCCGTCGCCACAGGCCCGCTAGCCAGCGACCCATACGCAAAGTATGTTCGAAAAGCCCAGCCTTGGCGACATGCAATTCGGCAGCATGGTAGAACACCAGCCGGTTGAGCGTTTTGCGGACTGGAATCGCCACCAGGCATGGGCTCACGCCCGCCCTTTCAAGCCGCCACGCCGGCCGATCGGGCGCGGCTTGCCGGTAATCGTCAAGCAGCCGGGCGAGAGCCCGATGCACTAGGGCAAGGGCCTGATTTCTCCATAAATTCCAGTTTGCTTTGCGCGGTCAACATGGTAACGTGCGCGTACCCCGCGCGTTCTTACAAACACAGAATCCAGCGGTAATTAAAAAAAAAGAGGAGGCGAATACAATGGCGAATGAAAACAATAATGCGCTACAGCAGGCAAAAAACCTGATCGCAAATTTGAAAGGCAGTCCCAAGCTTTTGTATGGGGGGATTGCCTTGTTGGTGCTGATCGTGTTGTGGCTGATGTTGCGGGGTGGCGGCGAACAGATCGAAATCAAAACCACCGTGACGCCCGGTCAGACGGTCACCTTGCAAAACCCCAATGTCGGCAACACGCTGTTGGTGGCGGTTCCGGGCAAGCTGGGTTCGGCTGATGATGAATCCGACGATAGCCAGAATGTCTGCGTGGTGCCTCCCGGCACCCAGGCCGTCGTCGAAGAAGAAACGGTGGTCAACTACATCCCTTTCGTGAAAGTAAAAGTGCTCGATGGCAGCTGCAAGGACAAGAACGGCTGGACTTCAAAAGTCAACATCAAAGCAAAATGACACGCGTGGCGATGGGTTTGTAGCGGCGGCCAATCTCATCGCCATCCGATCAGTGCGTCACAAATTCTGCAAGGTACTCTGCGGGCTAGCGTTGACGACGCTTCGCGTGTTCCAGAATCCGGCAACGCCGACCAGCACGGCGCCTATGGCAGGCGTCATCAGCCAGATTTCCCAATGAAAGCGGTAAGCTAGGGCAAACACCCTGCTGTAGAGCGCCCAGATGGTCAACTCAGCGATGGCAGCCGCCAACAACCCGGCGAATAGTCCTAGGGCGGCAAATTCAATTAGCTGGCTCCTGCGCAACAGATGGCGGCTGGCTCCCAATATTCTGAGCAGCACGTCTTCGTAAACGCGCGCATCCAGGCTGCTGCGTACGGCCGCAAACAGAACGGTGAATCCTGCGGCCAGCGCAAACAGCAATACGTATTCGATCGCCAGCGTGACTTGCTTGAGAATGCGCTGAAATTGTTCTAGCAGCACATCGACCTCCAGAATCGTTATGCCCGGAAATGCCTTGACCAAATGGTTCAAGGCCGTTTTCCGCTGTGCTGGCAGGTAAAAACTGGTCAGGTAGGTACTCGGATAGGCGTCCAGGGTTGCGGGCGAAAAAATCATGTAGAAATTCGGCGTCATCGCATCCCAGCGAACGCTGCGGATGCTCCGGACCGTCGCGCGCAGCGTTTGCCCACTGATGTTGAAAGCGAGCTCATCCTTTAGCTTGATGTGTAAGCTGTCGGCCAGTCCCTGCTCCACCGAGACCTGGAAGGGCTCTCCCGTCCACCAGCTGCCGCGCACCAGCTTATTGTCGAGTGGCAAGCTAGCCGACCAGGTCAAGCTGAGATCGCGGCTAATTGCTTCCTCACCCTGGGATTCCTTGCTCGCCAGTTGATGTACGTCGACGCCGTTCACGGCGATCAAGCGTCCCCGCACGATGGGGTAGAACGCGCTGCTGGTGACACCCTCCTGCGCCAAAAGCCGCTTGAAGCCATCCAGATCCTTGCCGAAGATGTTCAGCGCAAAATGGTTGGGCGCATCTGCCGGCAACTGCTGTTTCCAGTCGGCCAGCAGCTCGGTTCGCACCACCAAGCTGACGACCATGGCAACTAGTGTCACGCTGAAGGCCAGGATCTGGCTGATGCTGGTTTGTGGCTGGCGACTCAGATTCTGCAGGCCGAACCGCCAGGACAGGCCGACGTGCGGCAACAGCAGGCGGCTCAGCTTAAGCAGCAGCCAGGTGATCGAACCCAAAACCAGCGTTGCCGACAAGCCCGCGAGTAGCAGCGTTGTGGTCATTTTGAGGTCATCGGTATAGCGCCACATCAAGACGGCGATACTGAGCATGGCGAGTCCATAGACGATCCAGGCGCTCGAAGGCAGTGGCTCTAGATCTCGCCGCAGCACCTTGAGCGGTGAAGTGCGCCGCAGGCGCAACAGAGGCGGCAACGCAAAGCCGAGCAGCGTCATCAGGCCCGTCGCCAGACCGAAGGCGACGGCCAAGCCGCTCGCACTGGCCAGATCCTGCGGCAGCAGACCTTTCAGCAGGCTGAGTAAGCCGAGCTGGATGAACCAGCCGACGAGACAGCCTGCGAGGCTGGTCAGCGCACCCAGGATGCAGAACTGCCAGCCATAGATTCGCAGGATACTGCTCTGCTGTGCACCCAGACAGCGGAACATCGCCGTCACGTCGAAATGCCGCTCAGTGTAACGGCGCGTGCTCATGGCGATGGCGACGCCGGCGATCAGCACGACGACGATGCTGGCGAGACCCAGATAACGCTCCGCCCGCGTCAAGGCATGGCCGATTTCGGGGCGGTCTTCGTGAATATCGACGATGCGCTGACCCGGATTCAGCTGCGGTTTCAGCCAGCGCTTGAACGTCTTGAGCGCTGCCTCATCGCCAGCGAACAAGTCGTAATAGTGGACGTGGCTGCCGGGCTGCAGAATGCCGGTCGCCGCGAGATCGGCCTGGTTGATCATGACGCGCGGCGACAGACTGTAAAGATCACCCCGGCGGTCGGGCTCGTAGGTAAGCAGCCGGCTTAGGCATAGGCGTTGCTCGCCGACCGCGATTTCAGCGCCCAGCTTGAGGTTCAAGGCTGACAAGACGCGGCCGTCCACCCAGGCGGTACCCGGTGCCGGAATGTCGACGGTCTTGACCTCCTCGGTGATGTCGCCGCTGGTGGTTCGCAGGTAGCCCCTCAAGGGATAACCGGAGCTCACCGCTTTCACACCGGTCAGCAACAGCTCGTCGTTTTCGACCAGTACGCTGGAAAATTCCTCCGTGTTGGCATGTCGCAAGCTCAGTTGTTGCGCTCTGGCGAGCCAGGCGTCCGGCAGCGCATCGTGACTGCTGACGACGAGATCGGCGGCGAGAAATTCAGCCGCCTGCCCAACCATCGTCTGTCTCAGGCGATCTCCCAGCAGGGAGATTGCGGTCGAACTCGCTACCGCAATCAATAGGCC
Organism: Methylococcaceae bacterium; assembly: GCA_902812445.1. Taxonomy (GTDB): domain Bacteria; phylum Pseudomonadota; class Gammaproteobacteria; order Methylococcales; family Methylococcaceae; genus CADDZF01. Next base: position 19,797 of record CADDZF010000020.1, on the reverse strand, counting down.
CGCCGCCAGGATGGACAATTCGCCGCTGCGCCAGTCACGCGCGAGCAGCCTGAGCGCCAGAGTGAAATAGCGGTAGCGCATGCTTTCTAGACCTCTTCTTGGATCGTGCCGGCTTCCAGACGAATCATGCGCTCGCAGCGGGAGGCCAGGGCTTCATCGTGAGTCACGAGTACTAACGTGGTGTTTTTTTCCTGATTCAATTCGAACAGCAGCTCGATGATCGTCCGCCCGGTCTTACTGTCCAGATTGCCCGTCGGTTCATCAGCGAGCAGTAGCTTGGGCAGCGTCACAAAGGCTCGCGCCAGCGCCACGCGCTGCTGTTCGCCGCCGGACAACTGCCGCGGATAGTGCTGCAGTCGGTGCTCCAAGCCGACGCGCTCGAGCAGGGCACGCGCTTTCAAGCCTGGGTCGGCGGCGGCGATTAGCTCAAGTGGCAACATCACGTTCTCCTGCGCGGTAAAGCTCGGCAACAACTGAAAGGACTGGAACACGAAGCCCACGTATTGGCTGCGGAGATAAGCCCGGCCATCCTCGTCGAGTTCGGCCAGAGAAACGCCAGCCAGACGAATGATGCCGGAGGTGGGCACATCGAGACCGGCGAGGAGACCCAGCAGGGTGGACTTACCGGAACCGGATGCGCCGGTAACGGCCACCGTCTCGCCCGGTTTGATCGAGAAGTTCACTGATGTCAAGATAGTCAGCGTTCCTTCGGATGTTGTCACTTGCTTACAGAGGTTTTCTACCGCGATGATAGGCTCCTCGGCTCGCCGCTTCATCAAGCTGTCTTCGGTCATAGGCAAACTGCTCGCTGCATGCTGCTGCTGTCTGCCCGCAGTTGCGGCTGCGGGAACGATATTGGTCATGGGTGATAGTATCAGCGCTGGTTACGGTCTGGAAAAGATAGACCAGGGCTGGGTGGCCTTGTTGCAAGAGAAGCTCGTACGGGAGGGATACAGCGACCGGGTCGTCAATGCCAGCCTCAGCGGCGAGACCAGCGCCGGTGGGCTGGAACGCATCGATCAGGCGTTAGAGCGATATCATCCCAGCCTGGTCATCATCGAACTGGGCGGCAATGACGGACTAAGGGGCTTGTCGCCCCGCCAAATGAAAGCCAACCTGAGCGCCATGATTGAGCGCTCGCAAGCCGTCCATGCCCAAGTGCTGCTGCTCGGCATGCGCATTCCGCCCAATTACGGCAAGCGCTACACCGAACTCTTCAACCGCGTATTCGAGGAACTGGCGGAGCAATACCGGATAGCCTACGTGCCTTTTTTGTTAGAGGGCGTGGCGACCGAAAAAAATCTCATGCAGGCGGACACCATTCATCCGGCTCGGGAGGCTCAGCCCCTGCTGCTCCGATTAGTGTGGGAAAAGCTGCAATCGATGCTGAACCGTTGAGCCATGAACAACGCCTAATCAACCCTTTGAGCGAATGCGAAGACCATGAATACAGCCTCTCATCTTTGCAATGCTACGACAAGCCTGCTGTTGATCGTCGACTTGCAGCAGCGCCTCAGTGCCACGATGGCGGCGGATGCGCGCGAGCGGATGCTGAAAAACACCGGCATTCTGCTGCATGCGGCGAGCCGGCTCGAAATTCCCGTGCTCATCACAGAGCAGTATCCCAAAGGCCTGGGCACGACTGAAGCATCGATATTGGATAGGCTTCCGGCGCATAGCTACAAGTTCGAAAAGACGGCCTTTTCCTGTTGCGCCGCCATTGGCTTTACCAGCGTGCTGGAGAGCACCGGGCGCACGCAAATTATCTTGGCTGGTCTGGAAGCTCACGTCTGCGTGCTGCAAACCGCTCTCGAGCTGCTCAGGCTAGACTGGCAGGCATACGTCGTCGAGGACGCCGTCTGCTCACGCGAACGGTTTCGCAAAGGCAATGCGCTGAGACGTATGCGCCAGGCCGGTGTGGTCATCACCAATACCGAATCGGTTCTCTTCGAATGGCTGAGCGATGCGTCCCATCCCGCCTTCAAGGACCTATCAGGGCTCATCCGCTGATACGCCCACCCGCCACTTGGCGTGCCGACAGGCGTTACGGGCAGAGTGGACGCACCGGTCAGGCGGAAGCGTTATGCATGCTAGAAACCGGATGCGCTTGGGTGACCTGATTGCGACCCGCCGCTTTCGACTGGTACAAAGCTTGGTCCGCAGCCGTGATCAGATTGTTCGGCTGATCCCCCGCCTGGGGCGCCATGGCGGCCACCCCAACGCTGATTGTCACCACCTCCGATATGCGCGATACACCGTGGTGAATGCGCAGAGTCGCCACTTCCCGGCGCAGCGCTTCAGCAACACCCGTCGCACCCGTCAACGGGGTGTCCGGCAGAATGATGGCGAATTCTTCCCCGCCATAGCGAGCGACCAGATCGTTCGAGCGATTGACGATTTTTCTGAATACGCCGGCGATCCGTTTCAAACATTCATCACCGGCCGGATGACCGTAATGATCGTTATAAGCCTTAAAGGCATCGATATCGATCATCAACAGTGACAGCGTCGCACCGTTACGCCGGGCGCGCTGAAATTCCTTGTTCAGGGTCACATCGAAATAGCGGCGGTTGTGCAGGCCGGTCAGGCTGTCCAGGATTGAGAGCTTTTCCAGACTTCGATTCTCCTTGTACAGCCTTCTAGCCGTTTCCGACAGTTCGCGGAGATATTCTTTCTGCTGATCGATCTTGGTCTTGAGCCTTAAGGCAGAGCTGATGCGAGCCAGCAGTTCCACTCGCTGGAACGGTTTCGTCAGGTAGTCCACGGCGCCCGCATCGAAAGCCTCTTTCAAGTGCTTCTGATCCGAGCTCCCGGTCATAATGATGATCGGAATGTCCTGTAATTCCGGATCGGCCTTGAATTTGCGGCACAGTTCGCTGCCAGGTAGGTCAGGAAGATAGTAGTCCAGCAAGACCAGATCGGCCGGCGCACCGGCGCGCATTGCGGGGTCATGCTTCAGCTTTTCATAAGCCTTGACGGCGCTATCGGCCGAGCTGGTCTGGAAGCCTTCGGCATTCAGGCTAATGCTTAAAATCTTACAGAAGTGGCTGTCGTCATCGACGATCAGCACCTTCAGTTTTGCTTGATCGGCTTGCAAATTCATAGGCTCGTGAATCGTCAATCGAGTTAAATCCTGCACCTGTTCCAGACCATCAATCGCTATTTGAGCCCATTCGGTACGCTCGCGTTCCTGAAGTGCAAAGCCTTCTCCGGTTCGTCGGAGATCAGTATATCGACCTTCCGTTCGAGGGCTTTCACAATATCGCCTGCCGAATTGCAGGTATAGACGGCCAGCAGCTTGCCGCACCGATGCACGGCCTCGGCGATGGTTTGTTGGAGCGCTTGAATAGGCAGACAAATACCGGCGAGAAAGGGATGCTGGGCGAAGCGCTTACAAACCTCCTCGGTCGTCGGCACAGCTTCAAAATTGTAGATGTAGGGCCACGCGGCGGAACAGTCGTGAGCGTAGACCAAGCTGGCGAGATCAAACGAAGAGATGTACAAGCCCGTGCCGGGTCTGGATCGTCCGTAACGATCCGCCAGCTGAAGACAACCCCGCACCAGATTCCTGCTCCCTCGGAGGGACTCCGCCGGGTAATGCTTGAGTTCGAGCAAACTACGGCATCGCCCATGGAAATCGCGCAGAAAGTCTTCCAGGCTGAGCAAGCAATCGCTCACCGAATCCGGGTGAAGACCTGTCAAGGGAAACGCTTGCAGCTGCCCATACGTGAAGTCCTCAATGTGCTTTCCGGGCAGGCCGATCCTTGCAAGATCGTCGTCGTGCCAGAGCACCGGAATTCCGTCCAGACTGAGCTGGACATCGGTTTCTATGCCATCGATCGGGTAGGCCAAGGCCTTCTCAAAGGCGCTACGGGTATTTTCCGCAGCGTCTCTGGAGGCGCCCCGGTGAGCAAAAATCCAGCAGAAATGCTGATCGACATTTTTCATCAAGCCATCATGCCCACGCTTTGCCTCATCGGTTGAAACTGAACCCGGGCAGCGCGCTTGCGTTGGAAGCGCAGGTCCCCCAAAACAGCGTTACAGCGAGCGTCATATTCACTATATACCATCGTTACGATGGATGGCAGGCCAAGGCGGGTTGCGGATAAACTGGGGCATGCCCTTCGATCAAGACCCAGGCGCATCGGGCCTTGTGTTCGAACCTGTGCTCGATTGCCTTACAAGGCTTTAACCACCGTCACGATACCGGGATCGTCGGCTTTGGCTTCATGCGAAAATCCCAGTTTCTTCATGAACTGCAACATCTTCGGATTGCTGGCCAGCACTTCGCCCTGCAAGCACTTGAAGCCTTTCTCGCGCGCCGCGTCGATGAGGCAGGACATGAGCTGTGTCCCGATGCCGCGGTTCTGCCATTCATCCGCCACGACGATGGCGAATTCACCGGCTTCGCCATCCGGATTCGTGAAATAGCGAGCGACGCCCAGTTCTACTTCCTCTTCGCCGGCATGGATGGTCGCGACCAGCGCCAACTCACGATCATAATCAATCTGAGTGAAGCGAACGAGCATTTCCTGGCTGAGCTCTTGCAGGCTCTGCATGAAGCGGAAGTAGCGGGCTTGCGGCGAGAGGCGGCGGACGAACGCCCGCTCCATCTCGGCATCCTCCGGCCGAATAGGGCGAATAATGACGTCGCTGCCATCGGCCAATTGCCAATGGCGGACCAGATCGCTGGGATAGGGATGGATCGCCATGTGATCGTAGCGCCGGCTGCCGGGCGGCTGGTAGCGCACGACGATTCGGGCATCCAGGGCGAACGCGCCGTCCTCGTCGGCGGCCAGTGGATTGATATCCATCTCCTGAATCTGCGGCAGTTCGCAGACCATTTCCGAGACCCGCAGCAGCACCTGAATGATGGCTTCGAGCTTCACCGCTGGCTGGTTGCGGAAACGCTCCAGCATGCGGAATACTCGTGTCCTCCGCATCAGGCCGTTCGCGATGTGCTCATTCAGCGGCGGCAGCGCGACGGCCCGGTCGCGTAGAATCTCAACCGCCGTGCCGCCGGCACCGAAACTGATGACCGGGCCAAAAACCGGATCGTCGATGACGCCGACCAGCAGTTCCCGGCCGTGCGGACGGCGATACATCTTCTCGATGCTTACGCCGTCTACGCGGGCGTCGGGGCGGTGCCTGCCAACGGTCGCCAACAGCTCATGGTAGACGTTACGGACTTCCTGTGCGCCGTTGATGTTGAGCCGGACCCCTTCGACGTCGGATTTGTGCGTGATATCGGGCGATGCGATCTTCATGGCAACCGGAAAGCCAAGGTATTCCGCGGCCGCCAGCGCTTCATTCGGCGAGCGCGCCGGCAAGGCGGGCAGCATCGGAATAAGAAAAGCGCGCAGCAGCGCCTTGGTTTCCAGGCTATTCAGGAGATTGCGTTTTTCCGCCAGAGCGCCTTCGATAATCATCTGCGCGCCGGCCACATCGGGCGGCTCGAGCTCGGCGAAAGCCCCCGGCGCCTGCAGAAGCAACTGCTGGTTAGAGTGGTAATCTGCAAGCTGACCGAAAGCTTCAAGCGAGCTCTCCGGGTTATTGAAGGTCGGAATCTGGTGCCGTGCTAACAAGTCTCGACCTTCCCGCACCTGAGTCTCGCCCATCCAGCAAGTCAAGACGGGTTTGCTACTGCCGGTGCTGGCGTCCACGACGGCTTCAGCGGCTGCCGTCGGCTCGGTCATCGCCTGCGGCGTCAACATGACCAAAATGCCGTCAATGGCCTCGTCCGCAAGGCACGCTTCGAGCGCTGCGCGATAGCGCTTCGGCGTCGCATCGCCCAAGATATCGATCGGATTATTGCGCGACCAGTGCGGTGGCAGCGTCTGATTCAACTTTTCCAGTGTGGCGTCAGCGAATTTTGCCAGCCTGATGCCGCGATCAACCGCTCGGTCGGTCGCCATGACGCCCGGTCCTCCGGCATTCGTGATGATGGCCAAGCGATTGCCTTGTACCCGATGTTGTGCCGCCAACAGTTGCGCGGCCGCGAATAGCTGATCGATGGTATCGGCGCGCACCACGCCGGCCCGTTTCAAGGCAGCGTCGAACACGTCGTTCGCGCCGACCAGGGCGCCGGTATGCGACATGGCGGCGCGCGAGCCTTCTTCGTGGCGCCCGGCCTTGATTACGACTACCGGCTTCATGCGCGCGGCGGCGCGCAAGCCGCTCATAAAGCGGCGGACGTCGTGCACGCCTTCGACGTACATCAGAATGCTGCGCGTCTCAGCATCGAGGGCCAGATAATCGAGAATATCCCCGAAGTCGACATCAGCCGCATCGCCCAGCGATGCCATCGTGGAAAAGCCGATCTCGTGCGCGCTGGCCCAGTCCAGGATGGCCGTGCAGAGTGCGCCGGACTGCGAAATGAGCGCCAGCGAGCCTGGCTGGGCGACGTTATTGCTGAACGTGGCATTGAGGCCGACGCCGGGTCGCATGAGTCCCAGACAGTTGGGCCCCAAAACGCGAATATGATTGCTCCGGGCTGCATCCAGCAGCGATTTCTGCAGCCGCATTCCGCTTCCTTCGCGCTCGCCGAATCCGGCCGACAGCACGATGGCCGCCTTCACGTGCTGCTGTCCACAATCCTGTATCAGGGATGGCACCGTCGCGGCAGGGGTAGCGATCACGGCGAGCTCGATGCGGCCGGGAACCTCCTCGATCGAGGTATAGCAGGGCCGGCCTTTCAGTTCCTGATGCTTGGGATTGATGGCATGAACAGCGCCGGCGAAGTGGCTGTCCAGCAAGTTGAAATAGACGCGTCCGCCTACTGAATCGGGCCGCTCGCTGGCTCCGAATACGGCGATGGAGCGAGGTGTGAAGAGATGTTCCAGATAATGGTGGCTCATGGTTGGTTTCCTCGATCAGATCAGTTGAAGCCAAGGGAACGACGGCGGCTCGAAAATCTCCCAGCCTTATCCGGGCGAGCTAGCCGCGAATTGCGCTTGCTGCTGGCTAAACGGTAGTCGATCTGCCGAGAATCGACAATCCAAGTGAGCCTTCGGTCCACTCAACGTCAGGATTCCACTATCAGAGGCTGTCCCCGCCAAGCCGACAAAACGGGCTCAGCATGCCAACCGGGAAATGTCGAGCCGGCCTCTGGTGTACAGCGGCGAGATGGTAAACCGCGGACCCAAAGATACAGTACGCGCTGCATCGCTTTGTGATCCGGTAAACCGCGCTGACTCGACAACGCAGCAAGCTTACGGATGAAACACAAAGTGGTATTTTGACTCCTTCGGTGCGCTGTAGACGACGTGGATGCGTTCATCGTTTGCATCCGAACAAGTGAAAAACCCTACCCAGCATTGCGCCTCATCATCACCTACCGCGTTGCCGAAGCGAGTGATGTTCCTGTGAAGCTCGCGCTTGATGAAGTTGATATTGATTTTCCTCGGCACGAGGACATCAAGTCGGGTATCGGGATTTACTCTTAGAAACATGTATAGGGCTCCCAGGAAACGGTACCAACCCGGTTTACCGGGCCCTGCGTAGCGTGTGGGAATAGCGATCTCCGCGTTCGAGACGATCTTGTAGCCATAACGTTTTGCGGCCACAAACGGGTCGTCTGGAGTACGGGCAAGTTCACATTCGCCCAACGCCTCAAACGAAAGCAAAACCAACAACAGACTGCATGATAATATCTTTAACATCGTACCGCCCTTGCTAGCGTGTCAAACCGAAACAGGAGACCTAACAGTGGCAGAGAAGGCGCGTGGGTTGGCGAGGCGCCCGTCCGGAACCCTCTGTCAGACCGGTAAAAAAACAGTGTATAGATGCCGGCTGATGGTTCTAAGGCGGGCCGCGCGTCCAGCGTCCGATTTTGCGAAAGCGCCATGCCGGGCTGAATTTTTTCGGGCAACAGCTAAGTCATGAGTGCTTCAGGGCGGGCGGAGCTGGGCTAGCGGTTGTTCCGCACCGAGGTGACGGCGCAGCGGCCCTGCCGAGCGCTATCACTTGATTGAACGAGGCGAGGCCAGCATACTAACTTGCAACAATACACGGTCGCGGCGTTCTTGCGCTGGTGCGCCAGGCCGTCCATGGTTTTTTATGCGGAGAGGTAACGGCATGTCAGCATTCAAGTTTTTGCCAGGCCTTATGATCGTCCAGGCCGCCACAGCGGTGCTGGTAGTGGGCGCTATCGGCGCTTCCTTCCAGGCAGCCTGGCTGTTTCTGGGGACGATGGCGAGCATCCTCACGCTGGTCGTCGCCTTCTGGTTCCGCTCGATCGCTGATCACATCAAGAAAGACTCGCTGGCACAAGCGAAGGAAGCCTTCGCCCAGGAACGCGAAAAGCTGCTTCTCGCCGCGGAAGCTGAAAAACGAACCTTTGTGGAGGCGAGCCATGAGCGCATCATCAAGGAGACAAATCGCGCGCACGCCAGGGCGAATTTCAAGCTCGGCGCGGTGTTGGCCAGCATGCTGTGCGTAGCCGCCGTAATGCTTTATGTCCAGTTGATCGCCGTAGGTCTCTTAATGCTGGCCGCTGCGGCGGGCGCCTTGACAGGTTATGGAATAAGGGCGCGCCAGGATTTTCTGGCGAACAGAGAGAGGGCGGCGGTGGATCGACCTTACGCGGTAAATTCGACCGAGACACGAACGAAACTGCTCGCCTTGAAAAGCAATCGGCGTGAGCGATAGGCGGTTCAAGCCCGCGGGAGAGAACTTAATCTATGCAACCTTCCGTATGGCCTCACTCTGTCCGAAAGGGTATTATCCAATCGTGTTTATGCCAAGCCGCGTGAGCCAAGGCCGGGCGTGTACCGGCCTTGGCGATGGCCCGAAATACCAGGAGGGTATTTTCGGGCCGGGATAATAAGATTCTAAATTCTAAATTAAAGTACGGATTTAACGTTGGCGCGGTCAATTTAAGCCGTATTGACCCCGCTGTCAGGTCTGGTTCGCCAGATGGTTCACCTTCAACCGGAGAAAACCATGCTAAACGTCGGAGACACTTTTCCTATTGAAAAACTCAGCGCGCCTGAAGGCCGCTTGTCCTTGGACGGCAGCGCTTATACCGTCGTCTATTTTTATCCCAAGGACGATACCCCCGGCTGCACCATAGAGGCCAATGAGTTTCAAAAGCTCAAGCCTGCCTATGATCAACGCCACATCCGTATTCTTGGCGTCAGTGTCGATGAGGCCGACTCGCACGCCGCCTTCTGCGAAAAGTTTTCCCTCGCCTTCGAACTCGCTACCGACTCGAATGGCGCCTTGGGCCAGGAACTCGGCATCATGAAGGGCAGCACACACAGACGCGTGACCTATGTGCTCGATGCCCAAGGCAAAGTCGTGCTCGTTTATCCGGAAGTAAAACCCGCCGGCCACGCCCAGCAGATTCTCGACGATATCGCCAAGCTCTAGATCATAGCGTTGCGCAGGCGATCGCCGGAACGTCAGATCGCCAAAGAGGAGCGGCGATGCCATCGCTCCTCGCCGTGTTGGCGCCAAGCCGCTACCGGTTACGAGGACGGCTCAGGCTTTCGGGGCGAGGAGCACGGCAGGCCGTCCTTTGACTCGCGAAGGCCCAGGGTTCGGCGAAAACGATCAGCTCCGGCGGGCGGTGCGCGGCGTTCTATGACCGCGGCGGGCTGCCGAATGGTGATACTGCTGATCGTTCTCCAGCACATGCAGGTGATCTGACAGGCGATTGCGCTCGAGCCAGCCGACAACCGCCTCCAGTTCGGAGAGCGTCATTTCCGCCCGTGGCTTACCAAAACGGTTGCGCAGGATGGCGTTGTAGGCGTGATAATCGCTCGCCGTCCGCGAAATACCGCCCAGCAGGGATTCATCCTCGATCACCTGGCCTGCCACCATCTGGCCGATGCGCTGGCGCAGCCGGTGCTCGGCGACCGAAGGCGTCTCCACGGCCGATCCAGGGTCGAGCTGCTCGGCGCGGGGCGCGGCAACGAAGTCCGGTCCCGGCGCCACTTCCTCGAACCGAACGGCCAGCGCGTTGGAGCGCAGCGGTACGATCCCGAACGGGTTGGCCTCAACCTCATCGGGCGACTCGAACGGTAGCTCATGCTGGCGCCGGCGTCGCTTTTTTGTGGCCGCCTTGGTGCCTTGCTCGGTTTCGATCTGGTGACGAAAATCACGGAACAACCAGTCGTCCGGGTGAAAAATCGTGGCCTGCTGCTCGTGATATGCGCCGCCGTGCGGATCGACGCGCGTCGCCCGCGCGATCAACTGCTCGAGCCACGGGCGGGAACGGATATGGGTGAGCGCGGCGATGTGCGTCACGCCCGGCGCGTCCATACCTTCATAGGCCATGGCGACGGTGCAGAGGATGGAGGGTTCCGGGAGAAACCGGAACGCGGCGAGAATCTCGTGGGCATTGCGGACGTCGCTGACGGCAAGGCCTACCTGGGTAGCGGCCTGCGCGGACGGAAACCATTTCCGCAGACTTTCGAGATAGCGCCGCGCCAGCGCCTGGTTGGGAGCCACCACCAGCAGCTTTCCGAGACCCGGCGCGGTCTCGTGGGGCGACAGGCCGAGTGCCTGACGGCGCCGGTGACGGTGTTCGCGGCAAGATTTGAACGCCTTGCGGAGCAGTGCATCGGCGAACTCGGTGCGCAGGGCAGTGAACAGGGCCGGCCTGGCCGTATCAGGACTGCCGCTGATGCGATGCGGACCACTGACGCACTCATCCGCATCGATCCACTCGGCTTCGCCGTCGACCGCACCGAAGATACAGGGCAGCACGGCGCGCTCCATCAGCGCCATGCGCCGCGAATAGCCGATGACCGCCCAGCCGGGCGCATCGAGCGCGATCTCGCGCAGGTGGTTTCTGGACGCGAGCAGACGATAGGGCAGCCATAGGATGGCGCGGCCGTCCGCCCGCTGCAGCGTGCCCGACATCAGCAGGCGCACCGCCGAAGTCTCGAACAGTGGAAGCAGCGCCTGACTCCAGGCCGCTTCCTCTTCGCCGGCGTTGGGATTGATATCATAGAGCGCTGGGAGGTGATGCAGCTCATCGACCACCAGCAGCGTGCGGTAGCGCTGAAACTCCGAAAGATGAAGGTCGGGCGCCGCCGCGACTGCCTGATAGGTGGTTACATAACCGGCCAGGCCGCGGCTCGGGTCCGGCTCGTTGTCGGCGGCACGCACCGCCAACGCGTGGCCGAGCGTGTTTCGCCAGGAGACATCGGCAAAGGCTTCTTCCGCCTGGTACTTGAGGGTTTCGCGCGGCACGACCCAGACCACGCGATCGACGATGCCCGCGTTGATCAAACGGCTCGCGGCGATGACGGGGAGGAGGCTCTTTCCACCCCCAGGTGTCACGGCGGCCAAGACATCACGCACCGGCGTCTCGTTGGCGGAGATGGCCCGCATGATGCGATCGACCAGGCGCTGATGACTACGAAGCTGTCGGCTCACGTTGTGGTTGGCTGGACATTACAGCGAAAAACCATAAACCATGTAGGGCCCAGCCGTAAAGCAGAGCGAGCTGCCGACTTTTTCCAAGCGGTTAGGCGAGAAACCCTAACAGAATCATCATGCCATCGAGCACCGTGTCATTTGACACAGTGAAGATGAGTGATATGACGCATATTCCACATCCCGCTGTGTCGCGGCGGGCGCAGTCACGCTATCACCCTGCGTTCTCTTCCGCCATTCTCTGCTTGATTTTTAAGGCGCCAGAAGCGGCAGACGAAGGTCCGGATTGGCAAAACCTCCACCTGCCCTCTCCGGCATGGCATATGCTAAAGATTCATGATTTGATCATGTCTATCGGTCATCCCGTACATGCCAATCGGAGTTCCTGCTGGTTTCCATCGTTTCTCATGAGGCATGAGGTGCTCACGAATAGGTTTTTGCCCGCGTACGCGTTGCTATTGATGCCGGGTCTTCTGTTGGCAGATGGCAAGACCGGCGATGGGGAGCGGCTGAGCGTCCGGATGATCGGCGATGGACGCGGACAACAATTGATGGCGGTGGAAGCAACGCAGGTCCCGCTGGAACGGGTGATCGGTGAAATTGCCGCCAGGAAGGGCACCCGGATACACTACTCGGTGTTGCCCCGAGAGCCGATTACGGCGACGTGTGTGGGCGACACTGCGCGGGAGCTGATGAGGTGTCTGCTTGGTAGCGATGCCGATCTCGTATTTAGTGGTCCCCGCCGCGGTTCGGGTACTGATTCGCGCGAGCAGCCGGCAGAACTCTGGGTGCTGGGATCTAGTTTTGCCGACACGCGAGGCGGTGCGAGCGCTGCGGATTCCGGGCGGTGCGCAGAACTCCCTGTGCGACACGCTGCGAAGCCGCGGACGACAACGGCGATAACGCACGTGGATGCGATAGCGTCCTTGCCGGAGGAACCCGGCAAGCTGCTGGAAATGGCGAGCGGGGCGGACGATCCCGCGCAACGGGCAAATGCCATCGCGCGTCTTAGCGCAGACGGCCGGGTGGATGAAGACACGTTGCGCAATACGCTGGGAAATGCGCTGGTGGACGCAGATGCCAGCGTCCGGGCGCAGGCGGTTTACGGACTGGCGCGCCATGGTGGCGCTGGCGCCGCGAGCGTGCTGCAGGAGGCGCTTGGTGATAGCGATGCATCGGTGCGGCTGATGGCGGTGGATAGCGCTGGGGTTGACTCCCAGGGTCTCGCCCTGCTGCGACAGGCGCTTGCCGACAGTGACGAGACCGTGAGCGCATTGGCGGCATTGAAACTGGAGGCCAGCCTGAGTTCAGGCATGTCCGAGTGAATCGACTCGGAGCAGGTAAAGGATAGGTTTGCCTCGCTGATGGTTCGAAATGAGCGGTTCAGCACGCACTTGATGGCCTTTCAGCACAAGAAGTGTGACGCCCCTTGCAACAGGAGAATGATAATTATGCAATTCAATTACTTGATACGCCGTTTGGCGAGCACAGCCGTGCTGTTAGCGGTACTGCACGTCGGCATCGCATCCGCACATACTCAGGTCGGAGCACTGGGCAAAGCGGCAGCGGCCAGCGATATCTACCAGATCACGTGCCCCGAGGAAGTTGCCGGCGTGCCTCCGCGTCTAGACGTGCAGATACGCGATCTCAAGCCGAAAAAGCCCCCTCGTCTCACGGTTAGCGTGGAGAAGGATCTGGCGAGCGTGAGCAGCACGGACCCCAGAGACGGGGATAAAGGCTTCAGTCCTCTGGTGAGCCTCGACGGCGGCGCCGGAAACTATCACGTAATGGTCAGCAAAACGGCTGCAAACGATAAAAAACGGGCTTTCAAGGAGATCTACACGCTGCAGTACCATTGCATGAGCGGCGCTCTGCACACCGGTACTGAACTGGTTACCTTACAGAACCAGTAATGGAGCAGCGCAAGCTTTGGCGACCTCCGAGCCAAGCTACGCCGTCATCGCAAGGACACAGAACGCCCGCAGCGGTACCGCTCGTATGGTGATGAAAAGGGCTAAGCGGTTTGGCAAACTTTTCTGCGCTGCACTGGCATTTTCGCTGAGCGCGAGCGTTCAGGGCGGCGAGGCCGGCGAAGCGGCCCCCGATTGCACTCTGGCATCGATCGCCGGCGAAGCGATGCACCAGCTGCAGCAATACCGCGACAAGGTGCTCTATGTCGACTTCTGGGCATCCTGGTGCAGACCTTGTGCGCAATCCTTTCCTTTCATGAACCGACTTTACCGGGAATTGCGCGGACAGGGGTTGCAGATTCTGGCGATCAACCTCGATGAGAATCGGCCCGATGCCAAAGCCTTCCTGGCCGAGCATCCGGTCGACTTCACGCTCGTGGCCGATGTCAATGGACAGTGTGCGCAGGCATTTGGCGTCACGGCCATGCCGTCGTCCTACCTGGTTGATCGCCAGGGCGCGATTCGCGAGGTGCACCGGGGCTTTCGGCCCGGAGATGCGGCGCGCCTGCGGAGCCGGGTGGAACAATTGCTGGCCGAGTCTTCCCGCGAACCGGCAGGATCGGCTCCCATTCGGCGAGAAAGCCCGCCATGAAGACCGGTGAACGCGCTCTGGTGCTGCTACTGCTCGCGGCCTGCACTGGGCTGCCGGGATGCACTACGGTAGCGCCTTGGGAGCGGGGCAATCTCGCCAAGCCGCACATGGCGCTGGAGCCTCACCCCGAACAGGGCGCCTTTCGCGAACACATCTACCGCGGCCGGGAAGCTGCCAGCGGCGGCAGTACTGCCAGCGGAGGCGGTTGTGGCTGTTATTGAGTCGGATCCGTCAGCAGGACGGCTGAGTTGAAAATTCACCGCGCGTGAGCGGTTGCGGGGAGCGGAGCAGTGGCGTGATGCCGTCGGAGCCGGCACGCCGATGAGTGCCTGCGCGCCTAGACTGGCGGCGCTACGCCGTGTACTGGGCGCTGTCTGCAGGCGGCTTGCCAGGTGTCTGGCGGGGAGTTGCAGGGCGCTGCCCGCCCGCTCGGCTCAGCCGCACACGCCAGAAAGCGCTTCCTTGCGGGCGCTTACGGCCGCCGCACTTGCCCTGCCGGGACTCGCGCAAATGCCGGCCCACGCCGCAGAGGGCGACGAAGCCGGCTTCCAGTATGGACACTACAAGGAAGGCGGGCGGCAGCTTTACAATGACGGCAGTCGCTACGATCCTATCCAGGTGGACAACTTGTTCGGCAACGCCCGAGTCACGCTGTTCGATCGCTGGAAATTCGCCTTCAATTATATGCAGGACACCTGGTCCGGAGCGACGCCGGTCGCCACTGCGCCGCTCGCCCTCGGCGGCAATCCGCCCCAGCTCTCGGGCGCATCGCCCCTGATACTCGGCAATGGCACCCTGCTCTACGATCGGCAGTTCAACCCCTACCGGTTCGATTTCTCAACCGGCGAATACCGCAAGGATCGGCGCCTGGTGCACACGCTCGCATCCGCTTCGCCCGAGACCCGCCAGCAGGGGATCTTCAGCCTCGGCTACGAGTGGGACGAGGCAGCACTGGACATGGGCGGCGGACTTTCGGAGGAGCCCGATTACCACTCTGCTTTTTTCAATGTGGACGGGCGCTGGGATCTCAACCAGAAACGCACCACGTTGAATCTCGGTTTGAGTTATACCCACAGCGACATCGAGGCCGGGCTCGATCCCGATGCCAGCGCTTACTTCGACGCATCCGCGTTCAGAAGGCAGATCGACACCGTCGAGTCTACAAGCGGCCCGCCAATACAGACCCTACGCGGGGTGAGGCAGGACTGGGCTACCCGTTTCAGTCTGGCCCAGGTGTTGACCAAAAATTCGCTCCTCGAGACTGGTCTCAGCTATACGCGCAGCACCGGGTTTCAGGAGAATCCCTACAAGGTAGTTGATTTCGTATTCGTCGATCCCGCCCAGACGCCGATCGACATCGGCGTGCCCGGGCTACCCCTTTTGCTGATGCCTCAGGTGCAGGCCGTGCTCGAACAGCGGCCCGATGTGCGCAACCAGTGGAGCTGGGACGCGCGTTATGTCCATTATGTCGAGGGATTGAACGCAGCCCTGCATCTGGGTTACCGTTTTTATCACGACGATTGGGGGATTGACGCCCACACCTTCGAAGTGGAATGGGGTCAGCCTCTCGGCCGGGGCTGGATGATCACCCCAAGGGTACGCTATTACACCCAGGATGCCGCCGATTTCTATCGGCCTTATCTGTTGTTCAGGAGCGCCGAGCCGCGCATGGGCACGAGTGACCAGATCGACTTAAGGCGGGTCCCGGTCAAGAACTACTCCAGCGATCACCGGCTGTCTGCTTATGGTGCTGTCAGCGGTGGGGTCACGATCAGCAAGGCCGTGGGCAAGGCGGTCCATCTGGAAGCGGGCTTTGAATACTACACCCACGCCGGCGGCCTTAAGCTGGATGGAGGCGGCGAAGCCAGCTACGCGGATTTTGACTATTACCAGTTCAATGCCGGGCTGCGGGTGGATCTCTCCGCGCCGCTTCTGTCGGGCGACAGCGGTCATGACGCCCACGCCGGCCACGGCGGTTATTCGGGCAGCCTTGCGCCGGCCGGTGTCATGTTCGACCACATGATGCACAAAGCCGGCGCCTTCATGATCGGCTACCGCTATATGTACAGCCTTCAGGACGGCGATATGCTGCGCGGTACGGATCCCGTTGGCGATGCCATCATCGTGGCCAATGGCTGCGCTCAGCAGGCATGCAGCCTGACGCCCCGCGAGATGAGCATGCACATGCACATGCTCGACCTCATGTACGCGCCGGCCGATTGGCTGACCTTGATGCTCATGCCCCAGTTCGTGAGCATGGAGATGGGACTGCGTCCGCTCGCAGGGGCGCCACCCGATGAATCCGACGGCCACATTCATGGCGGTCGGCTCGGCCACGCCACCGGCGGCGTCGGTGATACTGGTCTATACGCGTTGGCCAGACTGTTCGAGACTCCCGGACATCACCTACACCTGAGCCTCGGACTCACCGCACCGACGGGCGACGTCGGCCAGAAGATTCACAGCGGCACAGAATTCATCCATTACGGCATGCAGCTTGGCAGCGGCACTTGGGATTTTCGTCCCAGCCTCACCTACACGGGCTACCTGAACCGCTGGTCCTGGGGAGGCCAGCTCAGTGGGATCAAGCGTCTGGAAAACCGCAACGAATCGGGTTTCGCCTTCGGCGATCAGTTCCAGTCCACCGCCTGGGGCAGCTACCACGTGCTCGACTGGCTGTCCGCCTCGGTGCGCGGCGTCTATACGGTGCAAGGGGCGATCCGGGGCGAATACAACGGGCTGCACAGTGAATCGGGGCCGATGGATTTTCCGGCCAGCTACGGTGGCCATTACTGGGACGTCGGCTTCGGGATCAGCGCCGTAGTTCCGGGCGGGGCGTTTCAGGGCAATCGCTTCGGCGTCGAATGGTTGCAACCCGTGGAGGACGATGTCAATGGTTACCAGCTCGAACGTACCGGCTCGCTGTCGGCTACTTGGGGCTTGGCGTTTTGATGTATCCCGGGCCGCGGAGACCCCGGATCAAACAGTTTTTCCGCTTTCCCTTCAAGGCGATGGGTTCGCCGTGCGAGCTTCAGCTTTACGCCTGCCACCGCGCCGAGGCCAATCGCATATCCGCCCTGGTCATTGCCGACGTTCAGCGGCTGGAGGCACGCTACTCCCGCTACCGCGAGGACAGTTTTCTCTCCACCATCAATCGCGTGGCGGCCAGCGGGGGCAGCATTTCGGTGGACGATGAAACGGCTGGCCTGCTGAACTACGCAGATACCTGCCACCGCGAAAGTGATGGCCTGTTCGATATTACGTCCGGTATCTTGCGCCGCGCCTGGCACTTCGATCGCGGCACGCTGCCGGATCACACCGAAGTCCGCTCCCTGCTCGACAGAGTCGGTTGGCACCGAGTTCGCTGGAGTCCGCCGGTGCTGGAATTTCCGTCACCCGGCATGGAAATCGATTTCGGCGGGGTGGTCAAGGAATACGCCGTCGATCGCGTGGCGGCGCTGTGTCGGGAAGCCGGTGTCCATCATGGCATCGTTAATCTAGGTGGTGATATCAAGATCATCGGTCCGCATCCGGACGGAAGCCCCTGGCATATCGGTATCCAGCACCCGCGCCGCAAGGGCGCGGTGATCCGGACACTGCTGTTACACCAGGGAGGACTTGCCAGCAGCGGCGATTATGAGCGCTGCATCGTGCTGGACGGCGTGCGTTACGGTCACGTGCTTAACCCGCGGACCGGATGGCCAGTGCGCTATCTAGCATCGGTCAGTGTGGTCGGCGATCTATGCGTTGTCGCAGGCAGTGCCTCAACAATAGCCATGCTGAAGGAGGATGCGGGCCCGAACTGGCTGGCCGGCATTGGTTTACCCCATTTCTGGGTGAACGTGCACGGCGCAACGGGCGGTTCGCTCGCGGGATCAGCCGTGCCAGACCGCGTTTAAGGCACACAGCGGCCCACTTCAGGAGACAGGGTGGGACCTGTAAGGCTTTGTGGCGTGTTCGAAGATCGATAGGGATGCTGAGGCGGCAGCGGTCGTGTGCATCCCCAGAACGCGCGATGTGCCACTCCGTATTTGCTCGTCTACGCGAAAGAATGACCCAGCCGTCGCGCCAGTTCCCGTTTGCCGAGTCATGCAAAATGCGTGTATGTTTGGATAAAATGGCTTAACGTGTAGTCTTATGTAGTCTTAACCGATCGAGAAATAAAACACGCATGCAGACAGAGCAACTATTGCAAACGGTGCTGACCGCCTTGGATGACGGCAAGGGCCACGATGTCAAAGTGATGGACGTGAAAGACAAAACCAGCATTACCGATTTCATGGTGATCGCCAGTGGCACCTCAGAGCGGCACGTCAATTCGCTGGCCGACCGCGTCGTCGAAAAAGTGAACGAATTCCGCATCAAACCTCTGGGCGTCGAAGGCCAGCCGGCAGGCGAATGGGTGCTGGTCGATCTCGGCGATGTCATCGTCCATCTCATGAAGCCGCCGGTCAGGGAATTCTACCAGCTCGAGAAGCTTTGGGACGGCGATTATTCCGATGCGCGTGCGCTGGCTTCCAGTTCTCGATCGCTCACGGCTTAGGTTTGCTCAGGCTTTCGGCAGCGCCATGGCGAACGCCCGTTTCGATACGCATAGATGCGGCGCCGGCCAAAAGCATGGTCGGTCGTGTAGCGGCGGTCAAAACGCTTCCAGGGCTGGTCAAGCGGTGGGTGTAAGGTGATTGCACTCGCGGCAGTGCGCAAGGGCAAACTGACAACACCGAGTTCGCCGCCAATGGCATCTCAAATGTCTCGTGTATCGGCTGACTTTTGAGCTCGGCGGCATGCTGCTCGCCGCCGTCGGCATCTCGACGCTGCGGGTCGAGCATCCGTGAGGCATCTTATTTTTCGTCTCGCGGCCTGATTCGCTCGCGCAAGCCTTACGCCTTCTGGCCATGAAAGCGCGATCGTCGAACGCCTGTCCGGAGGTTTTCGCAGCCGGCCGTTGGCGTTACGGCGCGATCCGGGCGGTAGCGCTGCTGCTCGGCTTGATGGCAGTCGATTGCTCGGCTGGTGTCTACCGCTGGAAGGACGAACGCGGGAGTACGCACTATGGCGATTCCCCGGTTCCGGGCGCGAGCAGGCTCTTTCTAAAATCCGAACGATCCGTTTTTCGTGTCTATGCGCGCGTCAACAAGGTTTATGACGGCGACACGATCATGCTGGATACCGGTGAAAGGGTACGCCTGCTCGATATCAACACGCCCGAAATCGAGCATCGGGGAAAACCGGGCGAGCCCGGCGGGGAAGAGGCGAAACGCTGGCTGGAAAGCCGTCTTCTGGGCCGCAAGGTGCGGCTGGAGACCGACATCGTCACGCGGGACAAGTACGGGCGACTACTGGCGCATGTGTTCACCGAAGAGGACGTGCACGCCAATCTGAGCCTCGTCGAAGAAGGGCTGGCCACGGCCGATATCTATCCGCCCGCGGTGAAATACGTGGACGCCATCCTAAAAGCCCAGCAGCGTGCCGAGCGACAAAAAAAAGGGCTCTGGGCGAATCAAGCTTATCAGCCGGTGCGGATCGAGACGCTGCTGGACGAGTATGCCCGAGGCTGGCGAAGGTTACGCGGTAAGCCGTTATCGATCAAGGCGGGAAAAAGCTATTATCGGTTGGTTTTTTCCGACCGTATCGACGTGCGTATTCCGCGTGAAAATCTGTCTCTGTTTCCGTCCCTGACCACTTATCTCGGCAAGGAAATGGAAGTTCGCGGCTGGGCATCACGCCGTAAACACACCTATTCAATTCTGGTGCGTCATCCCGCCGCCTTGATCCGGCTCTGAGCGGGGCGAACCATTAGGCTGAAGGTACTCTGGTTCGACGCGGCGGATTCACACAGTTTCTTAC
>CADDZF010000019.1 GCA_902812445.1 Methylococcaceae bacterium | reverse complement strand
TTACGACTGGCTTAAAATCATCGCCGTACCCGCCGTCTATCCCACGGGCGGCGAGAAGCAGTTGATCCGCGTGCTCACCGGCCGGGAAACGCCCCGCCAGGGCATTCCCGCCGATATCGGCATCGTTTGCCTGAACGTCGCCACGGCTGCGGCCGTTTACCGGGCCATCGTTCTGGGCGAGCCACTGATCTCGCGCATCGTTACCCTAACCGGGCGAGGCGTTCGCCGGCCGCAGAACCTTTCGGCGCGTCTCGGCACGCCGATTGCGGATCTCATCGCACAATGCAGCGGTTATACCGACCAAGCCGAGCGGCTGATCATGGGCGGGCCGATGATGGGCTTTGCCTTGACTAGCGACGAACTGCCAGTGGTGAAAGCGACCAACTGCATTCTGGTGGCCGGCGGCGACGAGGTGGCCAGCCGCCAGCAGGCGATGCCCTGCATCCGCTGCGGCGAATGCGCCGAGGCTTGCCCTGCCAATCTGCTGCCGCAGCAGATCTATAGGTACTGCCGCACCGGTGATCTGGGCAAGGCGCACGCCGAGGGTCTTGACGACTGCATCGAATGCGGCTGCTGTGATATCGTCTGTCCCAGTCATATCCCTCTGGTGTCGAGCTTCCGCGCCGCCAAAGATAAGTGGCTCGCTAAACAGCAGGATCAACGAAAAGCCGATGTGGCACGGCTTCGCCATGCAGCTCGGCTGGCACGCAAGGAACGCGAGAAAGCCGAACGCGACGCAGCGGCTCGGCGCCAAAAAGCGGCTCTGGAGCAGGGCAGAGACGCCGCCATCAAAAACCTCATCGAGCAGGCGAAGAGGCGGCGGCCGGGAACGGGCGACAATTCATAGACCACCACGCGTCGCCATAACCCGCGATACCCTCCGAGGCGCCGTTTTTTCACGCGATCATGTCCGGGCCGCCCGATTGTGCTGATGCCTAAAGCCTGAGCATGCGTTCCTCCCTCTCCGCCGCACCCCACTTGCAACCGCGCACTAGCGTCAGTGGACTCATGCTCCAGGTGCTGTGTGCGCTAATTCCCGGCACGCTGGCAATGTGCTGGTTTTTCGGTGAGGGGGTATTGATCAATATCGCAATCGCCGTACTGACGGCGGAAGCCGCCGAGGCTCTGGCGTTGGCCTTGCGCAAAAAACCTGTGCTGCCTTTCCTGCTGGATTACAGCGCGGCGCTGACAGCGGTTCTGCTGGCGCTATCCCTGCCGCCGCTTGCGCCTTGGTGGTTGCCGATGAGCGGTGCGCTGTTTGCCATCGTCATTACCAAGCATCTGTATGGCGGCCTGGGACAGAATCCGTTCAACCCGGCGATGGCGGGTTATGCGGCCTTGCTGATCTCCTTTCCCCGAGCGATGACCGTCTGGCCGCTGCCTGCAGGACTCAGGGCGAGCGATCCATCCTTCATCGACGTGCTCGACGTAGTTTTCAGAGGGCTCCATCCGGCCGTCTTCGATGGCCTGACCGCGGCGACTCCACTGGACTTTCTAAAAACCCAGCTCGCCCTGCAGCAGACGGTCCATGATATCCACTTCAATCCGCTCTTCGGCGTTTTGGCCGGAAAAGGCTGGCAATGGGCCTCGCTAGGCTATTTGCTGGGCGGCCTCTGGCTGGTCCGCCAGCGTGTCATCGACTGGCGGATTCCGGGCGGTTTTCTGAGCGGGTTGTTCGTGAGCGCGCTGGCCTTTTACCTGGTCGATCCATCCCGCTATCCGTCGCCGCTGTTCCAGCTGTTCGCCGGCGCCGGCATGCTGGGCGCTTTTTTTATCGCCACAGATCCCGTCACCGCTTCGACCACGCCGGTGGGCCGATGGGTATGCGGCGTGCTGACCGGCGTCCTGGTATTCATCATGCGCGCTTTCGGTGCCTATCCCGATGGCGTCGCCTTTGCCGTGTTACTGATGAATCTGGCTGCACCGACCGTCGATCATTACACGCGTCCCCGAATTTATGGCGAAAAACGCTAAGCCTGGAGTCGATTGGCTTCTGCTGGAGGCCCGCCGCGCATCATGGTGGCGGGCGCTTTTCCCTTCTCGTGCGCTGGCGGGCTTGCGGCAACTGATCGCTCACGCTGTCAAACTGTATGCCGGGCTGGCGCCCGCGAGTCAGGCGGGGGTCTTGCTAGGAATTCTTTCGTTCACCGGCATGGGATTGGTCGGCCTGACGCACTGGCTGACTGCCTCGATCATCGCCGAGCAGGAGCGTAGCGCCCTGCTGCAAAGCTTGCACGCCTTGGTTCCGGCCACCCAGCACGATAACGATATGCTGGCTGACACGCTGGAGCTGGCCGGTCCGGGCGCTGCCGCCGCCGCTGGTCCGATCACCGTCTATCGAGCGCGCAAAGACGGCAGGCCGGTCGCCGCCGTGCTGACGGCGGCCGCGCCGGACGGGTACAATGGCACGATCAGACTATTGGTCGCCGTTCGGCAGGATGGAACGCTCGCCGGGGCGCGGGTCGTCGCTCATAAAGAGACGCCTGGTCTGGGCGATTTGATCGAGGAGGCAAAATCGGACTGGATCTGCGTCTTTTCCGGCCGTTCTCTGACCGATCCGGACGAGAAACGCTGGGCCGTCAAGCGCGACGGTGGCGCGTTCGATCAGTTCACCGGCGCGACCATCACGCCGCGGGCGGTGGTTCGGGCGGTATACCGATCGCTGGTGTATTTTCGCGATCACCAAGACGAGCTGTTAGCCGCCGGTGCCGATCCTCGGGCGAGCGGGGGCACCACGCATGATTGATCCGGCGTACCGCAAGATCGCGTACGACGCCCTGTGGAAAAACAACCAGGCGTTCGTCGCCCTGCTCGGTCTCTGTCCGCTGCTGGCCGTCAGCAATACCTTGGTCAATGCGCTCGGCCTGGGGCTCGCGACCCTGTTGACGTTGGTACTCTCGAATCTTGCCGTGTCCCTCATCCGCGAGCACATCAGACACGAAGTCCGCTTGCCCATATTCGTGCTGGTGATCGCTTCCGTCGTGACGGTCATCGAGCTGTGCATGAACGCCTTTTTTCACGAGCTCTACACGATTCTTGGCATTTTCATTCCGCTGATCGTCACCAATTGCGCCATCATCGGCCGCGCCGAGGCGTTCGCTTGCAAGAATCCCCCGGACAAGGCCGCGCTGGATGGCCTGTGCATCGGCTTGGGATTTACGCTGGCTCTAGTCTTGCTGGGAGGGATGCGCGAGGTCGTCGGTTCGGGCACCCTGTTCGCGCGGGCCGATTTGATGTTCGGCGAAGGGGCCGGTGACTGGTTCATCACCGTGCTCGAGGACTATCCGGGCTTTCTGCTCGCCATCCTGCCGCCGGGCGCCTTCATTGGTTTGGGCTTGCTGATCGCGGTCAAGAATCTCATCGATGCGCGGATCAAGAAGGCGGCGAAGGCTTTGCTGCCAATTAGCCGGTCGTCGCGCTCGGACGCGCCCCTGCCTTAGCCGCGTCGCCGTTCGACGGCCTGGACAGGGCAGCAGCGGTTGACGATCCAGCCTGCCGACCACTACGGATTCGGCGTGGACGTGAACAATTGCCGACTCTTCAGCGGTTTCCCGGACAGATAGTGATGGATCACTCTACGCATCAAGCGCTTGGCCTCGCCAAGCTGTTCGGCACCGCTCAGCCGCTTTTGTCGCAAACCCAACAGCGTGGCGCCGTGGATCAGTTCGCTGCCCTCGGAAGCTTCGATGGGGCCGCGTTCAATGACATAGCGATACAGTTTGTCCGCTTCGATGGCTTTGCCACGAATGCTCTCGTGCTCCAGCAACAGGCCGTAGCCGATGGCTTCGAGCAGTGACAACTCGAAGTTGCGCAAGGTCGACTCGATGCCTTCCGCTTTTTCGAGGGCGTTTAAACTGCATTCGTAGGCGAGGAAAATGGCAGGATGAGGATCGTGGGGTGGGAGCAAATTATGCGCCAGCTCATTGATATAAAAGCCGCAGAACAAGGCCTTTCCGATCAGCTTGAATCCGCTCGACGAACTCTCCGCGCCGGTGAGTAAAGGTAAGTCTGATCTGCCTTGCCAGGAAAGCTCGAGCGGCAGAAAAGGCTGCAGCTTGGCGACGAGCCCCCCTTTCGCTCGGCGAGCGCCTTTGGCGAGCAGGCTGATTCTGCCGAAGTCCCGGGTCAGGACATCGAGCAAAAAGCTGGTTTCACGATACGCTCTGCGGTGGAGGATATACGCGTTCTGCAGGGCGATCCGGGACAACGGGGGCATGCGGGCATTGCCTAATCGTCGTGATAGCCCAATCCCTGTAACGCTCTTGCATTATCGGACCAGCCCTTTTTGACCTTGACCCAAAGGTTCAGATATACCTTCTGGCCAAGCAGTTTCTCGAGCGCCAAGCGCGCCTGCTGGCCGATTTTTTTCAGCATCTCGCCTTTTTTTCCGATGACAATGACTTTCTGCCCTTCCCGCTCGACCCAGATGACTGCGCTGATACGGGTTATTGCGGGATCTTCGCGAAACTGTTCGATCTCGACCGTCAAGGCGTGCGGCAGCTCCTGATCGAGACTGCGGGTAAGCTTTTCCCGAATGAACTCCGCCGCCAGAAACCGTAATGATCGATCGGTGATCTGCTCTTGCGTAAAGATCGGCTCGCCCTCCGGCAGGCGCTGCATAATGCTCGCCTCCAAGCGATCCAGATTGATGTCGCGCAGAGCGGAGACCGGGATCAGTTCGGCAAACGGAAAGCGATCCAGCGCCGCTTGCAGAAACGGCAAAACGACTGATTTGTCGGGGTACTTGTCGACCTTGTTGATTGCCAAAATGATCGGCATCGGGACGGCTTTTAGTCTCTCGAATAAAAGCGCGTCCTCGGGCTGCCAGGCTGGCCTATCGACGACCCAAACGACGACATCCACGCCCGCCAATACCGATTGGGCGGTGCGGTTCAGATAGCGGTTCATGGCGCGCCGTTCGCTCGCATCAAGACCTGGCGTGTCGACATAGATCGCCTGACCGCCCTCGGTAGTTCGGATGCCGAGTATGCGATGTCGCGTGGTTTGCGGACGGCGGGAGGTGATGCTGATCTTCTGGCCGATGAGGTGATTCAACAGCGTCGATTTGCCGACATTCGGCCGGCCGATGAGACCGACATATCCCGCTTTCGTCATACCGTTTCGGAGTGCGCGGAAAGTTTGAGAAGTATCTTTTCTGCCGCTTGCTGCTCCGCCCGCTTGCGGGAAGAACCGATCCCCTCGCTCGCTTCCGCTAAAGCAGAAACCCGGCATTCGACGCAGAAGCTCTGCTGGTGCGGCTCGCCAAGCATAGCTTTTAAAGTATATTCGGGGAGCTCCAGCCGCCTCGCCTGCATCAGTTCCTGGAGGCGCGTTTTCGGATCCTTTTTCCAGTTCTGCAGCGACAGCTCGGCGAGCCGCAGCGCGAACAACTGCAGAACCCATTGGCGGCAAGCGTCGAGTCCCTGATCCTTGGCGATGGCGCCGATGATGGCCTCCAAGGCGTCGGAGAGGATGGAATCTCTCCGATAGCCGCCGCTTTTGAGTTCGCCGGATCCGAGTATGAGATAGCTGCCGAGATTCAGCGCTCGCGCCAGATTCGCCAGGGACGCCTCATTCACCAGATCGGCCCGAAGACGGCTCAAGGTACCTTCATCGGCGTCGGGAAATTTCTGATAGAGACATTCGGCGATGATGAATCCCAGCGCCGAGTCGCCGAGAAATTCCAGGCGCTCGTTGTTTTCGCCCTCCGCGCTGCGGTGTGTCAGCGCGGTTTTGAGCAGACCCAGGTTTTTGAAGTGTAAGCCGAGTTTTTTACTGACGGTCTCTAGTGGATGCCTCACGGGGCGCGTACCTCGACCGCATCGTCAAACGTAACCAATACACTCAGATTCCCCAGTACCTTCGCGCTCGCCTGATAAGCGATTTTGACCTG
This sequence comes from Methylococcaceae bacterium, assembly GCA_902812445.1. Lineage (GTDB taxonomy): Bacteria > Pseudomonadota > Gammaproteobacteria > Methylococcales > Methylococcaceae > CADDZF01. The sequence continues at coordinate 25,094 of CADDZF010000019.1, read as the reverse complement.
GGTACCTGCGCTGTCCTGGGCGACTTGTATGTCCCGATCGGTGACGTGTTCGATGCTATTGATGTCAAAACGCCTGGTCAGCATGGAGAGGATCTCTTCCCTGCTTTTTGACTGCAGATCGGGCTCGCTTGCCAAACCCTTGAGCGAGCTCTTGACTTTAAAATGCTCGTAGTAAAGGGGCCCGATCTTCAACATCAGCAGACAGAAAAAACCGATCACGCCTAGCCTTACGACCAGGCCGGGGAAAGTCATGCCTTGTTGATGGGGTCGATAAAGCGGCATCTTAATCCGGGTTCAGCCTCGCAAGGCAATTACCAACGTCAACACACCCGTCATTTTAACAGGGTGCCAAGACGGCTAAAGCTGATTCCCTTGTTCGCCGAATCCCAGTTCATCCAGATCAAAAACGCTTTGCCCACCAGATTCCCTTCCGGTACCGTGCCCCAATAGCGGCTATCGTTGCTATTGTCCCGGTTATCGCCCATCACGAAATAGTGTCCTTGTGGTACCGTAAATTCGCCTTCCATAGCCGGCTGGCCCTCGCGAATCAAGATATCATGAGTAGCTCCACCGAGATCCTCACTGATCAGCATGGCGCCTGTCATGCTGCGGCCCTGGCCAACGCCCTGGTATTCGGCGATCGGCGTTTGATTAACCAGTTGGCCATTGAGGTACAGACGTTTCTGATAATAAGCGACGCGGTCGCCCGGCAAGCCAACGACCCGCTTGATATAGTCGTCACTGGGATTTTTCGGATAGCGGAAAACGACGATATCGCCGCGCTTCGGCTCGCCGATATCGACGATCTTGCTATTCAGCACGGGCAGACGGATGCCGTAGGCAAATTTATTGACCAGAATGAAATCGCCGATCAGCAGCGTCGGCATCATGGACGCCGATGGAATACGGAACGGTTCGACGAGAAACGAGCGCAGCAGTAGAACGATGAGTAGAATCGGGAAAAATGATTTCGCATATTCGACGAGGACCGGCTCCTTGGTCTTCCAGCCGTCGACGACGGGCTGTCTGCTCTTTTGCAGAATCGCATAACCGCCCCAGATGAATCCGGTTATCGCCGTACCCATGACGAGAAAAAACGAAAAGTCATAATCCATAAAGCACTCTGTTATTGATTTTCAAGAATCTTTGTTGACGCGCAGAACAGCCAAGAAAGCCTCTTGCGGTATTTCGATTTTCCCCACCTGTTTCATACGTTTCTTGCCTGCCTTTTGTTTCTCCAGCAGCTTTCTCTTGCGAGAGATGTCACCGCCGTAGCACTTTGCCAAGACATTTTTGCGCATGGCCTTGACGCTGGAGCGGGCGATGATTTTCGAGCCGATGGCGGCCTGGATGGCGACTTCAAACATCTGCCGCGGGATCAAGTCCTTCATCCGCTCCACCAGGTCGCGTCCCCGCGCCAGGCTGATTTCGCGGTGAACAATCAGCGACAAGGCGTCCACCCGTTCGCCGTTGATGAGAATATCGAGCCTGACCAGCGCGGCGGCCTGAAAACGCTTGAATTCGTAGTCGAATGAGGCGAAACCGCGGCTGACCGACTTCAGCCGGTCGAAGAAATCCAGCACCACTTCGCTGAGAGGTATTTCGAAACTCAGCGAAACCTGGTTCCCCAGGTACTGCAGCTTCTTCTGCACGCCGCGTTTTTCGATGCACAGACTAATCACCGCGCCGAGATAATCTTGCGGCAGCAGGATATTCGCTTCGATGATGGGTTCGCGTATTTCACTGATCTCATTCGGAGGCGGCAGCTTCAATGGATTGTCGATCTGGACGATCGCTCCGCCGGTTTTCAATACCTGGTAGATGACCGTCGGCGCGGTGGTGATGAGGTCGACGTCGTATTCCCGCTCCAGCCGCTCCTGGATGATCTCCATGTGCAGCATACCGAGAAAACCACACCGAAAGCCGAATCCCAGAGCTTGCGAGGTTTCCGGCTCGTAATGCAGCGCGGCGTCATTGAGATGGAGTTTGTTGAGCGCTTCGCGGAGATTCTCGTAATCGTCCGCATCGACCGGATAGAACCCGGCAAATACACGCGGTTGAACCTTCTGAAAACCAGGCAGCGCCTCGGCAGCCGGGTTATCCGTTGAGGTGATTGTGTCACCGACCGGCGCACCGAAAATATCCTTGATGCCCGCGACGATAAAACCGACTTCTCCGCTCGCAAGCCCTTCCTTGTCGAGCGGCTTGGGGGTAAACACGCCCAATTTTTCGACTTGATGGCTTTTCCCGGTGGACATTAGGGTGATTTTCTGCTTTCTCGCGATACTGCCATGAACGACGCGCACCAATGACACTACGCCCAGATAATTGTCGAACCAGGAATCAATGATCAGCGCCTGCAGGGGAGCCTTGCCATTGCCTTGCGGCGGCGGTATCTTGACGATCAGCTGTTCGAGCACGTCTTCAACACCCTCGCCCGTCTTGGCGCTGATTTTCAACGCCTCGTCCGCCGGAATTCCGATGATCTCCTCGATTTCACGGGTCACTCGCACCGGGTCCGCGGACGGCAGATCGATCTTGTTGAGCACCGGCAAGACTTCCAGGCCCTGTTCAATGGCCGTATAGCAATTGGCTACGCTCTGCGCCTCGACGCCCTGCGCGGCATCCACTACCAGCAGGGCGCCTTCGCACGCCGCCAATGAGCGCGATACCTCGTAAGAGAAATCGACGTGGCCTGGCGTGTCGATAAAGTTCAACTGATAGACCTGTCCGTCCTTGGCCGTATAGTGCAGCGTGACGCTTTGCGCTTTGATGGTAATGCCACGCTCGCGCTCGATATCCATCGAGTCGAGCACTTGTTCGGACATTTCCCGCTCGCTCAACCCGCCGCAGCGTTGAATGAACCGATCCGCCAGTGTGGATTTGCCGTGATCAATATGGGCGATGATGGAAAAATTCCGTATATGCTGAGGATCGGTCACGTCATTCAATCGCTCAGTTTCATCGCCAGAAACAGCGATCCGCCTCGCCGCTGCACCAGCACCGGGAATGATTTCCCTTTCGGTAAATCCTGGATTACCTGGTTGAAGTGATCGGCGTCTCTAATCGTCTTGTCCTGGATACGCAATATGACGTCCCCTCGCCGAATGCCCGCGCTGAGGGCGGGCCCTGGGGCGACCGATTGCACCAGTACGCCATTCTGCGGTACCTCCAGCTGTTCCCTCAACTGCGGTGTCAGATTGATCACGCCTACATTCAAACGATTCGCCGGTGCGGCGGGGGCCGCCTCGTTCGCGCCCAGCATGGTTTCATCTTCTTCCGGCAAGACGCCTATTTTGACGGGCAGTGCCTTCTGTTCTCCATGCCGGATGATTTTTACCGTTGCAGTCTCGCCCGCCTTGATCATCCCTACTATCGGCGGCAGTGATGAGGACGTCGTGATTTCCTGACCATTGAATTCGACGATGATATCGCCTACCTGCAATCCGGCTGTCTCAGCAGGACTCTTGGGCAGTACCTTGGAGACCAGCGCTCCCTCCGGCTTCTTCATGCCGAAGGATTCAGCCAGCTCACGGGTGACGTCTTGGATCTGAACGCCTAGCCAGCCGCGTGAAACATGACCTTCTGATTTGAGCTGCTCCACCACTTTCATCGCCACTTCGATAGGAATCGCAAACGACAAACCCATAAAACCGCCGGTACGGCTGTAGATTTGTGAGTTGACGCCCACGATCTCTCCTTCCATGTTGAACAAAGGTCCGCCGGAATTGCCGGGGTTGATCGCCACATCGGTCTGGATAAACGGCACGTAGTTGTCGCTCGGCAGGCTGCGTCCTTTGGCGCTGACGATGCCGGCGGTTACCGAGTGATCGAAACCGAACGGCGAACCGATGGCGAGCACCCATTCGCCGACTTTCAGTTTATTGGCCGAACCGGTTGGAACGATCGGCAGGTTCTCGGCATCGATTTTCAATAAAGCAATATCGCTGCGCTTGTCCGAACCGACCACTTTGGCTACCAGTTCGCGCCTGTCCTGCAAGCGGACGACGATTTCGTCGGCGTCCTTGACCACGTGATGATTTGTCAACACATAGCCGTCCGCCGATACGATGAAGCCCGAGCCCAGTGACTTGACTTCGCTGGGTAAGCCCCGCTCGCCAAAGAAATGTTTGAAGAATTCATCGAATGGCGTCCCTTCGGGGATCTCCATGCCTTCCGGCAATTGCTGTTCCGCCGGAGGAATTTTTTGCGTCGTACTGATATTGACTACCACCGCGCCACATTTTTCGACCAGCGGAGTGAAATCGGGCAACTGGGCTAACGCTGCGTTCTGCAGGCAAACAACAACAAGAAGGCAGAGCAACGTCGCGACGCCAGGTTTTTTCAACATAAGAAACTCCCAAGTCAGATCCCGACTTCAGTCGTAGTAGGGTGGAAAAAGCAATTCAATCTGTGATTTTTCGGAGCACAACAGGTTTTAAGCTGTTGTGCTCGAGAACTTGCGATCGCTTGATGATGACCAGGCATAGCGAGAACGCCAGCAACCCGCCTGCTATGCTCAGGGTTTCGTTAGTTGGGAATGAAAGCAGTGTGGAAAGATAGCTTCCGCCCATGGCACCCGCAAACAGGGCTAGCAGTGGAAGTAAATAGATTAACAGGAAACCTCTGATCAAAGCATCTTCTCGTATCCCTATGATGACTTTATCCCCACGCTTTAAGGCGATGGACGTATCGACCTGTAAGCGCTTCGGCTGGCGATTGTTGAAGAAGCGGTCGACCACAGAGGAGCTACAGACCTGCTCACAACTCGCGCAGGCCGACCGTTGCGCCTTTTCGACCCAGACCTGCCGATGACTTACTTCAGCGACCGCCACTTCCTCTTCGATCATTGTCTCAATGCTCAATCCTGACCCTGATAACGCAGGCCATCGCCTATCACCCGCACCGTTCGCTCGGGCACCTCGCCCATCACGGTAATGAGATAATCTTGCACCTTGCGCGTATAGGAATTGATCGCGCCGATTCGTCTGAATTGGTCCTTGATGGTTTTGTCTTTTAATTGGTCGATATAAATCGACACCGACGAGAAGCCATCGCTCAGCATAATATGCTCCACGGACGGATCGTCTGCGTTCTGTTTCAGCCGCGTATAAGACGCCATTTGAAATCCGGCTGGTATATTGTGTAAGGACCAGTTCAGCGAATCGACGTTCATCGCTTCGTGCCGATGTACATTCCAGGTGAACTGGTCCACCTTGGTCGTCGGGCCTAACTCTTCCGGCGGGATGGATTTCTCCACCGTCAAGGAAGTAAACACCATCTGTTCTACCACTCGATCATTTTCATCAATCAGTTCAAATTTGAGCGGCAGCTTGGTGTCCATATCGATCCATAGCTTTCTCGAATAGCGGAAATGGTCTTTAGGATCGATGCTGATCAACTGGACCGGTCTCTGGGCGATCGTATCCCGGCCGCGGAGATTAAAATCGTAATACTGTTTGGTCGTCTCAAAGTCATCCGGAAGATTGACAAAGAACAGCCGGTTTGACGGCCGGTATTCGACAAATACGGTGCGCGTATCCGGGAAGTAACATGTCACCTTGTCCGGATCGCGTATCACTTCGCGCATGGGGCCGTTCAGTCCCAACATCCGCTCTTGCTCGATGCCACCAACGACTGCGTGATAAAAGCGCATGCTCTCCATTATGCCGTCTCTGAGATAGACTACGACACCCTGGTAACTCAACTCGCGCACGGCTTGTTTCATCGAGGTCAACCAAGCGTTGGCGCCGGATTGTGATGACTGCTCGGCAAATACTCCGTGCGCCGCCATTTCACCAAGTAATACGACTATCCAGACGGCAAAGGCGAACGAGCGCATAGAGAGCTCTGTCAATAAAGGGCGAGGCTGTAAAGGGCGAGACTATCCATGAATCAATGCTTGGCGTTATAAGTGACCACTCTGGCATAGGGCAGCATCCCGGGGGTTCCTACCAGGTAGGTGGTCTCGTTATGCGTTACCAGATAATCATTCAGGCTCGGATCGCCTTGCCTAGTTCTCGGATGGCTTGATTCAGGGTTTGTCTGGGAGCGGTCGTATTCTGCCAAGGCCAGAGACCCGAATGATCTATCTGTTGGCGCAGACCAAGGCTGTAGTGCCACGATGGCAATCAGCGCGATAGAGGCGGCTAGTGCAGTGGAAATCGCTTTTCGCCGAAAACCGGCTTTCCGTCGCGCTGGCACGAAGACGATCGGCTCGTTTTCGAGGGCCCTGCCAACCCGTCTTACAAATTCCACATCGGGCAGGATACCGCTGCCTGACCGGATTGCATGGCCGATGAGATTATATCGATCCCACTGTGCCCTTGACTCCTCATCGCTTTCAATTTGCTCAAACAGCCGTAAAGCACTGGATTTTGGCAACTCATCATCGATTAACAAGGATATTTCTTGCTTTACATCTTCCTGCATGGGAGCGCTACCCTAATAAGGTTTTTAGCTTTTTATCGATTGCTTCCCGTGCGCGGAATATGCGTGAGCGCACGGTGCCTACTGGACAATTCATTGCCTCGGCAATGTCATCATAGCTCATGCCATCAAACTCCCTTAAGCTGATCGCTGTGCGGAGTTCATCGGGTAATTCGGCCAAGGCTACCTGTATGGCCCAGGCCAATTCTTCCGTCAGAGCGACTCCTTCCGGCGTTTCCTGATCTTTTAGACGCGGGGCGGTTTCGAATTGTTCCGCAACGTCGATGTCAATCTCGTTTTCAGCGGGGTGACGGGCGCGTGTTGCGATGTAATTCTTGGCCGTATTGATGGCGATGCGGTATAACCAGGTATAAAATGCGCTTTCGCCTCGAAAATTTGGCAGCGCGCGATAGGCTTTGATGAACGTTTCCTGGGCAATGTCCAGAGCCTCGCTCGAATCCTTGATGTAGCGGCTGATTAATTGAACGATCTTATACTGATATTTTCGAACCAGGATATCGAAAGCCTTTTTATCCCCGCCTTGCACCCGCCTGACTAATTCTTCATCAATCTGCTCGCCCATCAGGGCCCTCCCCTTAGCTGAGCAGTTGGCTTGATGCGCTTTGCGGGCGGCTAACGGGTTCTGACAGCGGAAATAAACACCTTCGGCTTTGCGTGTTGGCGATTGAACCTTCAGTCATATTATTGTTTTCGGTAAACAAAGCATCCCTCAGAAATGTTGTTTTTTACATTATGTTCTTTTCGTCCATGGCATTCAATGCAAGGCCCGTTTCATGTACGATGCCATCTATAGCGCAAGATGATCCGCCAGTTCACCGCAACGATCCTGATGAAAGATTTGGGCCAGCACAATAACGATTCCGGCATATTCGATGAGTGAACATCCTGTTTACGATGTTCTGATAATCGGCAGCGGCGCTGCCGGCCTGAGCCTCGCTCTTAGGCTTGCAGATCGGATGAAAGTGGCGGTTCTTTCCAAGGTCAAACTTAGCGAAGGCAATACCTTATACGCCCAGGGAGGCATCTGCGCCGTACTGGATGCGAAAGATTCGCTGGAGTCGCATATTCAGGATACTCTCACGGCAGGAGCTGGTTTATGCGATCCGGAGGTCGTTCGGCTGGTGGTTTGCGAAGCCAAGGAATGCATCAGTTGGCTACTGGAGCGGGGCGTGCCGTTTACCGAAGAGAGAGACAACCAAGGCCACAGGCAGCTGCATCTTACCCGCGAAGGCGGACATAGCCATCGCCGCGTGGTTCACGCCGCCGATGCGACCGGCAGGGCGGTGGAAATTTCTCTCGAGAAACACGCGCGCCAGCATCCGGGCATCGAACTGTTCGAATACCACAACGTGGTGGATTTAATCACGGCAAAAAAATTGGGTTACCCCGCACAGCGCGTGCTCGGCGCCTATGTACTGGATATTCGCCAGCAGAAGGTTAAAACGTTTCGTGCCCGCATCGTGGCGGTGGCCACTGGGGGTGCCAGCAAGGTTTATCTGTACACCAGTAATCCCGATGTTGCGACCGGCGACGGCATCGCTTTCGCTTGGCGGGCCGGCGCCCGCGTGGCCAATATGGAGTTTATCCAGTTCCATCCGACCTGCCTTTATCACCCGGATGCACGCTCATTCTTGATCAGTGAAGCGGTACGCGGCGAAGGCGGCAAACTGCTGCTGCCGGACGGCTCGGCGTTCATGCATAAGTTTGACTCGCGCGCCGAGCTCGCACCACGCGACATCGTCGCCCGCGCCATCGATCACGAAATCAAGCGCCTTGGCATCGACTACGTGTATTTGGACATCACCCACCGGCCAGCAGAGTTTATCCGGAGCCATTTTCCGACGATTTATCAACGCTGTCTGAAGCTCAATATCGATATGACCAGGCAGCCCATCCCCGTCGTACCGGCGGCCCATTACACCTGCGGTGGCGTGCTCACCGACAGCAACGCGCGTACCGATATTGCAGGGCTTTACGCCGTCGGCGAAGTCGCTTGTACCGGACTGCATGGAGCCAACCGCATGGCCAGCAATTCACTGCTCGAGTGCCTGGTATTCGCCAAACAGGCCGCGGAGGACATTTTAAAAAGCTTGCCGATGGTACCCATGCCGCCGGCACTGCCGGCATGGGACGAGTCCAAGGTGAGCGATTCGGATGAGGAAGTGGTGGTCTCCCACAACTGGGACGAGCTCCGCCGCTTCATGTGGGACTATGTCGGCATCGTGAGGAGCAATAAACGGCTGCAGCGAGCGATGCGCCGCATTGATCTGCTAAAGGCCGAAATCACAGAATATTACGGCCATTTCCGGGTCACCAGCGATTTGCTGGAACTGCGCAACTTGGCCATCGTGGCCGAACTGATCATCCGTTCGGCCACACAGCGCAAGGAAAGCCGTGGCCTTCACTACACGCTCGATTATCCACAAACGGATGACAGTCGGCCACCGACCAATACTATCCTCGAGCCGTGAAGAGCTTTGCGCGTCCAGAAAGACCTTCACTTAATGTTGGCCTGTAACCACTCCGGAGTGCTCTCCACGATCCTGCTCATGGATGCCCGACGATTCCGGCCGCTCCCTCGTGTACTCAATCGCGCGGTCCCTAGACCACTGACTTTACCGCCCGCAGGATAGCCCTCACCGACTGCGAAGTGGCAGCGACAGCCTGGCTATTTCAGCCGCCCGCGCGCGCGTTCTCGTTCATCGCCTGATTCAGCAAGCGACGCACTTCGTCATCACTAGTCTGGGAGAAATTACGATACCAGGCACCGACGCTGTAGAACGGTTCAGGTGTTTCGACGCAGACGATTTCGTCGACGTCCTGGCCGATTTCGCGGCAACTGTCGGCAGCGCCGACCGGAACGCCAACCACGAGATGCTCGGGCTGCTGCTTGCGCAGCGCACCGACAGCGGCACGCATGGTCGCACCCGTCGCCAGACCGTCGTCGACCAGAATGATCGTCCTGCCACGTACGTCGAGGGCCGGACGATCGCCGCGGTATTCGGCTTCGCGCCGCTCCAGCTCGTGCTGTTCCCGCGCCGCGCTGGCATCGATGACCGCCTGGCTTACATTGAGCGCGCGCACCACGTCTTCATTGATGACGCGTACGCCACCCGAAGCGATCGCGCCCATCGCCAACTCTTCATGGCCCGGCACACCCAGCTTGCGCACGACGAATACGTCGAGCGGCGCAGCCAGTGCCTGAGCGACTTCAAAGGCGACCGGCACGCCGCCGCGCGGTAACGCGAGCACGATCAGATTCGGTCGCCGGGCATACTTGGCAAGCCGTTGAGCGAGTCGCCGGCCGCCATCGGTTCGGTCTGCAAATAACATTTGACAAGCCCTGGGCGTGAAACGCGCTAAGCAACGGCCTCGGCCGGTGCCTGCAAATACCGCTTGAACCAGGCGACCGCGAGTCGAGCCACCTGTTCCAGCGCGCCTGGTTCTTCAAACAAGTGCGATGCACCGGCAACGATTTCGAGCGCTTTCACACAGCCGAGCTCTGCATAAGCGGCGCGGTTCATCTCGATGACCGGCGTATCGCGACCGCCGACAATCAACAAGGTTGGCGAGCGGACCTGCGGCAGCGCATCTTTGGCCAGATCGGGCCGACCGCCGCGCGATACGACGGCGCCGATCTCGATTCCTGCCTTGGCGGCCGCCATCAGCGCGGCGCCGCCACCGGTGCTGGCGCCAAAATAGCCCATCCGAAGCCCGCGCAAGGCCGGCTGCGTCATCACCCAGTCGCTCGCAGCGAGCAGGCGCCGCGACAAAAGTTCGAGGTCGAAGCGCAGATGGCCGGTGTATCTGTCCTGGGCTTCTTCGTCCTCGGTGAGAAGATCGAACAGCAACGTCGCCAGCCCCGCCTCGTACAATTGCCGGGCTACATACTGATTGCGCGTGCTGTGCCGGCTGCTGCCGCTGCCGTGCGCAAACAGTACAATCCCTGCGGCTTCGGCCGGAACGCCGAGATCGCCCGCCAACACTACCTGTGGGCCTGCGGCGATGTGTACACTACGTGTTTGCATGATCTCTGCTCGCGTCTTGCTTCATGTCTATCCCAGAGAGGTAACCGTGTCGCCAGCAACGATCGTATGACCTACCGGCTGATACAGGAGCGCTCTGTCACCGTAATCTCCACGCCGAGAAAAAGTCAGAGCTGACGGCATCGCCTGGGACTTTAGGCCCTTCGATCGATCAGGGGTGATTTAGTTCCCCGGCTGCCTGCTCGGGCCGAACGGCAAACTTGCCCGAAGCAAGCTCGGGTTGTCGCGCGTTGAACCACCCCGGGGAAGCAAGCGACTTCATGCGGCTCGCCCGAACCTTCAGCGTCGCAGCTTGTAATTGCGGCCGTAGAAGATTTCCGCCATTTCCTGCTTGAGCTGTTTCTGGATGGTGGCCCGCTCCTCGCTCGTCAAGGCATCCTTGTCCGTCTCGAACAGATAATTGTCCAGGTAAAAATCCTTCAGGATCATTTTGGTATGAAAAATTTTCTCCTGGTAGACGTTGACGTCGATCATCTGGTAGCGCTCCGCCGTCACGTCCGAAATGTAGTTCTGGATCGAGGTGATTTCATGATCGATGTAATGCTTTTGCCCGCTGATATCGCGGGTAAAGCCGCGCACTCGGTAATCCATGATGACGATGTCCGATTCGAAGCTATGAATCAGGTAGTTCAAGGCTTTCAGGGGCGAAATGCGTCCGCAGGTGGACACGTCGATATCCGCTCGAAACGTGCTGATGCCGTTATAGGGATGGCTTTCGGGATAGGTATGAACCGTAATGTGGCTTTTGTCGAGATGCGCCACGATCGCTTCCGGTAACGGGCCGGGCGCTTCCGTATTGGTGATGCTGTCAGGCACATGCCCTTCGGAAATCAGCATGGTTACGCTGGCGCCCTGCGGTTCGTAGTCTTGCCGAGCGATATTGAGGATTTCAGCGCCGACGATCGCCGTGACATCGGCCAATATTTGCGTGAGCCGCTTGGCGCTGTAAGCTTCATCGATGTAATCGATATACCTGCGCTGTTGCTGCTCCGATTTGGCGTAGCAGATGTCGTAGATGTTAAAGCTGAGGGATTTGGTTAAATTGTTGAAACCGTGTAATTGAATCTTTTCCACTTTATCGATGCCTCAACCCATCAAGAAACCACAACCGCGCATTGGGCGTCTTATCCGCCCTTGAATCTAGGCCGCACAGCCTAGTGCTGTCTATCACTCAATCGAGTCAATTGCACGTGCGCAAGGTCGAACCTTCTTCACGGCGATACCGTGAAGATAGGCATGTCGAAATGGGACTCAGGCAGACCTTCCATCGTTCCCTCATTCTTTGATGATTTCGTAATCGTGCGTCATTTCGGCCGTCTTTTTCAGCATGATCGACGCCGAACAATATTTCTCCGCCGAGAGTTGGATGGCGCGGTTGACGATCGCCTCGGCCAGATTGCTGCCTTTGACGATAAAATGAACGTGAATCTTGGTAAAAATCTTCGGATCCGTCTCGGCTCTCTCAGCGTCCAGGATGACTTGGCAATCGGTCACCTGGTGGTGGCCTTTTTTCAGGATATGCACGACATCGAAAGCCGTACAGCCCCCCATTCCGAGCAACAACATCTCCATGGGCCGAAAGCCGAGATTGTTGCCGCCGCTGTCGGGAGGCCCATCCATTATGACGCTATGGCCGCTGCCCGATTCGCCGAGAAACTTTGCATTTTCGACCCACTTTATACGCGCTTTCATGTGTTTTGATCGGCCTGCGGAAAAGGCGTGATAGGTTAGCACAAATGGGGCCTTTGGCTAGCCGCCGTCGGAGCGGGAATCGGGCCGGATGCTAGACTTAACGACTCAATTCGACGATAAACCCGCTAACGCCACGGCATGCAGCTGCATCATTCAGACCTACGCCAAACGCAAGACGACGTGTTGCAACATCTCTTGCCGTTCTGCCATTTCAAACGCTATCCGAACAAATCACTCATCATTCGTCCAGGCGATACCGGCGACACCCTTCATCTGATCATCGAGGGCGCCGTCACGGTTAGCATGGAGAATGGAGCGGAGGACAAGGAGATCGTCCTCGCCTATCTGAATAAGGGCGACTTCATCGGCGAAGTCGGCGTATTTCTCGGCCAAGCCAAGCGCACGGTAACGGTCAAGACTCGGCAGGCCTGCCAGATCGCCGCAATCAGCTACCAGCGCCTGCATCACTTACTGCACACAGAGCTCGCCCTTTATGCGACCGATATCCTCAAACTACTGGGCATGCAATTGGCCGATCGACTACTGCACACCAGCCGCAAGGTCAGCAATCTGGCTTTCCTGGACGTTGCCGGCCGTATCGCGCATACGTTGATCGACCTGTGCCGGCAGCCGGAGGCCATGACTCATCCCGACGGCATGCAGATTCGAGTGACCCGGCAGGAGATCGGCCGTATCGCCGGTTGTTCGCGTGAAGTGGCGGGCAAAATGCTCAAGGAGCTTGAAAACAAGGGATTGATTGTCGTCAAGGGCAAAACCATCGTCGTGTTCGGGATGCGCTGAGCGCATCGTTGACAAGCCGCATCATTACGAGAGATCGCGGGCCGGACGATCCATGGCTCACGCGGCTTGGCGCCGTGTCGGGGCATCCCTGCCATGGGTTAACCCGGCTTATTTATTAAGGGCCGGGTCAATCACCACAAGGTCGCGCGCGACGAAGACTGGGCTCAATAAACATCGGCTTTCGCCGCATCGAGGCTGATCACCGGCTCATCGCCCACCACCTCCGCGCTGTGCAGAATGCCGCGCGGCAGCTTGAGCCAGTCGCCCGGCTGCAGAATGACCGATCGGCCGCACAGGCTCACGCGAAAGCGGCCACACACCACGGCATTGATCTTATGCACGGTGTGAGCGTGTTCGGGAAAGTAGGTGCCGGGCGGGTAGACGTAGCGGCTGATCCGATAACCTCGGCTTTCCAGCTTCATGCGCAGCTTCTGCTCGGTCAGTTCACCGTCGGTTTCGCTATTCCAGCGTTCTATTTCGATTGGGCTCATATCGTTTACGACTTTCCGGCATCGACCGGCAGCTCAAACGTCCAACCACTCGCGGAGTTTTTCGCCTGGCTCATCGGCCTTCATGAAGGCTTCGCCGACCAGGAAGGCGTGGACGCCGCGGCGGCGCATGCGGACGACGTCATCGGCATTCAGGATGCCGCTCTCAGTGATCACTAGGTGCTGATCGGGCACCCGCGGCAACAGCTCGAGCGTCGTCTCCAGGCTGACCTCGAAAGTGCGGAGATTGCGGTTATTGATGCCGATCAGAGGAGCAGGCACGGCCAGCGCGCGTTCCAGTTCATCGGCGTCGTGCACCTCCACCAGCACGTCCATACCGAGTTCGCCGGCGAGAGCGGCCAGATCGCGCAGCCGGCCGTCGTCCAGCGCAGCGGCGATGAGCAGAATGCAGTCCGCACCGATGGCGCGGGCTTCGTAAAGCTGGTAGGCATCGACGCTAAAATCTTTGCGCAGAACCGGCAAATCGCAGGCCGCCCGCGCCAGTTGCAGATGGTCTTCCGCGCCCTGGAAGAAATCCCGATCGGTCAGCACCGACAGGCAAGCCGCCCCGCCTCGAGCATAGCTGCGCGCAATGGCGGCGGGATCATAATAGTTGCGGATGATACCTTTGCTGGGCGACGCCTTCTTGATCTCGGCAATGATTGCCGGCTGCCCGGTCTCGATCCGTTGCCACAACGCTTCAACGAAGCGACGCGGCGCATCCGCCGCTTCCGCCAATTCTCGGATGGCGGCCAGGGAAACTCGTGCGCGCCGCTCAAGGACTTCTTGCAGTTTGCGGGCGAGGATTTTTTTGAGGATGTCGGGAGGATTGCGCATGCTATCGTCTCGCGGCTTGCCTTGCTGTTAGCGGAAGGATTGGCTGAGTGCCACCAAGGCGTCCAGTTTCGCCCTCGCCGAGCCGTCATCGATGACGGCTTGCGCCCTCTCAATGCCTGCCTCCAGGCTATCGGTCAGGTTCGCCGCATATATGGCGGCACCGGCGTTAAGAAGGACGATATCGCGGGAAGGGCCGGGTCGTCGGTCTAGGACCGCCTGCATCATTTTCAGGCTCGCCATCACGCCGTCCACCGCCAAGGCATTCAGCGATGTCGGCGCGAAGCCGAATTGCTCGGGCGTGAGCCTATAATCGGCAATCTCATCATTTTTCAGCTCGGCGACGTGGGTCGGCGAGGCGATGCTGATTTCATCCAGCCCATCCTCGGCGTGCACCACCAGCACGTGCTTGCTGCCAAGCGTCTGCGCTGCCTTCGCCAGTGGCAACACCCAAACATCGGCGAACACGCCGATCAACTGATGGGGTGCGCCCGCCGGATTGGTCAATGGGCCGAGCAGATTGAACACCGTGCGCACGCCGATCTCACGGCGTGGTTCGATGGCGTATTTCATCGCGCCGTGATGGCGCTGAGCGAACAGGAATCCGACGCCAACCTGCTCGATGCAGGCTTTCACCTGATCGGGTGTCAAATCGAGATGGATGCCCGCCGCCTCCAGCACATCGGCACTGCCCGAACGGCTCGATACCGAGCGGTTGCCGTGCTTGGCCACTTTGCCCCCGGCCGCCGCGACGACAAAGGCGACGGTCGTGGAGATATTGAAGGTATTGCGGGCATCGCCCCCGGTGCCGCAGGTGTCGATCACGTGCGGCCCCGTGACCGGCACTTTGGTCGCCAGCTCGCGCAGCACCTGCGCGGCGGCAATGATTTCCTCGGCGCTCTCGCCCTTGGCGCGCAGTGCGATCAAAAACGCGCCGATCTGCGCCGGTGTAGCGCCGCCGCTCATGATGGTGCGCATGGTTTGGCGCATTTCGCTCGGCGACAGATCTTGTTTATCCAGCAGGTGTTGCAGGATGGCTTGCATGTCCATGCGCGTCAGCTATTGCTCGAGAAAATTTTTCAGTAGATCGTGACCTTGCTCGGTGAGAATCGACTCGGGATGAAACTGCACGCCCTCGATCGCCAGAGTCTTATGCCTGACGCCCATGATCTCGTCCAGATTGCCTTCCTCGTCTTCGGTCCAGGCGGTAATGTCCAGGCAGTCCGGCACGCTCGCCTGTTCGATCACCAGCGAGTGATAGCGGGTCGCCTGAAATGGCTTGTTGAGTCCCTGGAAAACGCCCTGCTGGCGGTGGTAGACGAGGGAGGTCTTGCCGTGCATGATCCTCTTGGCGTGCACGATGTGGCCGCCGAAGGCGTAAGCAATGCTCTGGTGACCCAGGCAAACGCCCAGGATCGGATACCGACCGCCATAGCGGTGAATCGCATCCACTGAAATGCCGGCCTCCTTCGGTGTGCACGGTCCGGGCGAGATGACGATTTTATCGGGATGAAAGCTTTCGATTTGCCCCGCGCCGATCTGATCGTTGCGCACGACGTCCACCTGGGCGCCGAGCTCCGCCAGATACTGCACCAGGTTGTACGTGAAGGAATCGTAGTTGTCGATCATGAGGACTCTCACAGGCCCTGCCCTCCTTCGAGACCGGCTTCCGCCATCGCCACCGCACGGAAGATCGCGCGCCCCTTGTTCATGGTTTCCTCCCATTCGCTGCGCGGCACGGAATCGTGGACAATGCCGGCGCCGACCTGGACGTGCAGCGCGCCGTCCTTGATCACCGCGGTGCGGATGGCGATCGCCGTATCCAGATTGCCCGACCAGGCGATATAGCCAACGGCGCCGGAATAAATGCCGCGCTTGACTGGCTCCAGTTCGGCGATGATTTCCATGGCACGTATCTTCGGCGCACCGCTGACGGTGCCGGCGGGAAAGGTGGCCGCCAGCACGTCGAAAGCGTTTTTGCCCGCTTTGAGCGTGCCGGTCACGTTGGACACGATGTGCATGACGTGGGAATAGCGCTCGACGATCATCCTATCCGTGACCTTGACGCTGCCGGGCTCTGCCACGCGTCCTGCGTCGTTGCGGCCGAGATCGATCAGCATCAGGTGTTCGGCGATCTCCTTCGGATCTTCGAGCAGCTCCTGCTCCAGGGCCAGGTCTTCTTCCGGCGTACGGCCGCGGCGCCGCGTGCCGGCGATGGGACGCACCGTCACCGTAGCGTCCTCCAGCCGCACCAGAATCTCCGGCGACGAGCCGACGACGTGAAAATCGCGCAGGTTGAGATGGAACATGTAAGGCGAAGGATTCAGGCAGCGCAGGGCGCGGTAGAGATCGAGCGGCGAGGCGGAATAGGGTACCGTCAGGCGCTGTGAGAGGACCACCTGCATCACATCGCCCTCGACGATGTAGCCCTTGACCCTGCCTACGGCATTCTCGAAGCCATCCTGGGTAAAGCCGGAGACGAAATCCGCTTCATCGACCGGCTTGCCCGCGCGCTGCGCAAGCAGATGGCGAATACGGTTCTCCCGCAAGTCGGCGACCAGCCGGTCGAGCCGCTCCTGGGCCTTTTGGTAGGCCTTGGGGAGCGCGGGATCGACGTGGATCAACACCAGCAGCTTGCCGGTGAGATTATCGAAGACGAGGACTTCTTCCGATATCATCAGCAGAATATCCGGCGCGCCGATCGGATCGGGCTTCTCGCACGCCAGACGCGGCTCGAGGTAGGCGACCGTCTCGTAGCCGAAATAGCCGACCAATCCGCCCGTAAAGCGCGGCAAGCCGGCGATAGCCGGTACTTTGAAACTCGCGGCAAAGCGCCGGATCCAGCCTAAAGGATCGGTGGTCGTGGCGGTTTCCACGACTTCAGCGTGCTGTTGCAGGACGATCCGCTGACCGGTTACGGTCAAGACGGTGTGGCAGGGCAAGCCGATGATCGAATAGCGTCCCCACTGTTCGCCGCCCTGCACCGATTCGAAAAGATAGGAATACGGCGCATCAGCGAGCTTGAGATAAGCGCTCAAAGGCGTGTCGAGGTCCGCCAGCACCGATCGCGCCACGGGTATGCGATTATAGCCTTGGACGGCATAGTCGTTGAACTGTTCAGGAGTCATGGGCTCACGCGTTAATCCAGAGATGAGGAGCCGTCCGTCCCTGACCTGGCGATACGCCGGCCGGGAATGGGAGGGTCGGCTCGGGAGTTTTCTTTATTTCCTCGATGGTGGTCGGTCGCACCATCGTTCTCTGAATCGTTGCGCGCGTCCGTTCATCTGTCCAGGAGGCCTGACAGCAAGGCGGGGAGCTCGGCGATGGAGTCGATCACCCGGTCGGCATGGAGATCTTCCACACAAGCGAGATTGTGATAACCGTAGGGCACGCAATAGATGCCGAACCCCGCGGCGCGCGCCGCTTCGACGTCATTGGCCGAATCGCCGATCATGATTGCCCGCGAGGGCTGCACATTGAAGCGTTCGGCGGTTTTGAGCAGTGGGAAAGGGTCGGGTTTCAGCCGCTCGAACTGATCGCCGCAGCCGATGAAATCCATATATTCGGCGACAGCCAGATGTTCCAGGAGCGGCCGGGTGAAGTTCGAGTGCTTGTTGGTGATGCAGGTGACGATGTAGCCTTCGCTCTTGAGCTGGCGCAGCCCTTCCATGACGCCGGGAAACAGGTGGCTGCGCTCGCAGCTGTTGGCGCCATAAATCTCCATGAACACCGCAAAGGCTTTTTCATACAGCAGTGGCGTGCCGGTGGGCCACAGCTCGCCGGTCAGAGCGCGCTTCACCATCATGGTGACGCCATTGCCGATCCACGACTTGACCCGCTCTTCGCCCACCGGCGTCCTGTCCAAGTGGCCGAGCATGGTGTCGATCGCATAGGCGATATCCGGCGCGCTGTCGACCAGCGTGCCGTCCAGGTCGAAGGCGATCAGCTCGGGTCTCATTGCCATCATCCGGCTTGCCTGGCCTTGGCGATTTCTCCGCGCAACGCCTTGATGACAGAATCATAGCGGTTCGGGTCATCGGCCTTGGCAGCGCCAAAAATGGCCGAGCCGGCGACGAAGGTGTCCGCACCCGCCGCTGCAATGTCGCGGATGTTGTCGGCCTTCACGCCGCCGTCTATTTCGAGCCGGATATTGCGTCCGCTCGCCTCGATGCGCTGCTTCGCTGCGCGCAGCTTGTTGAGCACGTAAGAAATGAACGACTGACCACCGAATCCGGGGTTTACCGACATCAGCAGGATCATGTCGACTTTTTCCATGGCGTAGTCCAGATAGCTCAAAGGCGTCGCCGGATTGAACACCAATCCCGCCTTGCAGCCATTGTCGCGGATGAGTTGCAAGCTGCGGTCGACGTGCTCTGAGGCTTCCGGGTGAAAAGTGATGTAGCTGGCACCCGCCTTGGCGAAATCCGGAATGATGCGGTCGACCGGCTTAACCATCAGGTGCACGTCGATCGGCGCGGTGACGCCGTGCTTGCGCAGCGCCTCGCACACCAGCGGGCCGATGGTGAGATTGGGCACGTAGTGATTGTCCATCACATCGAAATGGACGATGTCCGCGCCGGCTCTCAGAACGTTATCCACCTCCTCACCCAGGCGCGCAAAATCAGCCGATAAAATCGAAGGCGCAATGCAGTCACGATTCATTATTCTGCTCGATCGAATTGGAGAATAAAAGAAAATAAACTTTACCTGAATCGGTGAGATTTTTCAGCTTTTAATGCGTGGCCACGCCGTCAATGAGTGAGTTTCCAGCTCACGCCGGCCGATCGTTTGGCACGGTCGATGAAGCCGTCGGCGCTGTGAAGGCCCCTCACTTCACCCTGAAAACTTTCATCACCTCATCCCCCAGATGATTGATCGCCTTCACCGCGATGCGCCCGGACTTGGGTTTTTCGAACGGCCTTGAAATGTCGCTGTTGAGCGTGGCCCAGGCTTCTTCATTGATTTCAGCCTTGAGCGTGGTCTTGAGCGCCTTGTAGGGATCGTTCGCGCCTAAAAAGTAGGCGTGGCGGACGAAGAAGCTTTCTTCGTTGTAGTCGGTGTCGATGAACCAGCAGGCGATGCCTTCTGCGCCGTCGCTGCTGACTTCGCCGGTATTGGGGTGGAAGACGTCCACGCCGTGGATAGTGACTTGTGAATAGTGGATAGTGGTCAGCGGGGAGTGGATAGCGATTTCATGAGTGCGTGAAGTATCTTGTTGATCTCGGCGCAATCGTTCAACAAGCGCTCTGAATCCGGCGTCGTCAGAAATCCCAGCTTTTCGGATAAGGTCAGAAGCGTTTCCAGTTCGGCCAGTGATCCCCGCGCAATGCCAAGCGATTGCAGAAACTCCCCCGTTGTTTTCCGTGCCTGTCCTTCGGCGATATTTGCTGGAATGGACGTCGATGCCCGCCGCGTTTGCGATGTAATCCCAAATTTTTCGTCGGTTGGAAATCCTTGTGTAATCCCGTAAATCCTCACGGCCAAGTCCATTGATTTCTGCCAGACAATCAACCCTCGATACGAGTTTACAGATTTCATAAGGCGCTACCCTAGTTCCCCAACTATCCACTAACCACTCTTCACTAGCCACTTCAATGTCCGGCTCGCCGAAGATGACGAACAGGTTGCCCTTGCCGGTGTTCTTGAGATCATCGGCCATGTGGAGGTCGGCGTTCATGCGCGCCTTGAGCACGGGAATGCGGCCGAGCTTGTCGAATTCCGAGGAGGGGGCGTCGTAGTTGAAGGCGCAGGCGATGAGCACGTCGAAGCCGGCGTCGCCGGCCTCGCGGGCGGCGGCGACCAGATCGGGACGGGAGACGGTGCCGAATTCTGGGCCAATGAAAACCGCTGCGCGCTTGGTAGTGGATAGTGGATAGTGATTAGTGGATAGCGAGGAATCCTTTCGGCTATCCACTATCCACTCGGAACTATCCACTAGTCCCTCGGCGCAGATCAGCTCGCCCGGCCAAGGCGTCAACGAAGTGAAGTCGATCTTGTCTTCCTTGTGCGCCTGCTGAACGCCCGCGGTTTTGAGGTTTTCCAGGATTATCTGGGGAAAGGTCTGCTTCGCGCCGTATTCGCCGTCGGTCTCCGCCACTCTGGGGTCGATCAAGTCATCGTTCTCATCCACGCCGAGCACTCGGTGCGGCGAAAGGCTCTCGACGGTGAAGGGACCGGCCACGCGGACTTTCTTCCTGTCCTCGTAGGGTTTGTCGTAGAGGTATTCGAACTCGGCCTTGGCGGCGATTGACTTGTCGATCTCCTGCTGCCGCGCGATGCGCAATTGCCACCAGTCGGCATGGAGTTTCTTTGCGGCATCCGGCCACTTGGGATCGGGTTCGCGGGGAATTTCCCATTCCTCCCACGCAACCAAGTTGTCATTCCCGCGTACGCGGGAATCCAGGTTTTGGCCTTCTGGATGCCCGCCTTCGCGGGCATGACGGTGAGGGGTGTTGCGTTCCAACGCTTGATTGAGCTGTTCACGCAGGGGCTCCAGCTTTTCCTGGAACTTGTCCCAGATGACGTCGATCTCGGCGTTGTTGGCGATGGATTTGAGGGTGATGTGCGGCACGCGCTCGTAGACGAAGCCCTGCTTGAGTGAATAGTGGCTAGTGGATAGTAAATAGTGGTTAGTGGATAGTGAAGACGCTTTCTTGCTATCCACTATTCCCTGTCCACTAGCCACTCTCTTCCACTGTCCTCTATCCACTCGACTAAGCTCGGCTTCCTTGCGCCGGCCTTCCGGTGAATCCGCCAACAGATAGAACGGGTATCGAGCGCCCATGAGGCGGGCACGGGCCAGCGCCAGCGCCACGCGCGAGGTGTCAACCGTGATCCAGCGGCGGCCCCATTGTTCGGCGACGTAGGCGGTGGTGCCGGAGCCGCAGGTCGGGTCGAGGACGAGGTCGCCGGGATCGGTGGCCAGTAGCAGGCAACGCCCAATAATGCTCGTCGATGTTTGAACGACATAAACCTTGGGATCGGACCTACTTTGAACAGCACCGCTAATGTCTGACCAGAGGTTTCCCATCGCGCCGTAGCCAAAGTCTGTTTGCGACCTCCGATAGTTCAGTTTGCCATTCTTTGTGACGACAAAGCGGTCGGCTTTCCCCAACCGAATGAGCCCAGATTCTTTTGTCTTAAACGTTCCCTTGCCGGGAGTGTGCTCTTCGCCAAACCACTGAAACTTAGTCACGTCACCATCGCCCGCCGGACGTGAGCTTGTGACATTATCCAGTCGGTAAAAAGAGCCGTCGAAATACTCGGATGTATAGCGGCCTTCCGAATCCTCACTGCGGCCAGCATAGAGGGTTCGCGCTTTCGTCACCTCTTTATGCCTTCCGAACCAGAGCACGAAATCGCATGTGGCGCCAAGCAAGGTGTTTCCTTCACTGGTCGTCTTGCGGACCGTGATTTGGCTGATGAAGTTATCCTCGCCAAACACCTCATCCATCACAGCCCTAACCCGATGCACATTCTCATCCCCGATCTGCACGAAGATCGATCCGGAGTCCGTCAACAAATCCCGCGCCACGGTCAGCCGGTCGCGCAAATAGGTCAGATAAGAGTGAATGCCATCCCGCCAGGTATCCCGGAAGGCTTTGACCTGCTCAGGTTCGCGGGTGATGTGGTCGGCCTTGCCGTCCTTCACGTCGCGGCTGGTGGTGGACCACTGGAAGTTGCTGTTGAACTTGATGCCGTAGGGCGGGTCGAAATAAATGCATTGCACCTTGCCGCGCAAGCCTTCGCGTTCGGCCAATGAGGCCATGACTTGCAGGCTGTCGCCGAGAATCATGCGGTTGGACCAGTTCTGGTCGTGCTGGTAGAACTCCGTCTTATCCACGCCCTTTGGGATGCCGTTGAAGTCGGCGAACAGGTCGGGTTGAGTGGGTAGTGAATAGTGGTTAGCGGATAGCGAAGACGCTTTCTTGCTATCCACTATTCCCTGTCCACTATCCACTCTCTTCCACTGTCCACTATCCACTGATTGACGATGCAAGTCGTCAATCAAAACCTTGGGATGAACCTTTTCCTGAATATAGAGCGGCGGTGCATGAACGATCAGGTCAGACCAGTCCTGCTCGTCCTTGCCGCGCCAGACCAGTTGCGGATCGAGATCACGGTTGCGGCGCTCGTAGGCTATTCGGATCGGGTTTTGTTCATCCTGACGCATGACTGACTGGTATTCGGCGGTCGGGATGTTCTTGCGCGTGGCTTCGTCGTGTTTGAGGGTTTCGACAGTCAGTTGTGTTTGCTTCTTGGCCATAGAAAAGTTCCAAATGTAGGGTGGGTTAGGCGCGCGCAGGGATATATCTGCTGATTAGCGCCTGCCTGTCCGCGCGCCGTAACCCACCAAACCGCCCTTTGGCCATAACTGTGTCTTGTCGTTCGGTAAGCCGGCTTGCGCCGTTGGCGGAATCGGCGCTACGTATCCAGTAATTCCAGAAAAGACCTCGGACTGAGTACGGATGCGAAATCGGGCGGATTGTCGAGTAACAGGCGGTCGCCGGTGATGAGCACGCCACCCTTGCATGCGCCCAGCAATTCCCAAAGATGATCGTCTCCAGGGTCCGGGGCATGGGCCGATTGGGTCGGTTCACGCCAGACCGCGTTCGCCACGATTTCGCTGAGAAACCGATCGATTTCATCTGCCGTCAGTCCGTGCAGGCGGCCAATCGTGGGTCGCATCAGGACCGCACGGTATTCGGCTAGCAAGGCGGGCGATAGGGCGAAGGGAAACGCCGCGGTCAGCATGCCATCGAGAATCCGGGCGACCGGCGACTCGGGATTACTGGTCAGGAGTCCGCTGATGACGACGTTGGTGTCGACGATCGCCAAGGGTGGCGTCATGAACCCTGCCGTTCCCTGCGTGTTTCAGCTATGGTGAGCGCCAATGCCTCTTCCTCGCTGAGCGCTGCTCTGCGGCGAGCCCGTGCCACCAGGTCTGCGGCAGACTGGCCGCTCTTGATACCGTAAAAATCGAGACTTTCGTCGATGACGGCGACCAAGCTTTTGCGCCGCTTTGCCGCGGCTTCCTTCAGGGCTTGATAGCGTTCTTCGCTCAAGGTAATCGTCAATCTAGGCATAGGGAAGTCCTCGGTTTGGTGATGAAGCACCAAAACACCTTAGCATAATCGAGTCATTGAACAAGGGATTCGGCACGATGGTTTTGCCCAGTCTAAGTCTTCCGCTCCGCAGTTCCAAATGTAGGGTGGGTTAGGCGCGCGCAGGGATATATCCGCCGATTACCGCCTGCAACCCCGCCAATCGCTTGTCCCGGGTCCACAGCAGCGCATCGCCTTGCAGCGCGACGGCCGCGAGCAAATGGATGTCGATCCAGCCGGCGCCTTTGCCCCTGAGCCGGTTCCGTTCGAGAAAATAATGGGCTTCGCTGTCGGTCACCGGGGCGATACCCGGCAAATTGCGCCATAAGTTCAATAGCTCGCTGCGATTTTGCAGATTTCCGCAGGCCAGTTCGCCGATGACCATCGGGTGCATCCCCACCGCGCCCCGTGTGAGCAACGCGGCCAGTTGCCCCTCCGCGCCACGGAGATGGTCGATCCTGAGGTATCGACGAGGATCATTGATCGGCTTCGCCACGCCGCCGAGGTATGGGTTCCAGCTGGGGTTCCGACCCGCCCAGTTTGGCCAATCGCTTGGCGCTCTCCCATTCGATCAGGGGTTTCAAGCCTTCGCGGATCAAGGCCGTCTTTTCTTGCAGCCCCGATAGCTCGCGTGCCTGCCGAAGCAATCCATCGTCGATGTTGAGCGTGGTTCGCATGGAGGTCTCCGATGCATGCAAAATAGCCATTCAAGTATGCATCATACCGAAATTAAAGAGTGGAGAAGATGGACGGTTAGCCACCGCCTTTTAGCCTTTCCTATTCTCCCTTCTTATCACTCGTCGCCCTTCGTGATTCTCTCGATCAATCGGTCAAACTCGGCCTCGACCTTCTTCGCAAAGTCCGCCTCCATCCGGTAAACATCACCGACGGGGCTCTGCTCATCCCGGCGCATGACCGACTGATATTCGGCCGTCGGTATGTTTTTGCGGGTCGCGTCGTCGTGGGTAAGGGTTTCGACTGTCAGGGAATTCTAGTCTTCATGGTTTTACTCAGTGACCGTCAGTCCGCCTCGGCCAGTTCCAAACCGGTGTCATGGGCCAGGTTGGCGGAAAGTTCTTCGCCCTCCTCGGCGGGTTGCATGTCGCCCTTGAAGTCCTGGCCGGTGATCCGCGAAATCAGCCCAAGGAGAGCATGCTGCCGGGCTTTGATAAAGCCATGGAAGTCGTCCGAACGCAAAGCCTGCACAGGAATACAGCGAGATTCCAGGCGAGCGTCCAGCACAGCTGGAAGGATGGGCGGTTCGATGATTTGCCCGTTGGCGCCGGTTTTGCCCTGTTCCAGCTTCGAGAGATATTTCGAGGGCTCCGCGCCCCCGATGATGCGGTTGGTCCGATAACTGAGAGGCGTCTTGTTGACGATCGAGTCGTAAATGCTCCATAGAAGGGGCGGTTTCTGTGCCTCGCACCAGACCCTCGGGAAAATGTGATGGATGTCGACGGCCTCGTCGAAAAAGACCGTCTGGGCGAAGTCCTGGCCGCTACGGAAATCCGTTGCTCCTTCGCGCATTAGCAGGGCATGCAGTCCCTTGTAAGCGGCGGACAGCCGGGATCGCATGGTCAACAGACGATCCGCCCGCATCACGCCGTCCCGCACCGTGGCCGGCTCCGGCCCTCCATCTAGCCAGGCGACCACCTCGACCAAGTCCTTGGCGAAGCGGG
>CADDZF010000018.1 GCA_902812445.1 Methylococcaceae bacterium | reverse complement strand
GGCGGTCGGTGTGGCGAATCGACAGATACTGGCTCCCCGCATCACGATGATGCACGACCCCGGCAGCACCGGAGCGCGCCCACAGCGCTTGCTCCAGGGCATCCAGGACGCACTTCGTCGTCATCGAGCGGGACACTCGCCAGCCGATGATCCGGCGAGCGAACACGTCCATGCCGACCGACATAGGCGGCCTCGCCGCCGACTGTTTGTCGAGACGGTGCTATACCCAGCGGGCGTCGGCAATTCGTGGCGCGGCTTACCCCCGAATTCGGCAACTGACATTCCGGGTCTGTGCGCATCTCCCGTTGGGAGGCAGGTGGCGTCTGGGCGGGTCGCGAAGGCGCTGAAGGGGGTGGCGGACCTTGAAGAGTCGTTCATCGACGCCACCCTTGTCCGTGCCCACCCGCATGCCGCCGGTGCACCTTAAAGAAACGGTAGCGATCAGGGGCGGTCATCGCTGAGCGGGGCTGCGACAGCGGGGTGTTCATCGAGACCCTCCATCAGGCCAGCGCCGAGGCCATCATCTCGCTCGGGGCAATCGGCTGAAGTCGCGCGCCTACGACAAGCAGCGATACCAGGCGCGATACCTCGTAGAGCGATTCATCAATCAACTCAAGCCGTTTCCTCGTATCGCCACTCGGTACGATAAGCTCGCTTCTCGGTTCAAGGCCTTATCTGCCTCTCGCTTGTGCCTCTATCTGGCTACTGTGAACACTGCCTAGTTCGAAAGTCCCCTTGATTTCGCGGTGTAGCACCCGACCGCGTTCGGGCCGTCCGAAGTCTCTCGTTTCAACCGACCCAAAGCCAACCGAAAACCAACCGTACCCCGACGACTTTTCGCTCGCGTCTGGATAACTTGTGCTCGCGTTGAATCGAGTCAAGTTTTCGAAGGTTCACGTAACCGTCTCGCGGACATTAGATAAGGTATGCGCCTGAAAGACAGGCGACATGTGAATACGGCGCCGTCCCTATCAAATCGCGCCGCAGACTGTGATTTTTTATCTTGATTAGGAGAATGGTTATGTATAAACAATACATTGGCAGTTTCGCGCTAGCCCTGCTGACAAGCATTTCGCAGACCGTCGATGCCGGGGGGCGAGCGGCGCCCTGCGCGCGGAAGCGCCGGCTCCGGTGATCCTGAGCGCCAAGGTGGATACCGTACAACGCCGCCTTGTCATTTCCGGCGCCTCCTTCGGCCGTCCACCGCCTACGGTCACGCTGGGCGGCCAGGCGCTTTCCGTGGTCAGCTTCTCACCCACCGAGGCCGTGGCAAGTCTCCCTGCGGATATGGAACCTGCGACCTATCTACTGACCATCAAGGATGCGCAGAATCCCAGAGCAGCCAATCCAGTCGATCTGCAAATACCTTCGCCCGAGTAGGGATGGCCTTCAACCGAAGGAAGAATCGGCCCATGAAAAGCTAATTACCTCTCAGGAATGTGAATATCTGGTTTTTCTATCGCTTTGTAAACCGTACACTTTCTGAGAGGATTCGTCATGGACCTAAAGACCTCTGCAATAAGCAGTCTCGACGTGAGCGATCGGGTGCAGAAACCGGCGTCTCACGCGCTCCCTGCGCGCCGGACCAACAGAGGTCTTTGGGGTTTTGCAACACTCATTCACCGGGTGGCGAGCTCAGGCGAATCGAAGCCAGGGCCCGCCACCATGACATGACTGATCAGGAGGCGTTATGACAGCGATCAAGAACGTGACCGGGACGGCCTTCATCGTGGCCGAATTCCGCGCCGAGGAAAACCATGAGCCCATGCCGCTCTATCGGGACCCGATCGTCGGCCTGTTTCTGAACGATGAAACCAGACGGGCGGCAACCGCCGCGTGTGCGGCCAACCCGTCAGCGAAAGAGGCGGTCAAGCTCAGAACCCGCTATCTCGATGATGTGCTGGAGGCGCGCATCGCGGAAGGTTGTCGGCAGGTCGTGATCCTGGGAGCGGGTCTGGACACCCGGGCGATCCGGAAGCGCGCTCCCGGCGTCGCCTATTTTGAACTGGACGATGGAGCGACGCTGGATTTCAAGAAGGCGCGTTTCGACGAACACGGCCTCGATGCCGACGTGACGTTCATCCCCGCCAATTACGTGGCCGAGGACTGGATCGGTTTGCTGGAGGCACATCAATTTGACAGCGGCCTGCCTACGCATTTCATCTGGGAAGGCAATACGATGTACCTGCCGCTGGTCGAGGTGATGCGAGTGCTGGTCAGACTCCGCGAGCACGTTCCACAATCCACCGTCGCGTTGGATTATCTGTCCGAAAAGGTGATCACCAAGAGCACGGGCGATCCGGCCCTGTGCGCGCTCGTGGAGTACTTCGCCCGCCTCAATGCGCCCTGGATCACCGGGATCGAGGACGTACACGCGCTGGCCGATGGCCTGGGTCTGGCGGTGAGGGAGAACGTGTCCACCGCCGATCTGCACCGAAAGCACTGGCCTGATAGGGCGATCACCTCGAGCTTCTTTCAGTTTTATTCGCTGTGCACGCTGGCGCCCCGATCAGGCGCTGTGCCGGGCGCGTAGCCGCGTGCAGCGACCTCGACCGTGCGGATCCTCAACCCGGGAAATCGGCTGGTGAAAAACCAGTCGGGTACCGCCCGTGGATCGCCCGACCATCAGGCTTTCAACGAGAGGCTTAACCCTACGCCTTTCAAGAGGATGCGTCATGGACGTAAAGACCCCTGCCCCGCGTAAGCCCGTCGTCAGCGATCTGGCCCGGACACTGGCTTCTCAGCCGCTCTACGCGCAGCTGACCGATGAAGCAAGTCTTCGTGCTTTTATGCGAGCACACGTGTCTTGTGTCTGGGATTTTCAGTCCTTGCTGAAGGCCTTACAGCGGTCTCTTACGTGCGTCGACATCCCGTGGACGCCCACCACCGATGCGGAGGCCCGCCGCCTGGCCAATGAGATCGTTCTTGAGGAAGAAAGCGATCTGGTACCCGATGGCCGTTATCTCTCTCATTTCGAGCTGTATCTGTAGGCCATGCGAGACTGCGGCGCGACAACTGCGAGGATGGAATCCTTCCTCGCGCGCCTGCAGCACGGTGTGAGCCTCGAGGATGCCATTGAACAGACAGGTCCGCCGGGCGTATCGAGCTTCGTAAGAATGACGATGGAAATTGCACAGTCGGACCAGGTGCACCGGATCGCTGCTGTACTCGCCTATGGCCGGGAAGAGATCGTTCCCTTGATGTTTCGCCAGGTGGCCGAGCAGCTCGCAGGCCGTGCTTCGGCGCGCTGGTCCACCTTTCGCTACTATCTCGATCGCCATACCTCGAGCGATACGGAACGGCGCGGCCAGTTTGCGCGCGCCATGGTGGCGCGCCTCTGCGGAGAATCGAAGCAGCGGTGGGAAGAGGCGCAGCTATCGGCCAGGTACGCTCTCATGGCTCGTATCGCGCTCTGGGATAAAATTCTCGACGACCTGCGTAAGGCGGCCGGACTCTCGGTTAATAAGCCAGCGGAGCCGGTGAGCCGGCGTTCCACGTATGCATTTGGCGTTAGATTGATGAAGGGTAGATGATTACACCGCCGCATGCTTGACAACATGTTACCAAGCTACGAGGACAATACAATGCAACGTTTTGCGTTGAAACACGTGCCACATCCGCAAGTCGCGGCACCCGCCAAGCCGCCGCCGAACGCGCAGCCGGTCTATTTTTACCTCGGCGCGGGTCTGTTGCTGGCGTTTTTTCTGCAGGATGCCTTTACCGTGAAATGGTCCTGGCTGGTCTCGATGCAGGCCAACGAACTCTACAAGCAGTGCACCGGATTCCTGCTGGTGCTTTATGTGGCACATCAGTGGCGCTTGTCGTGGCTGCGGGTCCATGGCCGCGGGCAGACGAAGACCTGCGGCCCGCGACACAAGCAATGGGGTGCTTTTGCGCCTCTGTTGTACTATTTCCACTCGACGACCTTCGGTTACACTTATCTACTGTTCATGAGCGCGGTGTTTTTTGCTATCGTGGTATTGGGCCTGTGCAATCGTGAGGTTCTAGGGATAAATACACGGTGGCTTCAGAAGGGATGGCTCGTTGTTCACGTCTCCTTGTCGGTGCTGCTGGTCGTCCTGATGACTTATCACGGCTATATTGCCTTCAGCTATGAGTAATCGCTGCGATCGCGTCTGCATGAGCTTGCGGAGGCGCGATACTTCACCGCAGCGGATGAATTCCGGCCGCAGCGCTGGCTCGCCGATCGCGCCTGCCCCGTGCATAACCGCAATGCCCCCCTGCCATTCAGTGCCGGACCGCGTTTCTGTCCGGGACGCCATCTGGCGCTGCTCGAACTCAAGACGGTGAAGGACACCCGCAAGGCAATCGTCCAGGATCAGCCTGCGGTCAACCGGGGCACGCTCGTGTCGATCAAGGGCGGCATCGTCGATGCGCGCTTTCCGGCTCGGTTGCCGATGCTCAACAACCGACTGGTGACCGGGTACGACGGCGGGGTGCCGCTGGAGACGATTTCTCACCTGAGCGATGTGACGGTGCGCTGCATCGCCATGCAGTCCACCGAAGGTCTGGCGCGCGGCGATGTCGTCATCGATACGGGCGGGCCGCTCACCGTCCCGGTCGGCGAGCGCCTGCTCGGGCGCATGATCAACGTGTTCGGCGAGCCCATCGACGGCAAGGACGCGCTGTCCGGCGCAAGTTGGCAATCGATACACCGGCCGCCAGTGCCGCTGGCGCAGCGCCGGGTAACGTCCGAAGTGTTCGAGACCGGCATCAAGATCATCGATCTTCTGGCGCCGCTGGAGCAGGGGGGAACGGCGGGGCTATTCGGCGGCGCCGGCGTCGGCAAGACCGTCATCATCACCGAGCTGATCCACAATATGGTTGGCCGCTACGGCGGCGCCAGCGTGTTCTGCGGCATCGGCGAGCGCTGCCGCGAGGCCGAAGAGCTCTATCGGACAATGAGCGAGACCGGCGTGCTGGACAAGGCCGTACTGGTGTTCGGCCAGATGAACGAGCCGCCAGGCGTCCGCTTTCGCGTCGGTCACGCGGCGCTGACCATCGCCGAGAATCTCCGCGATCAGTCGCGGCAGGACGTCTTAGTATTGGTCGACAACATCTTCCGCTTCATCCAGGCCGGCGCCGAGGTATCGGGCCTCATGGGACAACTGCCATCCCGGGTCGGTTATCAGCCGACGCTGGCGAGCGAGCTGGCCGAGCTGGAAGAGCGTATCTGCAATACGGCAATGGGCAGCATGACGTCGATCCAGGCGGTGTACGTGCCGGCGGATGACTTCACCGACCCGGCTGCCAGCCATACCTTCGCCCATCTCTCGGCGTCCGTCGTGCTATCCCGCAAGCGCGCCGGCCAGGGATTTTATCCGGCGATCGATCCTCTGGCCTCGCGCTCCAAGATGCTGAATCCGGCCTGGGTCGGCGAGCGGCATTATCAAATCGCCCGCGAAGTGCGCAAGACGCTCGCGGAGTACGAGGAATTGCAGGACATCATCGCCATGCTGGGCCTTGAGGAACTCAGCGAGAACGACAGGCGGACGGTCAACCGGGCGCGGCGGCTGGAGCGCTTTCTGACCCAGCCGTTCTTTACCACCGAACACTTTACTGGCCGTCCTGGCGCGCTGGTCGGCCTGGACGATACACTGAAAGGTTGCGAGCGCATTCTCGACGATGCGTTTGCGGAGTGGCCGGAGCGGGCCCTCTACATGATCGGCCGCATCGACGAGGCAAAGCGGTGAGGCTGAAGGTATTGCTGCCCACCCTGGTGCTGATCGACCAACCGGTGTCCAAGGTGATCGCTGAGGCGGAAAACGGCTCGTTCTGTCTGAAGCCCAGGCATATCGATTTCGTCGCGGCGCTGGTTCCAGGACTTCTGGCCTACACTCCCGAAAAAGGCGACGAGGTCTTTCTGGCGGTGGATGAAGGCACCTTGATAAAGTGCGGCGATGAGGTTTTGGTCGCCACGCGCAACGCCGTGCGTGGCCGCGACCTCGGTCAACTGAGAGCCGCCGTGGAAGAACAATTTCGACGTCTGGACGAGAGCGAGCGGGCGGCACGCGGTGCTCTGGTGCAACTCGAGGCCGGCATCGTGCGCCGGTTTTCGGAGCTGAAGGAAACCCCTCGGTGATGCGGCGGCCGGGTGTAGTATGATGTAATGCTCGCAAAATCCGGGCGGCGGCGTGCGAGTTCAGCGCCGCGCGAGCGCCTTCGCCCGGGCCGTAGCAGCCGCCCGGCTGTCAGGGTATGGTGAATGAGGTACGCGGTATGCCGCACAGAGAACGTCTCCAAAAACAACCGACGCTCGCCAATAGGATTGGCGAGAAGTCGGCGCGCAAGCTTCAGGCGCGCCATCAGGAGCGGCATGCCATCTGGTTCGGGGTGCGCATGTTTGGACTGGTGGGCTGGTCCGTCGTCGTGCCCACGCTGGCCGGCGTAGTGCTTGGGTCGTGGATCGACCATCACTGGCCTAGCCGGATATCGTGGACATTGACGCTGCTTTTGGTCGGCATCGTATTTGGCTGCTGGCAAGCCTGGGACTGGATCAGGCGGGAGAACGACCATGATTGAACAACCGCTCCAAATGGCGGCCCTGTTCGGCTGGGGCATGCTGCTCGGCATGGTGTACTACGGTGGCCTGTGGCTGAGCGTGCAGCGCCTGCCGCAACTCAGGCGGCCGGCGTTATGGTGGCTGGCCAGCTTCATCGTGAGGACGGTACTGGCGGTGCTCGGTTTTTATCTGGCCAGCGGAGGGCAATGGCAGTGTTTGCTGGTGAGCCTGGCCGGGTTCCTAGTGACCCGCGCACTACTGGTGAGGCGGATTGGCAAGGCAGCGGGCTTATCCGTGCGCGGCGCCTGACATGGTCATTACGCCCGATCGGAAAATCGTCTGGCAGTGGGACCATCTGGTCATTAATGAGACTCTGCTGTTCACCTGGGTGGTGATGGCGCTGCTGGTTCTGTTGTCGGCCTGGGTAAGGCACACGATCACCGCCGATCCCAGCTTGTCGCACTGGCAAAATTTTCTGGAGGTCCTGGTGTGCGGCATGCGCGATCAGATTCGCGAAGTCAGCCAGCGTCAGCCGGAACGCTATCTGCCGTTCGTCGGTACGCTATTTCTCTTTATCGCGCTGTCGAATCTGCTGGAGATCGTGCCCGGTTTCGAGCCGCCGACCGGTTCCCTATCCACCACGGCGGCGCTCGCCATCTGCGTGTTCGCAGCCGTCCCTTTCTACGGCATACGCGAGCGGGGCTTTCTCGGCTACCTGGCCGGATACCTGAAGCCGACGGTCTTCATGCTGCCGTTCAATGTCATCGGCGAGTTCTCGCGCACCCTGGCTCTGGCCGTGCGGCTCTATGGCAACATCATGAGCGGCACGGTGATCATCGCCATCCTGTTGAGCTTCGCGCCGTTTTTCTTCCCGGTTTTGATGCACTTGCTGGGTCTTGTGATCGGCCTTATTCAGGCATACATCTTTGCCGTGCTGGCCCTGGTGTACATCGCTTCGGCCGCGGCCGTCCATGCGCAGATCGGCGCGCCGGAAGCCGCGCGAGAGGGTGACAGGTAAGCGATCCGGGCGCTGCTGCAACGCGCCAGCGGTAAAGCAAACGGGAATTGCGTATACTAGCCCGACGGGAACCATCCGGGAGTCTCTCACGTTACCGCGGTTTGCCAGCACGCACGCACTTCGTCTCCAGAAAATAAACGACTCATGGTTGAAATCGAATACCAGGTTCGCGAGCAGGATCTGATTGCCTTCAATGAACACCAAATGCAGAATTCCGATCAGCTGCAGCGTAGTTTGCGCCGCCATCAGGCGATCATTCCCGGCATCCTCGCCGTCATTGCACTGTTTCTCTGGTTCTATTTCGAGGACAGCCTTTCGGCCATTTACGTCGCCCTCACCGCTCTGGCATGGGGGCTGTTGACGCCGCTGTACATGCGCTGGAATCTGCGCAAGCAACTCCGGAAGATGTACTCTGAGGAAGATAAAGCCGGCATTCTGGGCGATGCCAAGCTGCGCATCGAACCGCGGGCCTTGGTGGAGATCACACAAGGAGGCGAATCCCGGGTTGCTTGGTCAACCATCCTACGCGTCGAAAGCACGAAGAAATACGCCTTCATTTTTCTGACCACCGATACGGCTTTGGTGATACCCCGGATGACGGTCAGCAAAGGTGACCTGCACGAATTTATCCGACAGGCCGATGAACGCATCGAACAAGCGGAATGATGCGGCGTCGCTGGCGCTGGCTCGCTGCAGTGGAAACAGCGGTTCGGCTGCCGGCGCCTTAACGCTGGGCAAATTCCGGCATACGAGGCCGGCATGATCCGCTTTAAGGAGGTCTCGCTGCGCCGTGGCGGCCGACTTTTGTTCGAACACGCCACTTTGGCCATCCGTAGCGGCCAGAAAATCGGGATTACCGGCGCCAATGGAGTAGGCAAGTCCAGCCTGTTCGATCTGTTGCGGGGCGAGCTTCATCCCGACGCCGGCGAGCTGTACATGCCCCCTGCCCTGGCGCTGGCGCACGTGGCCCAGGAGACCCAGCCGAGCCCGAGACCGGCCATCGAATACGTCATGGACGCTGATAAGGAACTTCGGACCATCGAGGCCGAACTGCAGCGGGCGGAAAAGCGTCTTGACGGCAGCGCGATGGCGCGCCTGCACGCGCGTCTGGATGCGATCGGAGGCTACACGGCCAGGGTGCGGGCAGGGCGCTTGCTGAGCGGGCTCGGTTTCAAGCGTGGCGATGAAGAGAAGCCATTCGGGGAATTCTCTGGCGGCTGGCGGGTGCGGCTCAATCTGGCGCAAGCCCTCATGTGTCGGTCGGATTTGCTGCTGCTCGACGAGCCGACCAACCACCTCGATCTCGATGCCGTGATCTGGCTGCGGGACTGGCTTGCCAGTTATCCCGGAACGCTGTTGCTGATCGCTCACGACCGTGATTTTCTCGATGAACTTGCCGATCACATCCTCCACATCGAGGACCAGGCGGTCAGCCTGTACGCCGGCAACTACTCGGCGTTTGAGGCGCGGCGGGCCGAGGCGCTGACGCAACAGCAGGCGGCCTACGAGAAGCAGCAGCGCGAGAGCGCCCATATCCGCGCCTTCATCGATCGTTTTCGTGCCAAGGCGAGCAAGGCCCGTCAGGCGCAGAGCCGTATCAAGGCATTGGCAAAGCTGGAGCTGATCGCCAGGGCACATGTCGATTCACCCTTCCGGTTCGCCTTCGCCAAGCCCGATAAACTGCCCAATCCGCTGCTGAGTCTGGATCAAGCCAGCGTGGCCTACGGAGAGAAGCTCGTCTTAGAGGACATAAGGCTCAGCTTGTCGCCGGGCGATCGTATCGGTCTGCTGGGACCCAACGGCGCCGGCAAGTCCACTCTGATGAAGCTGCTCGCCGGTATCGTGCAGCCCAAAGCGGGCACGCGGGAGACCGCGCAAGACCTGCATCTCGGCTATTTCAGTCAGCATCAAGTGGAGCAGTTGCACTTCGACAGCAGTCCGCTGCAGCACCTCCAAAAGCTTGATCGTGCGGCGAGCGAAAAGACGCTGCGAAGTTTTCTGGGCGGGTTTGGTTTTAGCGGCGAAAAGGCGTTGGCGGCGGTCGCGCCGTTCTCGGGCGGCGAAAAAGCGCGCCTGGCGCTGGCGCTTCTGCTTTATCGAAAACCGAACCTGCTGCTGCTCGATGAACCGACCAATCACCTCGATCTGGACATGCGCGACGCACTGGGCTTCGCGCTGCAGGAGTTTGCCGGCGCTTTTATTATTGTTTCGCACGATCGGCATCTCTTGCGCACCCTCGCGGACGCCTTCTGGCTCGTCGCCGAGGGCACGGTACGGCCGTTCGACGGCGATCTGGACGCGTACCGGCAATGGCTGACGAGCCGTCTCGAGCACGACCGGCCAGAGGCAGCGATCGCCGAAACGTCGCGCAAGGAGCGCCGCCGTCAGGGCGCCGAAAAGCGCCAGCAACTCAAGTCATTCCAGGTCGCGTTCCAGCGCGCCGAAGCGCGGCTGGATCAGTTGATGGACGAGCGCGCGCGGCTGGACAGCCTGCTGACCGATACGGCGCTCTACGAGGGTCCGGCCAAGGAACCCTTGAAAGCATCACTCCTGGCGAAATCTCGCCTTGAACCTCAATTGCGCGAAGCGGAAGCGGCTTGGCTCGAGGCCGGTGCGGCGCTGGAGCTGGCGGCAGATCAGCTTGCTTCGGAGGCGGCTCATTAACGATCACGCAAGCCGAAGATGCCTTTGATCAAACTGTTCTGGGATATCTGTCTGCTGAGAAAGGGACCGCAAGCGATCCCGATTTCCATTCTTTTGCTGGCTTTGACCCTGATCGCCTATGTACTGGCAGGCGTGGTGCTGCTGTCAGCCGGAGCGAGTCTCAGTGACGCGATGCTCCAGACTTTGGCAGAAGCCCTGATACTCTTCGCCTTTCTGTGGCTCGTCCTGTACTTTCGCAAAAAGCCCGAGCGGCTCATGCAGACGATTACCGCGATGCTGGGTTGCGACGCCCTGATCAGTATGGTCGCCATTCCCCTGCTGAATGCGCTGAAAACGTTCCCCGACGTCAAGCTGATTTCCTTATTGCTGCTGATATTGATGTTCTGGCATTCCGCGATCATGGCGCACATTCTGCAACACGCGTTGTCGATGCCGCTGGTGCTCGGATTCGGTCTGGCGATCCTGTATGCCGGCTTGACCTACCAGTTGATAGGATTCCTCTTTACACCCGCGGGATGAGGCGTTAGTTTAATGGCCAGCGCTTGCTGGCGCATGACCTTGGGGAGCCCTCCATGGACACCTATCATCATCTGTTGTTGGCTGCTGATTTTTCCGAGCACAGTGATCGAGTGACGCGGCGCGCGCAGGATCTGGCGCAAAAATACCAGGCGGAGATCAGTGTACTGCACGTCGTCGAAAATCTGCCGATCGCAGATGCGGCCTATGGCCCGGTGATACCTTTCGATGCTGATCTGACCGACCAGCTCATCGAGGCCGCCACCAAGCGGCTGGCCGATCTGGCGGACGGCATGTCGATACCCGAAAACCGGCGCTGGATCGAGGTCGGCAGCCCGAAAAATGAGATTGTCCGCATCGCGAAAGAGAAGAATGTCGATTTGATCGTGCTCGGCTCGCACGGACGGCATGGCTTAGCGTTGCTGCTCGGCTCTACCGCCGCCAGCGTCATCCATCGCGCCCATTGCGATGTGCTAGCGGTGCGGATGCGGGAGTAAATCAAGCTACCGGAGGTGAGTCGTGAAGAAGGCAAACCTGGTCCCGCCGAACTTTTGGGTGCCGTTGGTCATCGCGGGGCTCATGGCGGTTGTTTCTCCACATTCGAAAGGAGCGGAATCTATGTCACTGACCATCCAATCCTCAGCCTTCAACCACAATGGCGCCATCCCTTCCCGTTACACCTGCGACGGCGAAAATATTTCGCCGCCCCTGTCCTGGTCCGGCGTGCCGGAGAACGCGAAGAGCCTGGTTCTTATCGTCGATGATCCGGATGCTCCGGATCCCAAGGCGCCGAAGACGACTTGGGTGCACTGGGTACTCTATAACGTTCCCCCTGCCGCCGCCGGAATTCCCGAAGCGGTGGCGCCGGATGCCTTGCCGCGAGGTACGCAGCAAGGTCTCAACGACTGGAAGCGCACCGATTATGGCGGGCCCTGTCCGCCGATCGGCCGTCACCGCTACTTTCACAAACTCTACGCGCTGGATGCGGCGTTGTCCGGTCTTGACCAGCCCACCAAGGCACAGCTCGAAAAGGCCATGCAGGGGCATATCCTCGCCCAGGCGGAGCTGATCGGAACCTATCAGCGTTCGCATTGATCCGTCTCAGGAAGGTTTCGCCGCCCGTAGGCGCGTCATTCCGCCAGCCTATTTGCGCCAGAATGTTGGCGTAAGGATGATTAATGCCGTAAACACTTCGATGCGACCCAGGAACATCGCCAAGGTGCATATCCACGTCTGAAAATCGCTTAAGCCGGAATAGTTGGTCGCCGGCCCGACCGTTCCAAGGCCGGGACCTGCGTTATTGATACAGGCGATGATGGCCGAGAACGATGAGATTAAATCCAGATCGCTGAACACCAGGGCCAGCGTGAGCATCACGATGCTCATGAAGTAAACGAAAATAAAGCCCAACACCGACAGTATGATGTTGGGAGGCACCACCAGCTTGCCAAGTTTGAGCGGATTGACGGACGTTGGGTGAGTCAGGATAAACATTTGCAACAGGCTTTGTCTGAGCAGAATCAGCGTTCGCATCATTTTGATGCCGCCGCCGGTCGATCCCGTGCAGACCGATATGCAGCTCAAGAACAGCATCCAGAGCGGCGCGAACAACGGCCATTGATTGAAATCGACGCTGGTGAAGCCGCAGTCGGTACCGACGGAAACCAGGTTGAAGCTGACGTGGCGCAGGGCCGTCCAGAAACCGGCATACGTATTCTCGTACCAGATGAAGAGCGCGATACCCAGACAACTTCCCAGTATCAATACCAGAAAGGGCATCGCCTCGATGTCGTGCCGATAGGGGTCGAGGCTCTTACTGCGCCAAGCGAGAAAGTGCGTGGCGAAATTCATGCCCGAGATCAGCATGAACACGATCAGCACCAGCTCGATCGCGGGCGAATTGAAGTAGCCGACGCTGGCGTCATGAGTCGAAAATCCGCCCAGTCCGAGGGTTGCGAAGGCATGACATATCGCATCGAACCAGCTCATGCCGACCAGCTTCAGCGCAAGGATACACGCCAGCGTGATGCCGGCGTAGACGATCCACAGATTTTTCGCCGTTTCAGTGATGCGCGGAGTCAGCTTGTTGTCTTTCATCGGACCCGGCGTCTCCGCCATGAATAATTGCCGACCGCCGACGCCCAGGATGGGAAGCACCGCCACGGCCAGCACGATAATCCCCATGCCGCCCAGCCAGTTCAGCTCGTGCCGCCACAGATTGATCGCCGGAGGAAGATGATCCAGGCCGGCCAAAACAGTCGCGCCGGTGGTGGAGAGGCCCGACATGGTTTCAAAATAGGCGTCCGTGAAAGACAGTCCCTGAATATTCCGCAGTAACGGAAAAGTGGCGAAGGCCGCCATGCCCAGCCAGGTCAGCACGACCAGCAAAAAGCCGTCGCGGGATTTGAGCTCACGGGTGTTGTTTCGTGTCGGAAACCATAAAAAAAAGCCTGCGATGAATGTCGATAGCGTGTCTTCAAAAAACAGCCACGCGGTTCCATCTCGATAGATCAGGGCCGTGAGGATGGGGAGCGAATACGTCACGCTGAAAACCATCAGCATGAGGCCGAAGACTTTGGCGACGATAATCAGCTTGAGCATCGGCAGATTAACCAGAGGTTGGAGGGAGGGGAAGGCGGGACGGGCTTTCGCAAAGACTTTTTTGCGCCCATTCTACCGGGAATTTGGTGGCGAGTCAGACCTGGACTGCAGTCCGCTTCACGCCGCTGCTTTTTTTGCTGGAAACGCAAAACTTATCGGCTTTCGGCCGGTTCAAAGAGACTTCCATCACACGAGATAAGGTAAGGAGTGGCAGATGTCGACTGTATTGATCACCGGCGCGAACCGCGGGCTCGGGTTCGAGTTTTGCCATCAATATGCCGCTGCCGGCTGGAACGTGCTGGCCTGCTGCCGACGTCCCCAAGCGGCGAAAAATCTCGAAGCTCTGGCCGTGCGGCAACCTGGCATCAGCCTTCATGCGCTCGATGTCGCCGATCACCGCCAAATCGAGCGGCTGGCGGGCGAGCTCGGTGGCCGAGCCATCGACGTTCTGCTCAACAATGCGGGCGTCTATGGCGACAGCAAACCCAACGCCTTCGGCTCCATCGACTATGACCGCTGGCTGGAGGTATTCAGGATCAATACGCTGGCTCCGGTAAAACTGGCGGAAACCTTGCTGCCGCACATCATGCGAAGCCAGCGCAAGCTAATCGTCGCCATCACCAGCCTGATGGGCAGCATGACGGACAACAGCAGTGGCGGTGCGATCCTTTATCGCTCCAGCAAAGCCGCGCTGAATGCGGCGATGAAAAGCTTGGCGATCGATTTGCGGGGGCGCGGAGTCGGCGTTTTGATCCTCCATCCAGGCTGGGTGAAAACGGACATGGGGGGCACGAACGCGCCGACCAGCCCTGAAGAAAGTATCGCCGGCATGCGCCGGGTGATCGACCAATTCACCCTTGAGGCATCCGGCCGCTTCTTCAACTTCAAGGGGCAGGAACAGCCTTGGTGAGTCAAGCCAAAAGGCAGCCAGAGCTTCAAGTGGCGGCCGCACGCAGGGCACACGGCGTATGCGAGAGGCATGCCGTTTGGCGATGGATTGTCTACAGGCGGCTGGGCATCTGCTCGCTAACCCTTTTCGGCGTCGCATCGAAAACCGTGACCAAGGCCGAGCGGATCGAGCACTCATCCGCTGCAGCTCATTTTCCGGGAGTCAATCATGCTGTCTAGAGAGATCAAGATCGGGGCAATTGCACTGACTCTGCTGTGGTCATGTTCGAACGCCGTGTCAGGGTCCGAACGCTATGGAGAGCCGGTCAGCGAAATGCCGGCGACGCCTGGCCCGGAAGGGATGAGTGGAACGAAACCGCCCGCTGAGAGCTACGGCGGGCAGATCGGGAAGAAACTGGGCGGCGGCCTCGCAAATGTCGCGACGGGGTGGCTGGAGATTCCGAAAA
Source organism: Methylococcaceae bacterium (assembly GCA_902812445.1). GTDB lineage: Bacteria > Pseudomonadota > Gammaproteobacteria > Methylococcales > Methylococcaceae > CADDZF01. The sequence goes on along the minus strand of CADDZF010000018.1, from coordinate 16,449 downwards.
CCGTCATCAACACGACGAATGAGTATAATGTCGCCTTGGGCCTTACTGGCGGTCTTTTCAAGGGCATCCTCCACATGATGGGTCGAACCGCGGCCGGCGCGCTCGATCTCATAACTTTTCCGCTGCCCACTGAACCGGTGGTGCAACCCGAATTCATCTGGAAGGATTTCAACGTGGAGACCCACTATGAGCCGGTCTTTAACATAAGGGATTAGTACTTTGCCGACGATCGCTGCGCTTTCCCTTAACAACCGGCCTACCCTAGCGGACCATGGCGGACACCGCAACGACCCGCCATCATCGATCGGCCGGCCTTGTGCGCCTCATCGGGTTATCAGCCGGAGTGGAACATCGTGAAGGAGGTCGCCGACCTATTCTATTCCAAGCCCATGGCGGCGCGAATCGCATTGATCGCGGTGCTGGCGCTCGTGCTCGTGGCGTTCGGATACTTCCTGGAACATTCCGTCCCGGCATTGGAGCCGTGGATCGCGAGTCGGGGGGCCTGGGCGCCTTTGTTCTTTGTTTTATCGTTTGCCTTGCTGACGCCCCTTTTCTTTCCCGTTGATGCACTCTGTTTTGCGGCCGGCGTCTTGTTCGGTTTCTGGCGCGGCCTGTTATGGGCGACGCTAGGCACCTTCATGGCGGCCGCGCTGATGTTTTTCGTCGGCCGCTACCTAGCGCGAGAGAAGGTGCAGGCGCTGGTCCAGAACAATGCAAAGTTCGCTGCCCTGCAAGCGGTGCTTGGCGAGGACCCGCTCAAGTTGATGTTTCTGTTGCGGCTGCTGCCGCTTCCTTTTGCGTTGCTCAGCTATGCCTTGTCGATCACGCGAGTTAAATTCGGCCATTATCTCGCGGCTACCAGCGGGATTCTGGTTTATCACTCGGCGGTGATTTATCTGGCCTACATCGCGACACACCTCACGCGATCGATCGCGCAGGACAGCGGCCAATCCTTCCTTCATTGGATGGGGCTCGCAGGCAGTATCGCGCTCGCGGTGATGATCCTGATCTCTATCGTACGCACCGCCCGCGAGGCGATCAACAGGCTGAAACCGGTTGACGACTAAGGAAAGCGGGGAGACCGGCGCGACTGGAATCAAGGTCTCGACCGAGCAAAAATAACGAGGTGACGGATGGCAAGACGAATCTATAGCTCGCGGCTGCTTGCCGCCCTGCTGCTAGCGGTGCCGGGCGGTCCGTGTCTCGCCGGCGAAGTGAAAGCAGTAGGCAGCGAGATCGCCGATACGCCAGATGAGGCCGACGCGCGGAGCTTCAGGGCATCGAGTGAGATTACCCGCCCGGCGCGCAACGACCGTCGTGCGGAGGCGGCTCCCATCGCGCTTGACGTGGCGGGCAAAGCCTTGGCGGATGTGTTGAAGGAACTGCAGGCCCGAAGCGGCGTCGATTTCGACGTCAAGCCGGACCTGGCCGATGACCCTGTCGCCCGCAACATTCGCGAGACCGGCTGGCCGAACGCCTTTGCCGCCCTGCTGGCCGGATATAACTATGAAGCGATCCTGGGCGCCGACGGACAACTGAACCAAGTCATCGTCAGCGGGCGCAATGGCGATGGCGGGAAAATCGCTCCGCACCCCCGGCCCATGATTCGCAACGAACCTCTGTTGAGTTACCGTCCGGCCTCCGCGCTTCCGGAAAAATATCGCGGGCTGAAGGCGGGCTCGGTCGTGCCGATAGCGCTTCCCCTAGAACGCCTCAAACAGATGAAGCGAGGCGAAAGCATAACGCTCGATTTGCCCACCGGCCAGTACGTCGTGGTTCACGACAATCGTTTCAACCATGAAAATGGCGACGTCACCTGGGTCGGCTCCCTGGCCGGCGCGGGCGTCGGCTATCGCGTCATGATCACGAGCGGTGCACAGGGAAGTATCGGTCAAATCGTCACGCCGGATGGCGTCTTCAATATCGAAGCGGAGGTCGGCCGCGAGTGGCTGATCGATATCAACGCATCAGGCTTGCGTCCGGGATCGCTGGAGCACGACGCGGCCGATCCAAACAGGGCGCCGGTCAATGGCCAGACGCGCGGACAGGCGAGTGCACGGGTCTTGGCGAATCGCTTCCGGATGCCTGCTGGCCAGCCGATCACCCCGGACAAGCAGGCGACCGCCTCGTCCGCAAAGGCTATCGCGGCGGCAGACGGGCAGAATCCGATGATCGATCTGCTCATTCTCTATAGCAATAGAATGAACAACCGCACAGCGCAAACTCGGCTGAACTATCTCGTTGACAAGGCCAATCAGGCATACCTTGATAGCGGGATAAAGCTCACGCTGCGAGCAGTCGCCCGACAAATGATCGATTATACGGACGAGAACGATAACTCGGTCGCGCTCGACGAACTGACCGCAGGGTCCGGCGCATTTGCCGCCGTGAGGTCCATGCGACAGCGCTACGCGGCCGATCTGGTTTCCTTGGTACGCCCGTTTCGCTCACCGCAGCAAAACGGTTGCGGGATCAGCTGGATCAATGGCAGCAACGGCAGCCCCCTGAGCGCTCAGGTGGGCTATTCCGTCGTGAGTGACGGTATAGACGGGGCGTGGTATTGCACTGACTATACCTTGGCCCACGAATTGGGGCACAACATGGGCAGCGACCACGATTTGGCGCACGGGGGTGGCTCGGGCCACTTTCCCTTTTCCAATGGATTCGGCGCGGACGGGAAATTCGGAACCATCATGAGTTACTATGATCCTCAGGTCGGCGTTTTTTCCGACCCGAATCTGACTTGCAATGGCGCACCCTGTGGCGATGCGGCAACCGCCTACAACACCCTCTCCCTCACGCAGACGGTACCCCTGGTTGCGGGTTTCTATAACCCGGTTCCCGTGCACTTGACGCGAAAGCCCGGCATCAACCCGCTTTCCGGAGTCGACCTGGCGGTAGCGGTAAAAGTCGACAAGACCAAACCGCGAGTGGGCAAGAAGGTAAGCTATACCCTGACCGCGAAAAATCTCTCGCCCCGTCGAGCCGAGAATGTCGCCCTGATCAGCACGTTATTTCCCAACGCGACAGTCGTTTCCGCCTCAAGGGGTTGCGGCTTGGTGGGCGACTCATTCATCTGTTCGATCGGTACACTGACGGGCAAGCACGGGATTTCGCGCACCCTCACGGTAATTGCCGGCGAGTCGGGAACATGGCCTTATTCGGTGCGGATTGAGGGCGATGGCGAAGATCCCAGGCCGTCGAACAACCAGGCATCGGTTACCGTCTCGGTCAGACAATAGGGCGCGCAACGGCTCCGTCTCGAATCGAGCGATCACAGAAACTGCCGATGCGAGCTCAACTCTTGCGCTCAAGCGCGGCTTTTGCAGTGCAACACCGGTGCTTAGCTGATCCGCTTTCAGACCTTCCCGCTCGGTCAGCCGCGGATTTTGCGAGCGATGCCAATAATCCCAGCACGCATCCGCGTCCACCGGCTTGACGGCGTGGTGGTCGAATCCGGCTGCTTTTGAGCGATGCCTGTCTGCCTCCTGGGCCCCCGCCGGTGACAGCGATCAAGGCGGTATCTGGCCGGAGTGCCGCCGTAGCAAGGCCGAGCTCGGTTCCAAGGCAATCTCGGACCCGGCAGTTTCTCCTCGACCGCCGGAAAATCGGCTGCGCCCAAGTGAGAGAAATGATGAAGTGCTACCCGGCCTGACCGCAAAAGCTCGACCGCGCCCGTGCCATTCCTTGCCATTCGTAAATTTTTCTGTATCTTAGCCGCACCATGAGCAAATTGATCGAGGTTGAACAGCTTTACCGCTACTACGGCGATCACTGCGCCGTCGACAACGTCAGCTTCACGCTGGACAAGGGCGAGATTCTCGGCTTCCTGGGTCCTAACGGTGCGGGTAAATCGACGACCATGCAGATGATCTGCGGCAATCTGGCGCCGACGTCGGGCCAGATCCGCATCAACGGCATCGACATCCTCGATCAGCCCAAGGAAGCCAAGGCCGAACTCGGCTATCTGCCAGAGGTGCCGCCGGTGTACCGCGAGATGACCGTCGATGAGTATCTCGAGTACTGCGCGCGTCTGCACCACATCCGCCGTGATCGAGTCGGCAAGATCGTGGCCGGCGCGCGGGAGCGCTGTGGCCTGGCGGATGTGGGTGAGCGGCTGATCGGCAATCTGTCCAAAGGCTATCAGCAGCGCGTGGGGATCGCACAGGCGATTCTGCATACGCCGGAAGTGATCATCCTGGACGAGCCGACGATCGGACTCGATCCGATCCAGATCCGTGAAATCCGCGAGCTGATCCGCGAACTCGGTAAGGCGCATGGCATCATCCTTTCCACCCACATCCTGCCCGAAGTGCAGGAATCCTGCACGCGCGTGCAGATCATCGATCACGGCCGTCTGGTGCTGAATGACAGCATCGAAGGACTAGCCTTGAAGATGCGAGCCTCTAGCCTGATCCTCGCCACCCGCGAGCAGCCGGCGCTGGACGAGCTCGGCAGCGTCGACGGCGTGCAGTCGATTGAAATGATCGACCCGAACCGCTGCCGCGTGTTTTACGCCGTCGACACAAGCCCGGCGGAAGGCATCGCCGATCTGGTCGTCAGCGCCGGCTGGGGCTTGCAGGAATTGACGCCGGAGAAGCGAACGATGGAACAGATTTTTATCGACATCACCCAGCACGCGCCAACGCACGAGGCGCCCCCTCCATGACCGCGCTCATCATCGCCGGACGGGAACTGCGCTCGATGTTTTTGTCGCCCCTCGCCTGGTCGATCCTCGGCGTGGTGCTATTCATCCTGGCCTACATGTTCCTGGCGCAGATCGATTACTACCTGATGCTGCAGCCTCGCATGGCCGGCACCGAAGAGGCGCCGGGCGTCACCGACCTGGTCGTCGCGCCGCTGTTCGCCAATGCCGGCGTCATCCTGCTGCTGGTGACGCCGCTCCTGACCATGCGGCTGATCAGCGAGGAGCGCCGCAATCGAACGCTCAGCCTGTTGTTCACGGCGCCGGCTTCGATGAGCGAGATCATCCTCGGCAAATATCTGGGCGTGCTCGGCTTCTTGCTGGTCATGGTGCTGATCATCGCGCTCATGCCGCTTTCTCTGCTGGCGGGCGGCGGGCTCGACTTCGGCAAGCTGGCGGCCTGCATCCTGGGCCTGTGCCTGCTCCTGGCCGGTTTTGCCGCGGTCGGTCTCTATATGTCGGCGCTGGCCGGACAACCGACCGTCGCCGCCGTCACCACCTTCGGCGCCCTGCTGCTGCTGTGGATCATCGACTGGACCGGCAACCTGGCCGGCGGCGGCAGCGGCGTGCTGCAGTATCTGTCTATGCTGCGCCATTACGAGAACCTGCTCAAAGGCCTGGTCAGCTCCACCGATATCGCCTATTACCTGCTCCTGATCGCGACGTTTCTCGTCCTCAGCATTCATCGTCTGGACAACGATCGCCTGCAAGAATGAAAATCAGCCGCAAGATCCATCGTCAGATTCGTCTACAGAACCTGATTTTCAGCTTGCTGTTCGTCACGGTCATGGGCCTTTTGGCTTGGCTCAGCACCCGCTACAGCGCGCAGTTCGACTGGACCGCCGCCTCCCGCCACACGCTCTCCGAAGCCAGCCGGAAAGTGCTCGGCGCCCTCGAGGGACCGGTGAAAATTACCGCTTATGCGCGTGAAAATAAAGCGCTGCGTGAGCAGATCAGCGATCAGATCAATCGTTATCAGCGCGTCAAGCCGGATATCAGCCTGGACTTTGTCAATCCGGACACCAAGCCGGACAAGGTGCGCGAACTCGGCATCAGCGCCGACGGTGAACTGGTCATCGAATACCAGGGGCGCAGTGAAAACCTCCAGGAGCCCACTGAGTCGGCGTTGACCAACGCCCTGCAGCGCTTAGCCAGCGCGCGAGAGCAGCACGTGGTGTTTCTCGAAGGTCATGGCGAGCGTTCGCCAACGGGACAGGCCGATTACGATCTCGGTCAGTTCGGCAGCGAGATCAAGCGCAAGGGCGCCAATCTCCTGAATGTCAATCTGGCGGTCACTCCGCGTATTCCGGACAATACGTCCGTGTTGCTGATCGCAAGTCCCCGGGCGAATTATTTGCCGGGTGAAGTGGCGCTGGTCGGTGACTATGTCAAACAAGGCGGCAATCTTTTGTGGCTGGGCGATCCGGGCGACCTGCACGGACTGAAACCGCTGGCCGATCAGCTCGGCCTCAAGTTTCTGCCGGGTACGGTGGTGGATGCGACCACACAGCTCTTTGGCATCGACGATCCGACCTTCGCGATCGTGGCCGAGTATTCGGCTCACCCCATCACCCGGGGCTTTCAGACGATGACGCTGTATCCCGCGGCCGCGGCCTTGGAGAAAACCGGCGACCGCGGATTCGAAACGGCGCCCTTGCTCAGCACGCTGGCGCGCTCGTGGACCGAAACCGGACCGGTCGAGGGGAAAATCAAGTTCGATGCGGATAAAGGCGAACGCGAGGGACCCTTGACGATCGGTTTCGTGCTGACCCGCGATCGCCCGCGCCCGGCAGGAGAAGACGAAGCGGCCAAAGCAGCACCGAAACAAGCGGGCGATCTGCCAAAAAAGGCCCCAGACGCCCCGCCTCAGCAGCGCATCGTCGTGATCGGCGACGGCGACTTCCTGTCCAATGCCTATCTCGGCAATGCAGGAAACTTGAACCTCGGTCTCAACATCCTGCAATGGCTCAGCCAGAACGATCAGTTCATCAACATTCCGGCAAAGACCACCGCCGACCAGACGCTCGAACTTTCCCCGCTAGCATCGGGAAGCATTGCGGTGGGTTTTCTCGTTTTGCTGCCGCTCACCCTAATCGGCGCCGGTTTTTTCATCTGGCTGCAGCGCCGGAAACGCTAGACCATGCAATCGAGGCTGGCGCTCAACCTCATCTTGCTCATCGTCGCGGCGGCGCTGGCGGCTGTGATATTTTTCGCGCCCGGTAGAAAGGATGAGCCGGTCATCCCGCTTGCCCAAGTCGATGAGAACGCAGTTCATTCAATCAGTCTCCAAAACAAGGAAGCCATCGCGTTCGAAAAGCAGGGCAACCGCTGGTGGATAAAATCGCCGTTCAGCGCGCCCGCCAACGAACGGCGCATCAGGCAGCTGTTCGACATCGCCAAAGCGAAAAGCGAGGCCCGCTACCCCGTCCCCCAGGATGATTTGGCCAAGTTCGAGCTGGATAAACCAAAGGCGACCCTCGTTCTCGGCGATGTCGTCCTGAGTTTCGGCGGTTCCGACCCCATCAACCGGCATCGCTACGCAAGAGTGGGCGATACCCTGCATCTGGTGGCGGACGATTTCTTTCAGTATCTCGCCGCTCCGGCGACCGATTACGTCGACAAGAAGCTCTTGCCCGAAAACGCCAAGCCGGTGGAATTGCTCCTGCCCGAACTCCACCTCAAGATGAGCCCGGACGGCAAGTGGGCGAGCGAGCCTGCCGGCAAGAGCGACGAGGCGGTTCACGATATCGTCAACGCCTGGCAGACGGCGCGGGCGATCGAAGTCCAGCGCGCGGGCAAAGCGACCCAGGGTGATGTGATCAAAGTCAGCTTCGCCAATGACAGTCCAATCGAATTCATCATCGTGCAGCGCGAGCCCGACCTGATCCTGGCCCGCACGGACTGGGGATTACAGTTTCACCTCGCTGGCGAAACCGCGAAACGGTTGCTGGGCCTGCCCCAGAAAGCCCCTCCGGATACCAGCGCGCCCAAGGAGAAGGTGCCGCCTGCGGCTGAGCCGGAACCTGAGTCAGAACCCGAGCCGCCCTAGGCGCGCCATCGGGTCAGAGTCTCCGAGATGCCCGAACTTCCCGAAGTCGAAACTATCAAACGCGGCATCGAGCCGCATATTCTGGGGCAGACCATCGACCGCCTGGAGATCCGTGAACATCGGCTGCGCTGGCCCGTTCCGAGGGAGCTCCCCGCCCTGTTGCGCGCCCGGCGCATCGTTGCGCTCGCCCGGCGCGGCAAATATATCCTGCTCGGCACCGATGGCGGGACCCTGTTGCTTCACCTCGGCATGTCCGGCAGCTTGCGCGTGACCCCGAAGGATCAAGCGATCAGCAAGCACGACCACATCGACGTGCTATTCACCAACGGTTGCTGCCTGCGTTATCACGATCCGCGCCGTTTCGGCGCCCTAGTCTGGACGCAGGATAACCCCCTGCAGCATCCCTTGTTGGCTTCACTCGGCCGCGAACCTCTGGATGGCGGTTTTTCCGGCGCTTATCTGTACGCTGCGGCGTGCGGGCTGAAGACTTCGGTGAAAAACTTCATCATGGACAGCCATATCATCGCAGGTGTCGGCAATATCTATGCGAACGAGGCGCTCTACCGCGCAGCCATCGATCCGCGGCGCAGTGCCGGACAAATCTCACGAAAGCGGTATCGGCGACTGGCCGAGAGCATCCGCTGGGTGCTGATCCGGGCGATTGAACTCGGCGGCACGACGCTGCGGGATTTCGTCAACGAATCGGGGAGCCCCGGCTATTTCCAACAAACCCTTCAGGCCTACGGGCGAGAAGGGCTGCCGTGCCAGCGCTGCAGCACCCTCATCACCAGGGTGCGTCTCGGACAGCGCTCGACGTTCTATTGCTCCCGCTGTCAGCAACGCTAGGCCGCCAAGGCGCGGTCGGGCTTGGTCGGGGCGTAGACGTCCTGCCAACATCAGCGCCTTCGCGGACCATCGGTAGCCAGTGGCGATGATGCCCGTTCGAGCGGGCATTGCAGCCCGGCTGTCTGCAGGGCGGCTTCGCTTAGTGGCTGGGAGACGGAATCGCCGGTAATTCCGGTTCGGCAGGCGTCGTTGGGCGAGGCGCCGCGGGTTTTCCCGGTCTTGATTCCCCCGATAGCGGGGGCGCATCCGGCACGCCGGGGACGGCATCGGGCGAGCCCGGAAGCGGCAGCGTTTCAGGCGGTGTCCCACCCGGCTGCATGCCCTCTTCCGGCATTGGCATCTCCTCGGTGGTCTCGAGGGTATCCAGCTTATCGGCGAAAGTTGAACCGGTATCGATGGAAACCATGCTGTTGTCGGTCAAGGTCAGCTTATGGCCGGTATCGCCAAACGTAAATCTCAACTCGCCCCGCAACACGCGTTCGCCGGCGATCAGATACTGTTCCTTGCCGGTGTGATCGAACATGGCCGAATCGATTTGATCGGCCACCTCGTGCTGGATCGGATCGGCGATGGCATCATCACTGTTGTTCTGGCGAAAGAAAGCATTGAGCCTGACCTTGTCCCCAGTCGCAACGCCGGTGCCGTTGGCCGTGCTGAAAAAGCCTTGCAAGCGGGCCCGCGCCATGATCCTGCCGTTAGGACCGGGCGGAAATTCATGTGAAAAAGTGACGACTACTTCCCGTTTGGAAGGCGGTATGGCGATAAACGTTGCGTGCCGGATGGAGATCGAATTGACTTTTTGGCTGTTGAAGCAGATCTGCGGCCATTTTGCCGGATCGCTGGATTCTATCCGTATCCCCTCATATTCTCCTTCGATATTGACGCAGTTCGATCCGTAGACGCTTTCAGGCTCCATCGTGATGCCCTGGATTTCGACGACCAAAGCTGCTGCAGTTGGCGGAAGCAGCAGCGGAAGGGTAAAGTTGATGAGTGCAGACCGCTTGAACCACATGATCAATCGTCCTCGCTGAGCTAGTGAAACCTGTTGCCGATCGTCCTCAGGAACCCCACAAGCGGCGCCCTCTCAACGAGAGGATCGAAAAGCGATCCGGATAAAGCGCACCTGAAAAGGGCGGCCCGGTGATCGAGTGAGGCGGCTCGGTCGAGCCAGGGCGTCGTTAAAAATCTGCCGTCAATTTACCTGATGTTCGCTTGCAACGCTATAGAGCCTTTAGACTCGTGGGCGCTGGTCGCGGGCATCTCCGCCGAGGACGGGTACAAGCGCGCTCGTCAACTTTTGAGCGGGCGAGCATACGCCGCGTCCCTCGGTTAGAATAATCCGAAGCGCGCCTGATTAATTCAGCGATTTTTCAACCCAGCAGCGCTTGCAGAGGCTGCATTCACCTGGATTCAACATGACCGACATCATCATCATCGGAGGCGGCATCAGTGGCCTTTTAACCGCCCGGGAACTCGCCGTGGCCGGCGCAGCCGTCACGTTGCTGGAAAGGCGGGCGGTTGGGAGGGAAGCCTCCTGGGCGGGCGGAGGGATCTTGTCTCCGCTCTATCCCTGGCAGGCGCCCGAACCCATTACCGCGCTGTGCCGCTGTAGCCAGGCGGTCTATCCCGCGTTCACCGGAGCGCTTTTCGAGGCGACCGGCATCGATCCCGAGTGGACCCAAAGCGGTTTATTAATCGGCGATTGTCCGAATATCGACCAAGCCGAGGCATGGTGTGATCGCCACGGCGTCCGCCATGCCCGCCCCGGACGGCAGGACATCGGCGAACTGGAACCAGGCCTGGCGATCACCGCCGAGCAGTTGATTTATCTGCCAGATATCGCCCAGGTGAGAAATCCGAGGCTGCTCGCCGCGCTACGCGCCGATCTCGGCAATCGGCGCGTGCGCATCCTTGAGGATCATGAAGCGATTGATCTGAAGATAGCGGGCGAGCGTCTTCAGAGCGTTGGCACGAACCGAGGCACGTTCACTGCCGGGCAATGCGTGATCGCCGCCGGCGCCTGGTCGGGACTGCTCGGCCGGCAACTCATGCCTGAGCTGACGATAAGCCCGGTCAAAGGGCAAATGATTCTGTTCGCGGCTGCACCCGGCCTTCTAAAGCATATCGTGCTCAGCCAGGGGCGTTACCTGATTCCGCGCCGCGACGGCAGGATTCTGGTCGGCAGCACGGTGGAATATACCGATTTCGACAAGAGCATCACACAGGACGCCCGCGATGCGCTGAGGCACTTCGCCGTGACCGTTGTTCCAGGGCTCAAGCGCCATGACATCGAGCGGCAATGGGCCGGATTGCGTCCCGCTTCGCCGAACGGAGTGCCTTTCATAGGCAGGCACGCCACTTTCGATAATCTGTTCTTCAATTGCGGCCATTTCCGCAACGGCTTTGCCATGGCGCCGGCCTCCGCCCGCCTAATCGCGGATTTGATGCTGGGACGGGCGCCGATCGTGGCGCCGGAGCCATACGGTCTCAAGGCTCTGCATTGATTCCCACCCGATCGGCGCACTGGATGCGCCCATGCACTCTGAGTGCTCGCCGCTGCATCGCCGCGACGTGTGGCCTGGCTGCGCTTCGCTGCTGACCGATTTCTCCAGATGCTGCAAAAATCGCCGCAGCGCAGGAATGCAATCAGAGAGTTTCTCAGCTTCGGCGACTTGGGCACAGGTCTTTGGCGATGGCAGGTTGATCACTGCCTCGCTCGAGGGGCTCACTCATCGCCGCGATCTCCCTAAAACCGCCAACGACGCTTACGGCTTTAAGCGGCGGCAAAAAGGCTCTGCTTGGCCGCTCAAAATGGGACGCCGATCCGCGATTAAACTCTAAAGCCGAATTCCGACCACTCCTGTGGGACCACATAGCTAATCTTTAACGTATTTGGAAACGCGATCCCACGCGCCAGGAAAGCGGCTTCTGATGATCTTTTCAGTCGCCAGCTGCATATCCTCGAATTCAAATCCGGGCGATACGGCTTCACTGACCAGCCCAAATTCTCCCGCTTCCAACTCGGTCGCCTTCCAGCAACCACCGGGGACGATCAATTGCAATTGATGCTGGTCAAGATCTGCGCCGAGTATCGTCTTCTCGAGCTCTCCCTCGGGGCGGAGAATCCAATACGTCAAAGGCGAGCCGCCTTGAAAATAGTGAACGATATCCGATCTATTCCGATGCAAATAGCCTATGGGACTGTCATCGGTCAGCAGGTAAAAGATTGAGGAAAGCAAGCGCCTAGGCCTTGAAGCATAAGGCACGCGTGTTGCGAGAGCGGACGTATAGGTTCTGGAAAAATAGCCGCCCTCGACATGGGGCGTCAATGAAAGCTTCTCGATCAGCCGTCGCTTATCCATCTCCTGCCCTGGAACCCGATCAGTTTAAAGGTGGAGCCCCGTTTGCCAACCATTTCTTTCTACGCATGGAAATAAGGGTTGCCCTCACGCTCGCCGCTACCGGAGGAAGGGCGTGGTGGTACCGCTCCTTCCCCGGTGCAGAACGCCCGCAATACCGCGCCGGGGCGTCCTTCCCCGATGCGGTCAATCCCACGGCTTGAGGACGACTTTTATGCAAGCGTCCTTTTTGTCCCGAAAGGTCTCATACATCTCGGGCGCCCGCTCGAGCGGGACGCGATGGGTGACGACGAATGACGGGTCGATCTCGCCGTTCGCTATCCGCTGCAGGAGCGGCTCGGTATAACGCGGCATGTGAGTTTGTCCCGTCTTGATGGTCAGCGCTTTGTTCATTACCGCGCCGAACGGGATCTTGTCGGGAAAGCCGACATAGACGCCGGGCACCGAGACGGTTCCGCCCTTACGACAGCACATGATCGCCGCGCGCAGCGCGTGCGCCCGGTCCGTCGTGAGGAAGACGGCCGATTTGGCCTTGTCCAGTACGGCATCGATGGCGCCGTGTCCGGCCGCCTCGCAACCGACGGCGTCGACGACCCGATCGGGGCCGCGGCCGTTTGTCATCGCTTTGAGTACATCACAAACGTTGTCGACTTCCGCAAAATCAATGGTTTCCGCGCCACCGTCCCGAGCCATCTGCAGGCGCTCGGGAACCTCGTCAATGGCAATCACCCGCCCGGCGCCCTGCAGATATAGGCTTCGAATGGTGAACTGACCGACGGGTCCACAGCCCCAGACGGCGACCGTATCGCCTGCCTCGAGTTGCGTGTTTTCGGCCGCCATCCAGCCGGTCGGAAAAATGTCCGACAGGAACAACGCCTGTTCGTCGGCCAGCCCATCTGGCACTTTGACCGATCCGATATCGGCGTTCCATACCTCTAGGTACTGCGCCTGGGCTCCCGGATATTCGCCGGTCAATTTCGAGTAGCCGTAGATCCCACCCGTCGGGTAGCCGATCGCTTTCGCACCGTACTCTGGCATCCGGTTCGTATTGTCGCAGCAGGAATAAAGGGTTTTCTGGCAGAAAAAGCACTCGCCGCAGCTGATGGTAGCGGGGACGACGATACGGTCGCCGATCTTGAACCTGCTGACGGCAGGGCCGACCTCGACGACTTCGCCCATCGGCTCATGGCCGAGGATATCCCCCTTTTCCATGAACGGCGCCATAAAGCCATCGAAGATGTGCAAATCGGAGCCGCAGATGGCGGTGCTGGTAACCTTGATGATGAGGTTCCTGGGATCTTGCAGCACAGGATCGGGAACAGTGTCAACCCGAAGGTCGTGCATGCCGTGATAGCACACTGCTTTCATGACCGCCTCCTTATATATGCCTAGGGTAGCCGCCCTTCTACGCCAGACGGATTTAAATGTCAAAAGACATTCTTGTAGGCAGAGAATGTTCCAAATTATGCGAAAGCGTTTCGGAACAGGAACCGAGCGGGGTCATGGCAGCAAGAGAACCTGAGCGAATGAACAGGGGCCGTATGCTGCCGTTTCATGACCCGCCGCAGGTTTATACTGCGATCTCGAAATAGATTTACCGAAGCCCTCCAAAGGAACATCAATGCGAGAATCTCAAGGGCGAGTTCGCCGGATTACTCAAGCTGAAGCGGAAATCCTGCTAAAGGACGCAGGCCGAGATAACCGAGCACGACATTTGCCGGCGTTTATGCCAGTTGTGTTAAATACCGGAAATTGCTTGTAAGGGTACGGGATCTGCGGAGCCATAGCAGCATCATAGCTACGAAGATTTATTCTCACTTGGCCCCGTAAGAAAGATGTCATTGATGTTGTCAACGTTCTAGGTCAAAGTCACGACTGGGCTACGCTGAACCGCATCAATACTTGGAAGTGGCTGGGGGACTAGGATTCGAACCTAGGTTGACGGAGTCAGAGTCCGTAGTCCTGCCGCTAGACGATCCCCCAATCGGATAGGCTTAGGGCGGCTCCGCATGAACGTGCTAGCGCTTCGAATATTGTGGACGCTTTCTCGCTTTGTGCAGACCGACCTTCTTGCGCTCAACCTCACGAGCATCCCGCGATACATAACCGGCCTTGCGCAGCGGCCTCCTCAATGTTTCGTCATATTCCATCAGCGCTCGGGTCAGGCCGTGCCGGATAGCGCCGGCCTGCCCGGTCGTGCCACCGCCGTCGACGTTCACCGAAACATCGAACTTGCCCACCATTTCGAGGTGCTCGAGCGGTTGCCGGGCGATCATCTGATCAGTCTTGCGACCGAAATATTCTTCGAGCGACTTATCATTAACGGTGATCTTGCCCGTGCCGGGCTTTGCGTACACCCGTGCGACCGCGCTTTTGCGGCGCCCTGTTCCGTAATACTGTGTATCTGCCATGTGGATCGGACTCTTCTGTTGGGTTTAGATTTCCAGCACCTTGGGTTGTTGGGCCTGATGACCATGCTGAGGCCCGGTATACACCTTGAGCTTGCTAAACATCGCGCGGCCCAGCGGATTGTTCGGCAACATGCCTTTGACGGCAGTCTGAATAATACGCTCGGCGTGGCGTTGCCTCAATTTGCCGAGGCTGGTGGCTTTCATGTGCCCGATGTAGCCGGTGTGGTGATAGTAGACTTTGTCTTTTTCCTTGTTGCCCGTGACGCGCACTTTTTCGGCATTGACGACGATGATGTAATCGCCGGTATCCACGTGAGGCGTATACTGGACTTTATGCTTTCCGCGTAGCCTGCGTGCGATTTCGCTCGACAGCCGTCCGAGCGTTTTTCCGTTGGCATCGACGACGTACCACTCACGCTTCACCTCGGCAGGTTTCGCACTATAAGTTTTCATTGCTCTGCCCCAATCGGGTCAATGTCTCATCATAAAAGCGGTAAATGATACTCGACAGGTGCTCATTAGACAACCATGGACCCAGAGCCGGAACGGCGAGCTGGCTTATTGAGGCCGGCATGGCTGCTGGGGCGGTCCGCCGGACTTCGCATAAAGCCGCTTCCGGCACCAGATCCTGCAGCATGGGCAACAGAGTCGCTTCGTCAAATTCAGCACAGGCCCTCGACATCAGCGCCAACGACCGTATCAGCACCTGCTTGTCATGGCGCCTTATGGACTGGGCCAGCAGCAGTTTGCTGTGACCGGTGGGAGCCAGCTCCTCTTGGTCGTGGAACAGCTCTTCGTGCATTTTCTCACCCGGCCGCAGACCGATGTAATCAATCTTGACGTCGATTCCGGGACGCTTGCCGCTGAGTCGGATCATCTGTTCGGCCAAATAGCTGATTTTGACCGGCTCGCCCATGTCGAGCACGAAAACCTCTCCGCCATTGCCAACGGCCGCAGCCTGCATGATGAGCTGGCAGGCTTCGGGAATGGTCATAAAGAATCGGGTAATATCGGGATGCGTCACCGTGACCGGCCCGCCGGCCTTGATCTGCTCACGAAATAGCGGTACTACGCTGCCGGCCGAGTCCAACACGTTGCCGAAGCGAACGATGATAAAGTCGGTGTCAGCTCCTTCACTCAGGCTCTGTACGAGTATTTCCGCTGCCCGTTTGCTGGCGCCCATGACATTAGTGGGGTTAACGGCTTTATCCGTAGAGATCAGCACGAATTCTCGCACGCCGCCCGCGATCGCGGCCTCTGCCACAACCCGGGTGCCGATGATATTGTTGAGCACCGCCTCTCGCACCTGATCCTGTAGCAAGGGCACGTGCTTATACGCCGCCGCATGAAAGATCACCTCCGGCGCGTGGGTCTGCACCGAGTGGGTCACCGCTGCGGCATCGGCCACATCGCCCAGCAGGAAAACCGCGTCGAGTTCCGGGTGGCTCTTGGCCAGGGCGGCTTGAATCTTGTACAAATTGAATTCGGACTTTTCGAATATGATCAGCTTTCCGATCGGAAAACGTGCGATCTGCTGGCACAGTTCCGAGCCTATGGAACCGCCACCCCCGGTCACCAGAATCCGCTTGTCGCACAAATAGGCGTGGATATTTTCCCGCGCCAGGCGGACCTGCGCCCGCCCCAGCAAGTCCTCTATCGAGACATCGCGCAAAGCTTGCCGGGAGATACTGCCGGAAAGTATGTCCTGCACCGACGGCAAGGTGAGAAAAGGCACGTCGCACTGCTCGCAGATCTCGACGATGCGCCGCATCTCCTTGTCATTTGCGGACGGCGCGGCGATCAAGATGGTCTCGACGGCCAACTTCTCCGTCAGCAGGGGAATTTTCTCGCACGCGCCTAGCACGCGGATATGATGAATTTCCCGGCCTTTTTTCTGGCGGTCATCGTCGACAAAACCCACTGGCATGAATTCAGAATCCGGCGAACGGAGCAAATCCCGCACTAGCATCTCGCCGGCTCTGCCGGCGCCGACAACGAGGGTCCGCTTGCCGCTCGCCAGCACGCTGCCCTGGTCCTTATACATGCGGTAAAGCAGGCGCGGCGCCGTGAGCAGGAATA
>CADDZF010000017.1 GCA_902812445.1 Methylococcaceae bacterium | reverse complement strand
CCTTGATCGTCGATGACGAGCCGGATATTCGCGAGCTCCTGGAGATCACGCTGCGGCTGATGACGATCAAGGCAACAGGTTTCGTCATAGCTCGATCACCGGCTTTTCGGCGTCCGCCAGGCTGATGCGGAAACAACTGCCGCCGCCGGAGGCCGCTTCATAATCCAATTTGGCCTGATTGAGCTCGGCCAGTTCGCGGGCGATGTAAAGACCCAAACCGGCGCCGGAGGCGGACGTGGTAAAGAAAGGCTCGAAAATCTGCGACACATTCTCGGCGTCGATGCCGGGACCATTGTCGATGACCTCTATGCAAGGCGTACCGTGCTGGCTCTGCCGCCGCGCCCGTAAGATCACCTTTCGGTGTTCTGGCGTGCCGTGTTTCAGCGCGTTGACGCAAAGATTTTCAAGCACTTGTTTGAGATGGCCCGAGTCGATGAAAACCTGCATGTCATCAGGCGGCGCGATTAGCTCGAACGGCGAATCGTGCAATGGGTGCTCCGCCTGAAAATCGTGCACGAACCTGACCAGCCAGTCGTATAGGGCGAGGTTTCTGCGCTGCGATGGCGTGCGCCTGGAAACCTGTAGCACGTTTTCGATGATGGAATTGACTCGCTCGGTATGGGTAACGATGATTTCCGTCAGCCGCCTCTCTTGCTTGTCCAGGCTTTCGCATTCGGCGAGGAGCTGACTGGCGTGACGGATGGCGCTCAGGGGATTGCGGATCTCATGGGCGATACTGGCGGTCAGGCGTCCCAGCGATGCCAGCTTGCTCTGCTGGACGCGTTGGTTATGGAGAGCGCTGTCTTCCAGGAAAATCAGGTAAGTCGCCGGCTGCGTATCGCCGAGGCGGCTAAAGCGAAGTTGGATGGAAGCGCCCTCCGCCGTCTCCAGGTTGATCGGGCTCGCCGAGCGATCGCGCAGCCAGGTCCGGAAATGCGTAAATAGTACGGGCTGAGCGGTATCCAGCCGGGACGCGGTAGTTTGACCACCCAAGAGGCGACGGGCAGATGGGTTCAGCATACGGATCATGCCTTGCTCATCCACCGCCACAATGCCCGAGTGCAAATGCTGGATGATATATTCATTGAGTTGCTGCAGATTGGCAAGGTCGATGCCGCGCTGGACCGCGATGGCTTCGCTCCGCTCGGCGCGCCGGGCGAGTACCAGGGCGAGCAAGGCAATGGTGAAATAGGCCGCACCCAGCATGCCGGAATAGGTGTAAGCCGTCGTGGTGAAAGCGTCGGTCAAGTCGGCGTAGAGCTGTTCGCTCAGGATGGCAAGGCTCGCCAGGGCAGCGAACAACAGCGCGCAGCGCCCGCCGATCAAGAGCGCACCGCCGGCGACCGAAAGCGCCAGCAACACGCCGATGCCGCTTTCGATGCCACCGGAGGCGTGCATGATGATCGGGATGGCGATGACATCGGTAAAAACCTGAAGCTGAGCTTGCGCGGCATAAGCGGGTCGGCGGAGTGCCAGCAACACGCCGCTCAGCAGGATCAGTGAAAAATAAGCAGTGCCGGCGACCGCAAACAGCCCGCGATCATGCTCGCCCAGCGGGGAAAGGTCCGCCCTGAAAAGATAAAGGCCGATGAAGAAGGCGGCTAGGATCAGGCGATAAGCCCAGAAGATGCTCAGCGAACGCCAGGCCAATGAATGGGAAATGGCGTAAGCCCTGGAGAACGGGCAGGGTGATAGCGTAGCCTCTTTATCCGCCATCGCGAATGGTTTTCCGTATCATTGGACTGAGGTTGATTGCTCCTAAATTAAACTGTCCTGCGGTAGAATGCCTCGCAGCACAAGAAAATTATAAGCGGTCTCTGCAGCAAGGTTAGCAATCGCGGTGGCTTCTGCACTGCAGGGACCGCGAAGGTCTACGGTGCAGTTTGCCGGCAAGTCGGCTAGAATACATCGCACGCACCCTCGGATGGACCGCGCCTGCAGGACTTTTCAGGGGTTTCAGCCGCCGCGACGGCGTCCGCCCGGTCAATTGTTAAGGTAGCGAATGAACCTACATGAATATCAAGCGAAACAACTCCTGGCCGCTTTCGGCATCCCGGTACCGCTAGGTAAGCCGGCCCGTTCCGAAGACGAGGCGCGCGCGGTCGCCACCGAGCTCGGGGGTCTACGCTGGGTGGTCAAGGCCCAGATTCACGCCGGCGGCCGCGGCAAGGCGGGCGGCGTAAAGCTGGTGAATAGCCTCGATGCAGTCGCCGAAGCTGCCCGTCAACTACTCGGCTCGCGTATCGTAACGCCGCAGACCGGAGGCCACGGCCTGCCGGTAGAGGTCGTGCTAGTCGAAGAGGTACAGCCCATAGCGCGCGAAATTTATCTCAGCGCACTGATCGATCGAGCCAGCGAACGGGTGTTGTTCATGGCTTCCGGCGCCGGTGGCATGGACATTGAGGAAGTGGCCGCCAAAACGCCCGAGCAGATTCTCACCGGCAAGGTCGATCCCGCGGCGGGGCTCCAGCCCTACCAGTGCCGCGAGATGGCGTTCGCCATGGGCTTACAGGGCGAGCAGACCGCTGTTTTGACCGGTATCATGCAGAGCATGTACCGGCTGTTCGTCGAAAAGGACCTGAGCCAGGTGGAGATCAACCCGCTGATCGTGACCGAACAGGGACGCTTGCTGGCGCTCGACGCCAAGATCAATGTCGATGACAATGCCCTGTTCGCCCATCCCGATCTGGCCGCCATGCGCGATCCTAGCCAGGAAGACGCCAAAGAGCTGGCGGCACGTGAACACGGTCTCAACTATGTCACCCTGGACGGCGACATCGGCTGCATGGTCAACGGCGCGGGGCTAGCCATGGCGACCATGGATTTGGTGAAATTGTACGGCGGCGAGCCGGCCAACTTCCTCGACGTTGGCGGCGGTACCACGGCGGACCGAGTAGCCGAGGCGTTCAAGCTGATCCTCTCCGACACCAAGGTCAAGGCGGTGCTGGTCAACATTTTCGGCGGCATCGTGCGCTGCAACCTGATCGCTGAAGGCATCATTGAAGCGGTGCGGGAAGTCCACGTGAAAGTGCCGGTGATCGTGCGGCTGGAAGGCACCCACGCCGCCGAAGGCCGCGCCCTTCTCAAGCAATCGGGTCTTGCCATCATCGCCGCGGACAAGCTGGAGGAAGCGGCGCGCAAGGCAGTCGCGGCAGCCACCGGATCCCATTCCTAGCTTCTCGGATAAGAGATAGGCATGAGCATACTCATCAATCAAGAGACTCAAGTGCTCTGCCAAGGATTTACCGGCAGGCAGGCCACGTTTCACTCGCAGCAGGCGCTCGAGTACGGCACACGGCTGGTCGGCGGCGTAACGCCGGGACGCGGCGGACAGATGCATCTGGGCCTGCCGGTTTTCAACACCATGCGCCAGGCGGTCACGGCGACCGCTGCCACCGCCAGCATGATTTACGTGCCGCCGCCGTTCGCCGCGGACGCCATTCTGGAGGCTGCCGACGCGGGCATCGAGATCATCGTCTGTATCACCGAAGGCATCCCCGTGCAGCAAATGCTGCGCGTGAAGGCGGCGCTCGCGCACTACGATGCCGCGCTGATCGGCCCCAACTGTCCCGGCGTCATCACGCCGGGCGAGTGCAAGATCGGCATCATGCCCGGGTTCATCCACCAGCCGGGTTGTGTCGGGGTGGTCTCCCGCTCGGGCACTTTGACCTACGAAGCGGTCTACCAGACCAGCCAGGCAGGCCTCGGGCAGAGCACGTGCGTGGGCATCGGGGGCGATCCGATTCAGGGCGTGAACTTCATCGATGTGCTGGAGCGATTCCAGCGCGATGAGCAGACCAAAGGCATCATCATGGTCGGTGAAATCGGCGGCAGCGCGGAAGAGGAGGCTGCCGACTATATCAAGAGTCACGTGACCAAGCCGGTGGTCGGCTACATCGCCGGGACCGCCGCCCCGGCCGGCAAGCGCATGGGACATGCGGGGGCCATTGTCACTGGCGGCAAGGGCACCGCCAAAGGCAAGTTTGCGGCGCTGAAATCGGCGGGCGTCGAAATCGTCAATTCGCCGACCGAAATGGGCCGACAGATGGCGGCCTGTTTATCGTGAGCGCCCAAGCAGGCTGTTCGGCCACGCCGAAGATGCGGGCGTAATGCGGTGAGAATTCGCATCGCGCTGGCGCAGATCGATCTGCTGGTGGGTGCGGTCCGGGAGAACGCCCGACGCATCGTTGAAGCGTCCTGCCACGCCCGCGATGCGCTCGAGGCCGCATTGATCGTCTTTCCCGAATTGACGCTGGCCGGCTATCCGCCGGAAGACTTGCTGCTGCGCCAGGACTTTCTCGATCAGATCGAGCAGAGCTTGAGCGACATCGCGGAAAGAACCCGGGGCATCGACGTCGTGCTCGGCTTTCCCGAACGGGCCGGCGGTGGCGCTCTGTTCAACAGCGCGGCAGTGCTGCGCGATGGCGGCATCCACAAGATCTACCGCAAGCACGTCCTGCCGAATTACGGCGTGTTCGACGAGAAACGCCATTTCACGTCAGGTGACCAGGCTTGTGTGTTCGATGTGGGCGGTGTTCCCGTCGGCATAACGATTTGCGAGGACCTCTGGCAGGCAGGCGCCGTCGAGCAATCGGCCCGTGCCGGCGCCAAGCTGGTGCTTAATCTGAACGCATCGCCCTTCCATGCTGGAAAAATCCACGAGCGCGCAGCGGCGGCGCGAGCGCGCGTCGAAGCGGCCGGGACACCTATCGTTTATGTCAACCTGGTCGGCGGTCAGGACGAATTGGTATTTGACGGGGCTTCATTCGTCATGGATGCCGCAGGCGAAGTCGTAATGCGCGCGCCTGAGTTCGAAGAAGTCATCGAGACCGTCGACTTCGACCATGCCGATGACAGGGCAGTACCGATTCGCGGGGTCCTCGCGCCGGCGGACGATGCCACGGCCAGCGTCTACAAGGCGCTGGTGACCGGCGTTCGCGATTATGTCAGCAAGAACGGCTTCCCGGGCGCCGTGCTGGGACTTTCCGGCGGCATTGATTCGGCGTTGACGCTGGCCATCGCCGTCGATGCGCTCGGCGCTGATAGGGTCGAGGCGGTCATGATGCCGTCCCGCTATACCGCGGACATGAGTCTGGAGGACGCCCGTCAGGAAGCGGTAACGCTCGGCGCTAACTATCACGTCATTCCGATCGAGCCGGCATTCCGGGCGTTTCTCGATGTGCTCAAGGAAACCTTCGCCGGTCTGCCGCCGGATACGACGGAAGAAAACATTCAGGCGCGCTGCCGGGGCGTCATTTTGATGGCGATCTCGAACAAGAAGGGCACGATTCTGCTGACCACCGGTAACAAGAGCGAGATGAGCGTGGGCTACGCCACCCTGTACGGCGATATGGCAGGCGGTTTTGCACCGTTGAAAGATGTGCCGAAAATGCGGGTTTACAGACTTGCCGAGTACAGAAACGCTGTTGCTCCCGTGATCCCGCAACGCGTGATCGAGCGAGCGCCTTCTGCCGAACTCGCCGCGGATCAGCGGGATGAGGACTCGCTGCCGCCTTACCCGGTACTCGACCCGATTCTGGCGCTTTACGTCGAACAGGACCAATCGGTCGAAGACATCATCGCCGCGGGTTTCAGCGAGGCCGATGTAAGGCGCGTCGTCACGCTGGTCGACCGCAATGAGTACAAGCGCCGGCAATCGCCCCCGGGTGTCAGGATCACGCGGCGGGCGTTCGGCCGCGACCGGCGTTATCCCATAACGTCCGGATTCCGCCGCCCCTGAACCGCTGCGCTCGATCCGTCATGGCAGATGCCGTGCCCCACTTCGCCATGCCGCCTTGGAAAGATCACCTGACCAGCGGCACGATAGCCTTTACCAACAGGACCACGACGATCACGCCCATGACATCGAGCAAAATGCCATAGCGCACCATACGGCCTAGCGGGATATAGCCGGAGGCGTAGACGATGGCGTTGCAGGGCGTCGAGACGGGTAGCATGAAGCCCAGGCTGGCCGCCATCGTGGCCGCCAGCGCGGGCTCCAGAGGGTCGACAGCGGACGCTTTGGCGAGCGCGATGACGACCGGTATCACCATGTTGGCGGATGCCGTATTGGACGTGGTTTCCGATACCAGCAGGGCGACCGCCGCCGAAGCGGCCACAAGTCCCCAATCGCCGCTCACCGGCAGCCATCCTGCTAATCCGCGGCCGACCGCCTCGGCCAGTCCGGTCTGAAACGACAGTGTGCCCAGAGCGAGTCCGCCGCCGTACAGGAGGGTTACACCCCAATCAATCCTGACCGCATCGTCCCACGTGATCGCCCGCCCGGCGCGATTGCCCGGCAACAGAAACAACAGCAAGGCGCCGATCAAAGCGGCGACGGCTTCCGGAACGCTGCGGCTGATCGCAAGATAAATGCGGCTTTGTTCACCCAGAACCAGCGCCATCACGCCGGGGACGATCCACAGCATCACGGTCGTGAGAAAGGCGAACAACGTGGAGTACTGGCCACGGGTCCAGCTGCCAAGCTCGTCGCGCTCGCGTCGAATCATGTCCGCGCTGCCCGGCAACTCGCGCACCCCTGCGGGGCACAATAGGTTGAGATAGCAATAGAGATACCCGAACAGCACGACGACGATCGGCGCGCCGATCAGCATCCACTTGAAAAACGGAAAATCGATGCCGACCAGATCACGGATGAGGCCGAGGCCGATCAGGTTGGGCGGTGTACCGACGGGCGTGGCCAGTCCGCCAATCGAGGCGGCGAAAGAGGTCATAAGCATGAGCCCGGTGGCGTACCTGGGGTTGATCGGCGGGCTGTCCTGAGCGCCCTGGCTGAACAGAAAGGTGAGGATTGAAACCCCGATGGCGTACATCATGGCGGTGGTGGCGGTGTTGGACATCCAGCCGGACAGGAACGCCGTCAGCGCGCCGAAGGCAAACAGGAGGCGTCCCGGTTTCGCGCCGATCCAGGGGATGGACAGCACGCCGAATGCCAGGCGCCGATCGAGATGATGGATAAACAGGGCGCGGGCCAGGATAAACGAGCCGATGAACAGAAACATCAACGGGTCCGCAAAAGGTGCGAAGACCTCCTTCGCGAGAGCAACCTTCAGGATGACGCAGAGGACGGCTCCCACGAGCGCGGTCGCCGGCATCGGGAGCGCTTCGCTGACCCAAAGCACGATGACCAGGCCCATGATGGCGGCGAGCCGGTGTGCTTCTGGCTTCAACGCCGGAAGCGGCAGAAGCAGCAGGCCTAGAAAGACGAGCGGCGCCAGGATAAGGCCCGCTCGCTGGCGTAGGCGCTCGAAGCGCACCTCGCCTTCGCTCAGACGAGGCGAGGGTAGCACGATATGCGGCTGGGTCATCGCGTATCCCGCGGCGAACAAAGGTCATCACGACGCGCCGTCGGTATTCTAGCAGTGAATGAAAGGCCCCCTCACCCCTGAGCAGCATCACCGCACGCTCGGCCAGCGTGAGGCGGCGTCTGCTCTTAGCGTACGAGCAAGCTGAAGAGATTCAAGCCGGGCAGCCCTCCAGCTTCTGAATGGCGTAGCCTTGCTTCTGTATTTCTTCCAACAGGGTTGCCGGTGTGCTGTCCGTACTGTGGCAGTAGAGGCAGCTCGCCTGATTGACCACGGCGTTTTCTTCGCCGATGCGGGTCAGCCATGCTTTGGCGCAAGCAAGCGCCTTTGGCGCGTCTTGCTCCGCCAGAATAACGTCAAAGTGCATGATCCTGCCCTTGTTATTTTTCGCGTAAGTGTCAAACACGTGCGTTTTTGACATGGTCACTCCGTATCGCTGGATGGTTATCAATGAGCGCTCACCTGGCCTGGCAGGGATAGCTTGCCCGAGGCTACATCGAGTACTTTCACGACGCAAAGCAAGGGGTTCACGGCGTTCTCATTGACCCGAAGATTGGCCGTGACGCCGTCAAAATTGAAGCTGGACGCCGAACCGAGCGCCGTATTTGGCACCCTTACTTCGATCCCATGCTCGGTCAGCGCCGGCCGGTAGCCCGGACTGTCCAGTAGAATCGGCAAGCCGGGCCAGGAGGCCGGCAGCTTTGGTTTGCTGTTCTCTGCGATATCCTGGACTTTCAGTGCGCCTTTGCCACATCGTTCATCCGGAACGAGAACCACCCAGTGGCTGTGCCATTCGGCACCGTCATTGTCCGACTTGCCATCGCCGTTTTCATCGAAAGCAGGCGTGTCGTCAAAATCCGGATGAGCGGTCACCGCCAGGGCAAGGATGCCCTGTTTGCCGTCGAAACCGACCGCGCTACTGTCGATCGACGTCGGCCAGACATAACTGTAGACGTCCGCACCGTTCAAGCGTCCCTTGGGCTCGGGCTTCAAGGAACCTGGCCGGCCACTGAGCCGCTGAGCGAACACGGCGTCGGTAGCTTCTCTGGCGACCCTCGTGGCGACCAAATCAAAAGCTGGCGCGATATCGGTAGATTCGTTCGTCTGAATGCAGCCCGGGCTGATACAGGGCGTAACCGGCTCGGCGCTCGGGGCTTGCATGATTATGACGGCGGTTGCCGCCAATAGACCTGAAAGGACTTTCATGATGACCTCCTGGCGTTTATCTCGCTCTGCGTTCATAGCTACGCAATCGAATCAGTATATAAAAAAAGGAGTGAGGGCGAATCTCCATGAACGTCCAATCCACAAGCCTGGTTCCCTCACTCCCTAGGGAGGAGGATTTTATCTCCATCGGATCGGGATCCAATGACGATAGGTCCCGAATCGATAAAGTAGTATCGGATCGATACTTAGGCAAACTTACTAAGACCTCGGCGCCTTGTCAAGTCTATTTTGAGTCGATACCATTAAGCCATGAAGGACGACCTGATTTACGGTTATATCGAGAGACTCGCGGCTCTGTTCAGGGCGGATGCGCGCAGGGCAGGTGGCGGCAAACGTCTGCAGCCTGTGCAGCTGGAGGCACTACATTATCTCAGCATATGTAACCGATACAGCAATACACCGGCGGCGGTGGCCGAATTTCTCGGTCTCACCAAAGGCACCGTCTCCCAGACTCTTAGGATCCTGCAAGCGGATCATTTGATCGAGAAGGAGATCGATCAGAAGGATCGCCGCATCGTTCATTTGTCGCCGACCGAACGAGGCAGGGAACTCGTCACTCGCTCGATCCCACCGCAACGGCTGCAGAACGCTATCGGGCAGCTTTCCGAGCACACGCAGGACAACATCGCCAACGCGCTGAATCTGCTGCTGCACAATTTGCAACAGGCCAATGAACTAAAGACCTTTGGTCTTTGTAAGACGTGCCGCTACCTTCGGACCGAAGCGGACCAGGTGCACCGGTGTGGTTTGACGGAAGAGCATCTTCATGAGGACGACACAGGGAAAATTTGCCGTGAGCATACAACGGCAGAGCTTCCCGCGCCGCCGCGGCGAGGACCTCGATCGCGACAGCCGCGTCCGGGCTAGGTAACCCGCGCCTGTGCGTTGGCAGGAGGTAAAGCTGGTGTGCGTCGTTTGGCGCTTAGATGGCCAATTCGCCCGTTTCGCCGGTCCGGATGCGAATGACCTGCTCGAGATTGGTTACGAATATTTTGCCGTCGCCGATCTTGCCGGTATTGGCCGCTTTGATAATGGCATTGACGGCCGTGTTCAAGGTGCTTTCCGCAACGGCTATCTCGAGTTTAACCTTGGGTAGGAAATCGACCACATATTCTGCTCCCCGGTACAGTTCGGTGTGCCCCTTTTGCCGCCCGAAACCTTTTACTTCGGTGACGGTAATGCCCGCAATGCCCACTTCGGATAGTCCTTCCCTCACATCGTCCAGCTTGAACGGCTTGATAATCGCAGTAATCAGTTTCATAACGTCGCTCCGACAATGCCAATGGCTACAAGGCGTTTAAATAGAATATTTACGGATATTATATTGTAAACCCCTTGACAAGAAACAAGAGTTACAAGGGAAGAAGGAAACTAACTATTTATTCTTTCGGTTTTCGACGATTTCTGCCACGACGGCGGGATCTGCCAAAGTCGAAATATCCCCGAGCTGACCAATATCATTGGCGGCTACCTTGCGTAAAATGCGCCGCATGATTTTGCCCGAGCGGGTTTTCGGCAATGAAGGCGCCCATTGAATGATGTCAGGGATCGCAAGCGCGCCGATTTCCTTGCGTACTTGGCGGACTAGTTCATCGCCCAGTTGCTCGCTGGGAAGCACGCCGGCTTTCAAGGTGACATAGGCATAGATGCCCTGCCCCTTGATGTTATGCGGATAGCCCACCACCGCTGCCTCGGCCACAGCTTCGTGCAGCACCAGGGCGCTTTCGATTTCCGCCGTGCCCATACGGTGTCCGGACACGTTGAGCACATCATCGACGCGGCCGGTGATCCAGTAATACCCGTCCTTGTCGCGGCGGGCGCCGTCGCCGGTGAAATAGCTTCCCGGATAAGCGGAAAAGTAGGTTTCGATGAAACGCTGATGATCGCCATAGATGGTGCGGGCCTGGCTCGGCCAGGGGGCGGTCAATACCAGAATGCCTTCCGCTTCGCCTTCCAGCGGCTGACCCTGACGGTCAACGATGGCGGGCACCACGCCGAAGAACGGCCGCGTCGCCGAACCCGGCTTGAGCCTCATCGCACCGGGTAGAGGCGTGATCATGATGCCGCCGGTCTCGGTTTGCCACCACGTATCGACGATGGGGCAGCGGCCATTCCCGATGACGTGATAATACCACTCCCAAGCTTCTGGATTGATCGGCTCGCCGACCGAGCCCAAGATTCGCAGGCTCGATCGGCGAGTGTGCTGCACCGGTTCATCGCCCAAGCCCATCAGCGCGCGAATGGCGGTCGGCGCGGTGTAGAAAATGTTGACCTGATGCTTGTCGATGACTTGCCAGAAGCGACCGGCATCCGGATACGTCGGCACTCCTTCGAACATCAGCGTAGTCGCACCGTTGCACAAGGGGCCATAGACCAGATAGGAATGCCCGGTAATCCAGCCGATGTCCGCCGTGCACCAGTAGATCTCGCCCTCGTGGTAGTCGAAAACATACTTGTGCGTCATGGCGGCGAAGAGCAGATAGCCGCCAGTGGTGTGCACCACGCCCTTGGGTTTGCCGGTGGAGCCTGAGGTATACAGGATGAACAGGGGATCTTCGGCGTTCATGGCGGCGGCCGGACAGTCGCTAGAGGCTTGCGCCATCGCTTCCTGATACCACACATCGCGGCCCTCGACCCAGTTCACGTCCCCACCGGTATGGCGGACGACGAGCACCGTTTTGACGTTGGCACAGTGCCGCAATGCCTCATCCGCGTTGGTTTTGAGAGGAATCGTCTTGCCACCGCGCCACCCTTCGTCGGCGCAGACGAGGTGATGACAATCGGCATCCAGGATACGGTCTTTCAAGGCGTCAGCGGAGAAACCGCCAAAGACGACGGAGTGAATGGCGCCGATCCGCGCCGACGCCAGCATGGCGATGGCGGCCTCGGGAATCATCGGCAGATAGATACAGACCCGGTCACCTTTACGCACGCCGCACGCTTTCAGTACGTTGGCGAACTTGCAGACCTGTTCGTGCAGTTGCCGATAAGTGATTTTCTGATCCACCGCCGGATCATCCCCTTCCCAAATCAGGGCAATCTGATCACCGCGCGCATCCAGATGGCGATCTAGGCAGTTCTCGCTGATGTTGAGTGCCCCGCCCGGAAACCAGCGGACTTGGGCGCTGGCAAAGTCGCCATCGATGACGTTGTCCCAAGGTCTTCGCCAGGTCAGAAACGTTTCCGCCTGCTCCGCCCAGAACGCCTCGGGCTGTGTGATCGAGCGTGCGTACAGCTCGTGGTAGGCGCGTTCGGAGATATGGGCTCGCGCGGCAATCTCGGCGGGTATTGGATAGCTTTTTTCCTCGGACATCGTTTGACACGCTTCTGCTCAGGATGAAAGGCTCTGCGGTGAAGGCAGGCGGCATGCCCCACCGACATCTATTGGTAATTTGCCGTATGGCTGGCTTGCGTTAGTATGCCAGTAAAATGACTGCATCCGAAAGTTGTTTGGCTTGGGTTGGCGTCACGCTGAAGATTGGCGTCCTTTGTGCTTACGGGCAACCAGCATCACCTCGGCTGCCGCTCGGTTTTTTTACCCCTAGCCGGTCGCTTTGCGGCTTAACCGGGCGCCTCGCGAAAGCTCCAGTGATAAGCCCTTGCCATAGGAGGTTAACCATGACTTTAGATGATGATCTTGGCGAGCAGTTAAGACAGTTTTTGCGACAATCGAACTTCGCTTCTGCTGGCGGCGTTCTCACCGACCTGGACGGAACGGCCGTTTACGAGGACCAGGGGCGTGTCTACATTCCCAAACCCGTCGAATTCGGTCTCAAGCAGATGCATGACCTCGGACGGCCGTTCATCCTGAATTCCCTTCGCTTCCCGCTGTCGGTGCTGCGCACCTTCGGAAGAGAATGGTACAGCATCTCCAATGCGCCCATTCCCGCCGTCTCTCTGAACGGCAGCCTGCTCGGCTACGTCACCAAGACGGCTGCGGATGAACTGGCGTTCGAGGAGATCGATGCCTTCCCGCTCACGGTTGAGGAGATTGACGAGGTTTTGCAAGGGGTGCGGGGCCTCATCGACGGTGGCATCAAGAATATTCTCGTTTTCTACTATCCCCGCGACTGGCGCATCGGCGAAGTGATCTGGACACCGGTCGCCGAGAATATCTTGCCGGTCAAGGAAAAATACGTGAGCGCTTCCTCGGTCACCGCGGTCGAATTCGCCAAGCTGAGAGATCAGCTGATCGCCGAAGATATTTGCTTGATCTTTCTCCTTATCGATGAGGCGGAGGACAAACTGATGGCTTATCAGCACACGAAGCGAAGCAACTTTTTTACCCGCAAGGGCGTCGATAAGCGGTTCGGCGCACAAAGGATCGCCGAAACGCTCGGCGTCGAATTGGCCCACTCCGTAGGAGCGGGTGATGCCGAGCTGGACTGCTTCCTGAGCGCAGTTGGGCTCGCCGTGATCGTCGGCAATGCCGATCTCGAATTCAAGGGTTTGCTGCAGACGATCAAGATCAAAAGCTCATTCGAGTTGGGTCATCTGTTGTTTCGGTTGGCGGAGCTGCAGCGAGCGTTCAGGTAATGGTCATGGCGGAGGAACCATCAGCAGGTGACGTCCGTGAGGCGAGGGCCATGGCGCGGCGCATCATCACCTATCATTTCGGCCAAAAACCCAGACGCATCGTGCACCGGGCAAGCGGTCTCAGCAATTGCGTCTTCTTAGTCAGCCATGGCGAAGGCGATTTCGTCATTCGGATTTGTCCGGCGCCGACGAAAATCAACGCCTACATCAAGGAACAGTGGGCTATGGCGCGGGCGCGCGAGAGCGGGGTGCCGGTGCCCGAAGTCCTCGAGGTGGGGAACGAAGTCATCCCGTACCCGTATATGGTTTCGCGACGAGTGAGCGGCAAGGAAGCCAGCTTGCATCCGAACCGGCTGCAGATCCTGCGCGAGATGGGCCGCTATGCGGCGCTCATTAACGCCATCCCCACCACCGGCTTCGGCAGCACGTTCGACTGGTCGAACAATCAGCTTTCGCGCAACGAGACCTGGGGCGATTTCCTCTACAAGGAACTGAAGCTGGAAGCGCGACTGCTGCTGCTTGAAAAGCACCGAATGCTTGCCCCGCAGGGGATCAAAACGCTGCGCGCGATCCTCGAGGGGATGGCGAGCTCACCTTTGAAACCGGCGCTGAACCACGGCGATATGCGGTTGAAAAACGTGATGGTAGACGAGGATGGCCAGATCACCGCCATCATCGACTGGGAAAACTGTGTATCGAATTTGGCGCCCTGCTGGGAATTGTCCCTGGCGCTTCACGATCTGTCGATCGATGAGAAGCAGGAGTTCCTAGACGGCTATGGAGTGCGAGGAAAAAAGCTGATCGAGGTCGCACCCGCCATAAAGGCGCTTAATCTCATCAACTACGCCCCCGAGATAGAGCATCTGGCAGAATCCAAAGATCTATCGCGGATCGAGCAATACAGAGCGCGTTTTAGTGGCGCACTGGATCTCTATTCGTTATGAGGCCGGCCCAGAAGGCGCGAAGTCCCCGGCCAAGCCCGGGTCATGGCCCAAAAGTGGGGTCGCGGCACCCGCTCGGGGACCCGCGTTTTGTTTCTATTGGCCACCTTGGGGAGCGGCCCAATCACGATTTGCTCTCCTTTTGGGTTGCTTTGGCGAGGTCTTGAGGACTCGACGGTTCGAATTGAATAAGGTGGCGTTTCCTCGCTCTTCCGGCAAGGATCGGAAATGCCAAAACGGAAATCATGGCCGCACTGACCAGCACCGCGGCCCGCTCCGGAGCCATGAGCCCTGACGAGACGCCGATCTCGGTGATGACCACGATCAAGGGCAGGCCGGTGGCGGAATACAGGGCGAAGGGCAGTTTATCCGCCGCCGCCAACTCTTGCCGATAGAGCGGCGCCGGCGCGCCTCGAACCAGGACCAGCAGGCCCAATAAGGAGATGATTTGAACCGGCACCAGCGGGCTCGCCCACAGGGCGCTGACATCGAATCGCATGCCGACGACGATGAAAAAGACGGGAATCAGGAATCCGTAACCAATCGCGTCCAGCTTCTGGCGCAGCAGCATGCCGCCCTCGCCTTGGCTGGCCAACCCCATCACCATGCCCGCCGCAAACGCGCCGATCACCACGTTGAGACCGAACGTGGCCGCCAGAGCCACCAGCAAGGCCTGGAGCGCGATGCAAATGCGCACCGGCAATTGTCCCGTGCTTTGCAGCGTATGCGCGAGTGCATCGATCAGTTTCGAAGAGCGGACGCGGATGGCCATGTAGGCGGCGAGGAGCGCCGCCGCGATAAAGATGGCCATGAACAACGTATGGATCACGGTTCCATGTGCCGGAATCAGAAGCAGGGAAATGACAACCAATGGACCGAATTCCCCCATTGCCGCGGCGGCGAGAATCTGTTTGCCGAAGTCGGAGTCCAGCACCCCCTCGTCCCGCAGAATGGGCGCCAGCACTCCAAGCGCAGTGGTCGACAAGGCAACGGCCGCCAGTATGGGCGATCCCCGAATGAGCCCGATCGAGTGCACGATAAACATACTGACCATAGCGACAGCCAAGGAGACAAACCATCCCCCTACGGCGAGCGTCAATGGCCGTCCCTGGAGTTTTCCGAGATCGATCTCCAGCCCAACCATGAACAGCAGGAACGTCAGACCGAGCTCTCCCAGCATTCCCACTAAGCCATCGGGAGAGGCCAGGTCGAGAAGATGAGGACCGATTAGGATGCCCAGCAGGAGTTCGACCACCACCACCGGCACGCGAAAGCGCGCCGGTATCTCGGCCAGCAAGGGCGCGAGCGCAGCCACGAAAGCGATGAAAAAGAGCTCGGAGCGATCAGTTTCCATAACGACCTCATGGGTAAGGCATTCCAAAGCAGTCCGGATAGTGGCTTTATCGGGTTAGTCTGCTAAACCGGTCCTTTCGCAAATCGTTGCCCACCGATGCTTCATAGACCGGCAGGTTTCCCAGCCAGTCGGCAATCAGGAGGGTTGAGAAACAGGCAATGAACAAGGGCAACACCAACGCATAGTTGCCAGTCAGCTCGATGATCAACACGATACCCGTCAGCGGTGCATGAACCACTGCGGTAAAGTAGGCGGCCATGCCCACGACAGCAAACAGGCTCGAATCGATGTTAAACCCGGGAAATAGCCGTTGCGTGGTCTCGCCCACACACCATCCCAGAAGGGCGCCCAGCACAAGGACGGGGATAAAGATTCCGCCGGCCGCACCGGAGCTGGAACTGGCGATCGTCAAACCAAATCGAATTATAAAAAACAGCGCGGCCGTCGGTAGCGCGAGCCGCTGGCCTTGGAGAACGCCGTCGACGAAGTGCTCTCCACTGCCCAACAGCAGCGGTGCCAGCCAACCGACAATCGCCACCAGCGAAGCCAGGACCATCCACCAGCCAAGCTTGGGCCAGAACGATAGAACAATGAGTCTTTGCGCCGACAGCAATGTCCGATTGAACACTCCACCGAGAACCGCAGACAGAATGCCTAACGGCACGAAGGCAATCAGAACGTTCAACGGTGGCGCTTCGACAAAGGTTAGATGGAAGGTCGGATACTGCCCCAGTACCGCTCGGCAGACCATATCGGCGGCGAGGCAGGCGATGGCAGCGGTAAAGAATTCCAGCGAGGCACATCGCCATTCCAGTTCCTCCAGGACGAACACCAGGCCGGCCAAGGGGGCGTTGAAGGCGGCGGCTAGTCCTGCACCGCCGCCGGCCGCCACCAAGATCGAACGGTCTTGCAATACCCTGCCCGGCCATAAATTCGCCACCCCTTGCCCGATCGCACCACCCATGTGCACGCTGGGTCCACCGCGCCCGAGCACCAAGCCGCCGGTGACGGCGACGACCGTACTGAGAAATTTGACCACCAGCACCTTCAACCAGCGAAAAGGTCGGCGCCCTTGGAGCACGGCCTTCAAATGCGGCATGCCGCTGCCGGAGGCCTCCGGGCAAAATCGGATGACGAGCCCGGCGGCAAGGATCACAGCCATCATGGCCAGACCCAGGATAATCCAGGGTCCGCCGGTGGTGGTTCGTTGGTGGGTCAGATCGATGATCCGATTGCGGAGTGTTTCTCCGTAATCCAGGGAGAGATGAAAACCAACCGCCACGGCGCCCGTCAGCAGCCCCAGCACTGTGGCTTGCGCCATCAAACGATGACGCTGACGGCTGGGAAGCAATGACCGGTCGCGTTCACCTCTTGCCTCATTCGTCTTGATAGCTTCGCTCTTCTCGTCGTGGCATGGATGGCATTTTATTTTTGATAAAATAGGGATGCAAACAATGTTTGCACAAACTATTTTACATGGACGATGGCCCCTCAGAAACCCATTTATCAAAGAGGATGGCGGACTTTACTGGGGCCGCCCACTGTGGACGGCTGTGCAAAATCGCCTGCCTATCTGGGCTGTCTGGGCCAGAATAGACTCATCGTGTTCGGGGGTGATATCGGCAATGAAACGTGATGCTGGAAAAAAACGTTCTTCGCAAGCGCACGATACGGACGCTACAGAAGGGTGGCCGTACGAGGTGCTTAAACGGTTCCGCATGGTGTTCAAGGCGGTCCAGCAACATTCGCAGTGGGTCGAGACCCGCTGCGGCGTGACCAGTGCCCAGCTCTGGGCGCTGTGGGAGTTATCCAGGAAACCGGGGCTCAGGGTTTCTGAGCTCGCCAACGCCATGTCGATTCACCATTCCACAGCCAGTAATCTGCTGGATAAGCTGGCCAGGAGAGGCCTGATCAAACGAGAGCGAGTGCGTGAAGACCGGCGAGTCGTGACGTTGAGTCTTACGCCGGAAGGAATCGAATTGATCGAACGGGCACCTTCGCCGGCGCAGGGACTGTTGCAACACGCGCTGTTCCGTTTGCCGGACGCGGTACTCCAGTCGCTTGCCCAAGACCTGGATGCGCTGGTTAACGAGATGGAAATCAAGGATGATGAAGCGGCCATGCGACCGCTGAATCCATTGGCCAAGGCGATAAGGCAGCAAGGCGCCTGATTCGGCGAAGCGACCGGATGTTGCGGCGGGCTTGCCGATTTGAGCCCGGTAAGTCCGTGGTCCTGGCCCGGATGATTGCAATCTGAGAGGCGGTTTCGGCGAGGTTGATCTATCTTCCCCACGGGAACGGAAATACCCGAATCCGGCGCGGTAGTTAGCACTATTATTCCGGCCCGAAAATACCCTCCTGGTAGTTCGGTCCATCGGTAAGGCCGCTACACGCCCGGCCTTGGCTCACGCGGCTTGGCGCTGCGCTTTCGGCTCCCTGCCCCTTTATTAACTCGGCCTACTCAAGGGCCGGGCTCGGGGCTCGGGGCTCGCCGCAAGGATGTCCACTTGATGAATGATAAGTCCTAAGGAGTTGGCTTCCAGCTGCCGTAACCGGCTATCGCGCCAGGCCGCCAACGCCCTTGCATCGATGCCGGCGCTCCTTTCGCCTTCGCCGCCGAGCAGGTCCAGCAGGGCGCGCAGACAGACCGCATCCCGATTGCGATAAGCGCCGTGCAGCGGCGTGAGATTCCAGTCCGAACTACCATAAGCGATGATGTCGAATCCGGCCGCCTGCAGTGCCGTGTGCATTCGCAGTCCGCACCGGCTACCCCCAGTCGCCGCGCCGTCGACCCGCCGACTGTCCATCGAGGCGTCATAGACCGCCAGCAACTCGCTCTCAAACCGGCCATCCGCATAGGCGGGAAACAGCGTAGTGCCGCCGTCGTAGTTGAGGGTGGCGTAGAACAGGCCACCCGGCGCTAGCCAGCGGGCGAAACAGTCGATCGCCGGAGCGAGCGGCACGAGGTCCATGAATGCGTGCGCAGTGATCAGGTCATACGCAATCGGCAGGGGTGGATCGAATGCCTGTAGTGAGGTGCAGAGGAAATCGGCAGTAACCACGCGCTCACCGCGTCTACCGTCGATCTTGTACGCTTGCCTCTGCCGGGGGTGAAAATTCAGCTCGTGCAGGCATTGTGCGAAATTTTGCCGGGCCGACTCCACTAGCTCGGCACGGATGTCCAACCCCGTGATTGTTAGGGAAGCGGTGCAGTCGTTGAGCAGGCGAGGCAAGCCCGCGCCGGTGCCCATTCCCACATCCAGACAGTTGAGGCTGGCCTTCGCTCCCAGCCGCAAGATCAGCGCGCCGCGCACATCCGCGTTGAAGCTGCGCTCGTCCAGCTCGAACTTGGCGTCGAGATAATCGCTGAAGGCCAGGCTCATGGCTACAGCCGCAATCCCCAGCCCGTCTGGGGCCTTGCCGCTGCGGCAGGATCAGCGGGCGTAGGATGCCCAATCGTCGGCATTTTCCCATAGCTTGACCGCAAGCGACTTGCCGTCGAGCGGCAGTTTGCCGCGCAGCATCTCGCAGAAGATCCGGGCGAAATGTTCCAGGCTCGGATTGAGCGCGTGAAACGGCTCCAGCTCGTTGAGGGTGCGCTCGCGGAAGGCATCGATGGTTTCATTGAGCGCCCGTTCGAGGTGCACGATATCGATCAGATAACCGTGCGGGTCAAGTGCTTCGCCGCCGATAAGGATTTCAACCCGGTAATGATGGCTGTGTTTCAGGTTTTCCGCTCCGAAGTCGCCGCCGATCAAGTAATGCTGAGCGATGAAATCGCGCGCGATAGCTAGCTGGTACATGAGAAGACGGTCCTGGATTTGATCGATTGGGTTTAGGGATATTCAAAGACCGCCTGCACGACATTGGCGGTTTTTTCACTGACGCGTTCGAACGCCTGCTGGCACTCGGCCGCGGGGAACGCGTGGGTGATCAAGCGTTCCGGGTCGATGCGCCGGATCCATTCCCAGGCTTGCGCGAAGCGCCGGCTCTTGTCCCAGCGGCCGGAGAGTTCGGGAGCGATCGTGCTCACCTGGCTGGAAATGAGCGCGATGCGGCGGCGATGGAACCAACCGCCCAGATCGAGCGGCTGACTATCCGCGCCATACCACGATCCAATGAGGATGCGTCCGGCAAAGCCGGTGAGCTCGATCGCCTGATTGAGTGCATGCATGTTGCCGGATAACTCAACGGCCAGATCGAGGCCAGCGCTCGCGCCAT
Organism: Methylococcaceae bacterium; assembly: GCA_902812445.1. Taxonomy (GTDB): domain Bacteria; phylum Pseudomonadota; class Gammaproteobacteria; order Methylococcales; family Methylococcaceae; genus CADDZF01. The sequence goes on along the minus strand of CADDZF010000017.1, from coordinate 11,971 downwards.
CGTCGAATAAGCGTTTTCGCAGCGCCTCGAAAATGCATCGGTCGCTGGTGTCCAGCGACTCCCCGGCACCCATGTCGAGTGAGCGGGCGCGCCGGAAAGCGAGCCTGTCGGCGGTAATCAACCGCGCCAATGGAAAACGGGAGAGGATGGCCGTGGTCAGAAGGCCCACAACGCCCTGGCCGAATACCATGACGTTCTCCCCGACCACCGGGCGCGCGTCCATGACGAAGTTCAGCGCCGATTCCATGCTCGGCAAAAACACGGCGGCGCGTGGAGAGACGCCCTCCGGGATGATCAGACAATCCCGCACCGGCACGATCGCGTAATCCTGATGCGGGTGAAATGCGAGAACCTTGCGGCCTAGCCAATTACGGTCGATGCCGGCGCCGACTTCAATGACTTCACCTGCCAGAGCGTAGCCGTAGCTGAATGGATAAATGAAGCCTCCTTGCAGCGTTGCAATACTCTCATCCTGCGGGAGATTGGACGGCGCCTTGCCCCTAAAGATCAGCGACTCCGTGCCCGGGCTGATGGCGGAGCAACAGCTCTTCACGACAATCTGATCGTCGCCAACCAAGGCTAGCGCGCGCTCCCGGAGCGCCACTTTCCCGGGCGCGACGTGATAGACGGCGAGCGCCCGGTCTAACCCCACGAGAGCGGACCGAAAGCGATAATATCGGTATCGAGCGCATGATAACGACAGCCGGTGATCGAAAGCAGCGGCAATTGCGGAGTGTCGGCCAGGTCCTCTACCGCCCTCACGCCGCCGATGATCTGCGGCACGATCGTGATGATGCAGTAGTCCACCAGCCGAGCCTTGAGGAACTCGGTGATGATTTTGGCGCCCCCCTCCACCATCACCGTGGACAGCTTGAGAGCGTTCAGCAGATCGAGCGCCGCCGCCAGATCGACGCGTCCTTCAGGCGTCTTGCGCACGGTAAAAATGCGCGCGCCTTGGTCGATCAGCCGCCGCCGATTTTCCTCCGGCGCCTGATCGGTGGTCAGGATGATGGGCGGTCGGCAACCGTCGTTCAGCAATCTCGAGCCTTCCGGAAAATTCAGGAAGCTGTCCAGAATCACGGGTTGCGGGCTTGCGCCCTCGGCGTAACGTACATTGAGCTGGGGATCGTCGCTGATCACGGTATTCACTCCAACCAATAGCGCATCGTGGCGGCTTCGCAGCAGGTGAGTGAGTTCCAGCGATTTTTCGCAGCTCAGCGGGAACGACTTGCTGGATTGGACGGCGATGCTGCCGTCGAGGCTCTGCGCATAGCTCAAGGTAACGAAAGGCCTGCGCCCATCGCGCGCGCGGTGTTCCTTCAACAGCTCGATAAATGGCAGGATGAAAGCCATCTCGTCGGCTTTGGGCGGACCATCGAGCAGAGACAGCAGGTGCGCCATTTTCTCGGCCTTCACCCGCAAGTAACGCTTATTGTCCTCGGTGTAGTCGATTTCGAGGGGAATGCGTTCCTCGATCGCAATGCCAAGATCGGTCAATTCAGCGATTTTCTGCGGGTTGTTGGTCATCAGGCGGACGCTACGCACGCCAAGATCCTGCAGGATCAATACGGCCAGACGATAATCGCGCTCATCGGCGCGATGGCCCAAGTGAAGGTTCGCTTCCACCGTATCCAGCCCTTGATCCTGCAGGTTATACGCTTTCAGCTTCTGCAGCAGTCCGATGCCGCGCCCTTCCTGGCGCAGATAGATGAAAATGCCGCACTCGACCTGACCGATTGCGCTTAGGGACAACTGCAATTGATCGCCGCAGTCGCAGCGGCTCGAACCCAGCACGTCGCCTGTCAGGCATTCAGAATGGATTCGCACGAGCACACCGGTGGCATCCCTCACGTTACCTTTTACCAGCGCAATATGTTCCTTGTTATCCAGGGAGTTGGTGTAGTAATAAAGCACAAACGCCCCGTAGCGGCTGGGGATGCGGGTATGAACCACGTTATTGACTACCGGCTTGGCCTTGAGTTTCATCTGGGCACGGATACTAAGAGCGGTCTAAAAGCGTGCAGTTTAATGGTTTGTAGCCCTCCTCTCAAATCGAGCTTGAGAAAGCACGGCGGGCGATAAACGACGGTTTCAGACGGTGTTGGACCCCACCGCCTTGGCGAGAATGGGATCAAGAGCTGCGCGAATGGAGTGACGGTCAAACCGCTAAAGCAGACGCGCTCGACCGTCGCGCAGACTCAGCGCAGTGGCTCGCTGTTGTCGCAAAGCGCTGGTGCTCGTCTCGGCTGTATAGCCAGATCTGAAACCGGGCCGGTTCAGCGAACCGGCTGAACGCCCGATCGATGATGCCTTGGGCGACCAGCTCGGCGCAAGAAATCCTCAGCGCTGGGGCGGCTACCGATTTAACCAGCGCCAGATGTGCGGCGCCCAAGCGTCCGGCCAGCCAGGCAGCCAGACTATCCGACGTGACATCCCAGGAGGCGGCAATGCCGGCAGCGGAGAGCGATTCGATCGCAGGCAGCCAAACGGGCGTCGCTCCCTGCAAGAGAGCATCGGCGATAGCGTCCAATTCCGTCGCCGCCAGAGCGGGACGAAGATCGGCCAGCATTAGGCCGTACTGCCGCATGGCCAGAATGGCCATACGGTGCGCCGCTTCATCGCTAAACCGCCAGCGTGTCTGCGCGCGCCTCACCTCATCGGCGAACGGCCCGCCCCCGGGCACGATGACGATAGGGATATCCAGGCTCGCCAGCGTTTCCAGCCAGTTGAGGAGTGCCGGCGAATGCGCCAGGCTGCCGCCTAGCTTAACCACCCACATGGTCGACCGTCGTTTTCACGCTGAATTCTTCCAGGAGGTTTAGCAGCGCCATGGCCTTATCCAGGCATTCCTTATATTCCTGGTGCACCTCCGAATCGGCGATGATGCCGCCGCCGGCCCAGAAGCGGATGCAATTGTCGGAGTGAACCAGCGTGCGGATGGCGATATTGCTGTCCATATTGCCATTAAAGCCGATGTAACCGATCGAGCCGCAATAGAGGCCGCGTCGGTGTGGTTCCAGTTCCTCGATGATCGCCATGGCGCGGATCTTCGGCGCGCCGGTGATCGAACCGCCCGGAAAGCAGCCGCGCAAGAGATCGAGCGCGTGCTGGTCCGCCGCCAGCTCACCGCACACGGTGCTGACCAAATGGTGCACCGTCGCGTAAGTTTCGATCTCGAACAGCTTCGGCACGCGCACCGAGCCCGGCCTGCAGGTCTTGCCGAGGTCGTTGCGCAAAAGGTCGACGATCATCAGATTCTCCGCGCGGTCTTTGGCACTTTTGACGAGCGCCGCGATCTGCGCGCGGTCTTCCGCCGGATCGGGCGAACGCGGGCGGGTGCCCTTAATCGGCTTGGTCTCGATGGCGCCGCCGGTGACTTTGAGAAAGCGCTCAGGTGAAGAGCTCAGCGCCTGCACCTGCGGAAAATTGAGAAAAGCGCTGAACGGCGCCGGGTTGATCTGGCGCAGCCGCTGATAAGCCGCCCACAGACTGCCCTGGCAAAAGGCGGAGAAGCGCTGCGCCAGGTTGACCTGATAGCAATCGCCCTCGCGGATGTAGTGCTGAATGCGCGTGAAAGCGCGGGCGTAATCCCCCAGCGCCATATTGGACTCCACCGGGCCCTGGACGTAAAAATCAGAGCGCTGCCAGCCGATGATCTGTATCTGGCTGAAACAGCTCATCAAATGCGGCCAGCGCTGGCGGGTTTTCGGATCCCGCCCCTGACCCACCAGCCAACTGCGCCGCTCTTGGTGATCGACCACGACCGCCCAGTCGTAAATGCCGATAATCATTTCGGGAACATTTTCCAGATCGCTGGCGACAGCCGGCAGCTTTTCCAGACGCCGCGCCAGGTCATAACCGAAATAGCCGATGGCGCCGCCGCAGAACGGAAGACCCGGCACGCCGGGCGCAACTGGCCCGAGTTGTTGTCGGATTAGGCTGAACGGATCTTGCGGAGAGAGGCGTATCCCACCGTCGGCACGGATTTCGGTCATGCCGCCGCGGGTGATGAGCGTCTGCCAAGGCTCCGCGGCCAGAATATCGTAGCGGCCCTGGCGGCTGCGCGGAAACCCGCTGTCGAGAAATACCGCCCAGCGGCGTTCCGCCCACGGCAGAAAAAGCGCTGCGCTGTCCTCGAAATACGGTAACTCATGAACCATCGGCATCAGCTCGGCCATAGTGCCTGTCTCGCTAGAAATGCAACGGCTACTGCGGGCGCGCAATCTGCAATTGGGAGGGTATCCCGGGGCTCTTGCCCCGGGAACAGCGCAAGAAAGTCGAGATAAGGACGGCCGAGCCTCGTGGCCAGCTCCTTCACCAGAAATCGCCCGACGCCGGCGCCGATTAGCGGCGCAGCGGCCGGCAGCGCGCGGCGTGACAATTGTCGCTGGCAGGCAAACCAAATTTTATGCATCTGGCGCTCACGAATAAAGCGCGCGACCTCCCGCCAGTGCTCGAGCTCAGCCGTGTCAGCATCGCGGCCGAGCATGCGCGCGAGCCGTCCGGCGCTGGCCATCAGGGTCTTTTCACCGCCGTCGGCGGCAGGCATTTGATCAGCATACTCGGGCAACTCTCCGCACAAACGGTAGACATCGGCGCTCAAGGCAAAATATTCGCTCATTAGACTCAGCCATTCGCCTTCGAATGGCACCCGCTCGGTAATCGCGATGACAGGCGTGCGGGCGATGCCGGTGTAGACCAATTCACCGTAACGCAGGCGATCGTAATCGGTATGGCCGAAAGTTTTAACCTGATTGCCATGAATTAGCAATAGGTCCGTGGTCGTGCTGCCAATATCGATCAGCAGCGCGGAAGCGATACGCGTCGCGGCGAAAGCGCCGGTAGCCAGCCAGTTGGCCGAGGCGATACTCAGAATGTCGTCAGGCCCCAGTGCATCCGGTGCGAGAAAGCCGGCGCGGCCGGCGAAAATCAGCAGGCTGTTTTTCGGCAGGTGCTCGCGCATAATCCCGATGAGGCTGAGGACGCCTTCGCGCCGAGTGCTGAAGAGATCGACCAGTTCACCGGTCATGGTAATCGCATGCCGCCGGTCGTCGGAGGCCTCCAGCGCCTGTAAGACTTCGGCCAGCGCGGTACGCAAGCAGTCCAGGCCCCGCCAGAGCGGACACGGCCGCTGGATCACGTGGAGCGTTTGGCCCGAACGATCGATCACGGCGGCCTTGAGGTGGGCGCCGCCGATATCCCAGCCGACGATCTGGGAAACGGGCTCAGGAATGGACATCGAGCGCCTCCAGATCAATCTCGACGGCCGTGCTGTCTTTCCAGTCAAGGGGTTCGCCGAGTTTTTCACCTTGTAGCAAGGCCAGCACACAACTGGCCGGATTAACGCCCAGCGCTTTGCGCAGGCCGGCATAGCAAGTGGTCAGTCGAGGATTGATCTCAAGCACCACAGGGCCCTGCTCGGTGAGCATCAGATCGATTCCGGCATAGCCCCAGAGCCCCGGCACTGCTTGGGCGATCCGATTCGCGAGGGCTTGGTAAATGCCGTGCGCATCCACGAAGGCGTTGACCAGACAGCCTTTGAAGATGAACCTGCCGCCCGATTCGACGACGTATTGGCGGTTGCAGCTGAGAAGGCGTGCTTCGCCTGCATGGAACAGGATGGAGAGACTCAAGGCTTCGCCTTCCACGAGGGGTTGCACGACATAGTCGCGCGCTCGAAGCACGCTGCGGGCTTTTTCTAACGCCACCCGTGTGCGAAGGATTCTCGTATCGCCGCAGCCCGCGCCCTGATCCGGCTTAACCACGCAGGGTAAGGGCCAAGCGCCCGGCCAGGCCAGGGGATAAGTCGGGACGACCGCGATGCCGCGCCTTGCCAAGTGCTCGGCGGTGGCCGACTTACTGGCGGCTAGGCGGACGGCGGCGGGCGGGCTACTCGGCAGGCTTTTTCCCGCATCGAGCACGTCCTGGCAAAGATGCTCCAGCACGCCGCCACTCTCGGGCGCGATAGGCCAGGCGGCATCAGACGCGGCAAGCTGCGCTTGCCAGACAAGGTTAAAATTATCGCTTGTTGCGAGGTTCACCCAGTGCATGGGTGTCGTCGCCTGCTGCAGAGGCGGGCGAGCTAAACGGGCGTCCCGCAGCGCAAGCAGCTCGATGCCCGGCACAGCGAGCAGATCATCGAGCAGCGCGCTTACCATCAAATCGCCTTCAAGCGCCAGCGAGCGAGGCGCCGGTTCAGCCAGCATCCCGCCTCCAGTAATATATTCCAATACCAATAACTTCAAGCCATCACCATGGAAATTATACCTGCCATCGACTTGATGCACGCGCGCGTCGTGCACGCCAAAAAGGGACGCCGAAGCCAATATAAACCCGTCCATAGTCGACTTTGCAAGCGCAGTGAACCGCGAGCCGTCATCGATGCCTTGTTAGGCGTCTATCCTTTCCAAACCTTGTATATCGCCGACCTCGACGCGCTGATGCAGAAAAGGTGCAATCACCCGCTCATCGATGACTTGCGGCGCGCCTATCCGGCTATCACATTCTGGATAGACCAAGGCTTGCCGCGCGATCGCCTGCCCGCCGTACAGAGGGACAGGGCGATCAGTGTGATCGGCAGCGAATCGCTCAGCCCGAAGACCTTGCCGTTGCTGCGGGATGTCGCCGCGCACGGGCACATACTCTCACTGGACTTTTTTAACCAGCGACTGCTCGGGCCCGCGGTTCTCGGCGAGGACGCCGGGCTATGGCCAGAAAAAATCATCATCATGAGTCTGGCCTGCGTGGGAGGTTCCGGAGGTCCTGATTTCGAGCGGCTCGGACGCTTTTCCCGACGCTGGCCGGAGGCGTTCTTTATCGCAGCCGGCGGCATACGCCATCAGCAGGATATCGAACGACTGGATCGCATGGGCATCAAGGCGGTGCTCGTGGCCAGCGCCCTGCACTCGGGATCGCTCGACCGGGACGCGCTATCCGGTTATGGCTGAGGGCGGCAACGGGAGCGCGGAAGGCGGGTCGTTAGGGGAATGCGCGGATCAATCGATCAGCGGGGGAAATCGTAGCGGCCCAAAAGCGTTGCCCGTTTGGGGCAACGCATGAAACCGGCCGGTTATTGGTGTGCGGCAAAAGGGTGCGGGGTAGTTTTGTGGGCGACCACGTCGCGCGCTTTCGGCGTGCCGGCGACGGCGCTCTTGATCGCCTGCTTGGTCGCTTCGTAGTTGTAATCCTGGATCTTCGCATCATCTTCAGCCAGCCAGTGGATGAAGACCCCGACGCAGATGAAGATATCATCGGCTTCGTCGGCCGGGATGGTGCCGTCCTCGACACAATCAGTCACCGCAGTTGCGACACCGCGCTGAGCAGGTCCAAACATCTGGGTAGCCTGTTTGCCATTCTTGATGGTGACTTTATTGAACAGGATGGTATTCGGTTTGCACATCAGGTTGGGTGCAACGACGGCCAATAGCGTCGTAAAGCCATCTTTGTTGTTGGTCAGGGCGTTGGCGAACGCATGCTCGACAGCACTGCCGCGCGGGCCCATGATGAGATCGATATGCGCAATTTCATTACCTTCCCCAACCAGAGCCTCGCCCACTAAAAATTTATCTATTTTCCCCATTTCTATTTCCTCTGCTGTAAAAAAAGAAAAAAACTTTTTAATTAACGACATTGCCATCTCCCATCAAGAACAAAAACAAATGTCCCTGTCATGGCAACGGCTCGGCCTCGAGACGAAAAAAAGCCCGCCTTTCTTTGCCAGGGCAACGACGCAGCGCCTCTAGGTCTACGATCAACAGCGATGTTACCGTCAGATCAGCCGTGGTACCCGGATTGATTCCGACCGACTTGAACTCCGCATCCACATCCTTTAGAAGCTGCATTGCCTGTCCAGGCCGGGCCGACGTCGCCAGCGCCTGATCGAGAGCAGCCATCCTCGTAGCCACGAGACCCGTGAAGCGCTCGCCGAATTTGCGCGTGATATGGCTGTCTGGAATTCGGCCGAGCAATCCCACATAGACCGCCACCGCCGCCCACTGCGGATCACCCCAGCGCGACAGTGCGCTATGATACCTTGGAATCGCGAATTCAAAAATATCTGCATAGCCATTGCCGTATTGAAAGGCGATGCGATCCCTCCGACTGGCGAGGCGCATGGCTTCACCCAGGCTGACCTGCGGCGGCCGATGAACGTCCTCCACCGGCGATCGGCCGAGACCGCCCGGCGCGGCCAGACGAATGGCTCTGTAAACCCATTCCGCATCGGTCCGAGTGGTGCCGTTGAGGACAGCCTGCAGGCATTCCTTTAAGCCATGTTCCCCCGGCTCGGACTGCGCTGCCTGCAGCAAAGGCGCGCACAGGAGAACGATTCCCAGGTTAGTGTTGCAGCCCACCGCGTCCCGCGTCGCCCGAATCGCATAATAAATTCGTTCCCCAAGACTCAGGCGGCCATCGGCTAGATACGGCGCGCTGACTCGGGCGCTGTGCCTGAAGTCCTCGACCGTCATGCCGTGACCTTCGGAATAGATGCTGACATTGCCGGGCTTGAACGCTCGCAGCTCCAATTCGCAGGCGGCAACATAGGCATCTTGTAGCCGCTGATCGAACGCAGCGCCCATCAGCCCGCGACCTCAAGGCGAGCGGGCGCCTGGCACAGCCCGAGAAAATCCTCCGCCAGAAGCTCGGCCACATCCACCTCACAAACGCTCTGCAGGCCCTTCCAGGCCGGCACGCTGTTGACTTCAATGACGCTGTAACGGCCCTCGGCATGGCGGATGATGTCGACGCCCGCATAGTGCATATCGAGCGCCCGCACGGCACTTTCAGCCAGGCCGCACAAAAACTTGTCCAGCCTCACGGTCTCGCACTGCGCGCCCTGGGCGACGTTGTTCAGCCAGGTGAGACCCGAGCGACGCATGGCAGCGACTGCCTGGCCGTTGATCACGAACACGCGGAAATCGTGCGAGGCATCACCGCAGTCGATGAAGTGCTGCAGGTAATAAACGCCGTTGCAAGGCTCGAGCATCATCAAATCGTCCGGCTTTGCGTAGCACTGCAAGCCTGCGCCCTGGGAGCCGAACAGCGGCTTAGACACCAGCCGATGGCCGGCGTGCAATTCGCGTGTGGCGATGGCGAACGCCTGTTCCCGCTGTGTGCACACCCAGGTCGCAGGCGTCGGGATCCCTGCCTGGCGCAGCAGGAAGCTGGTCATGCCTTTATCGACCGTGCGCTCGATGGCGCGAGCGTCGTTGTAGACGGGTACGCCCGCCAGACGCAGAGCGTGCAGGATATCGAGGTGGAAAATCACCTCGTCCAGCGTACCGCCGGGCACGCCGCGCACGAATACGCCATCCGGCAATTCCCCGCTAAACCCCGGAACGCCGACGGGCACGCCGCCCGTGTCCAGATTCAAGCAGCAGGCGGTGAGCGAGACGTACCGGCCGCAGCAGCCGCGCGCGGCAAACGCGCGCAGCAGCCGCGCGCCATGCCAGCCGGGATCGTCGGTGATGACGGCGATGCAGGGCATCGAGCTCATGCTCCGAACGAGCGTTCCAGCAGCTCCTCGTCCAGGCTCCCGGCGTGGAAGCTGCGCCCCGATTCGACGGCGGTCACGATCACCTTGGCCGGACTGAACAGCATGGGGTCGACCTTAAAGAAATCGTACTGATATTCCTTGAATACCTGCGCGAACGGCTTGCCGTAATCCCGCGACACCGAGCTCGGCAGTTCGTTGGCCAGCTGCTCGGCCGCCTCATCGCCCCCACCCACGAAAAGGTGTACCGCGCCGCCAAATAGAATGGCGTCGTTGGTGCGCCCCATCGCATCGACAAATTTGGGCGCCGGCGGTGGCACCGGTGCGGCGCCGCTGCCGTCGATGATGCGCTCCAGCGGGAAATGCAGGACGTGCGCCTTGTGCAGAGCCACTTCCAGCACGCGGCACGCGACCTGCATGCCGCCCGCGAGACTGCTCGTCGGAGTCAGAATGACGGTGAGACTGGACGGCTCGACCCGGCAACTGCGGGCGATCTTTTCGATCAGCTCGATGGGCGGAATCTTGTCTACCTCCAGCACGATGGACGTCTCGCTCGCATCATCTCGGTAAGCGAGTTCCTTGAACAGGTCCTCGACCGGCTCCTCGCGACCGTCCTTGAGCTTGACCGCCAGCGAGCGCGCAGGTCCTGAACCGAGGGCATAAAAGGCCGCTTTGCCTTCGCCGTGAGACAAGCTCCAGCCGGCATACTGACTGCCCAGGCAGGCGATCACCGGGTCGGCAGTATGCACGTTCACCGAAAGTGGCCAGCCGCCGAACCGGGGATTATGCGTCAGGCTGACCGTGCCGAGCCCGCCCAGACAGATTTCACCGATCAGACGGCCCGCTTCCAGACCGCCCACGGCCTTTATGCCGGCATCGATGACCGTGGCGCCGTTGTCCAGACGCTCGATTGCGACGCGGAGCTTGTCCGCGTGCGCGATCAATGACTTGACTAGGGGAAGACTATACGCGTTTACGCTGGCAGGTGCTGGCATGGTTGTCCTTCTCTCGCGCAGTGGGTGTACCGTTATGAGCAACTTTTCGCGGCGGGGTTTACGGCTCTACAGCGCTTCAGTGCGTTGAGAATTGCACTTTCCCTCACGGCGATTTGACGCTTAAGGCAAACGCTGCTCGCCCCGCTCCCCCTCACGGTGCACAGAGGTTCGCCCGCCCGGATGATCGTTCCCGGACGGGGTCTGTCGGCACTCCAAGATGGCCAAGGCAGCGCCTGCGGGATGAGCAGGTGGTCCGTTGCATAGAGCACCTTGAACGCCTGCCTGGTCGAGGCGCTGCACCGTTCGCCCTCGCCATACAGATCGCCCTGACAGGCCAAGATGTGGTGATAGAGCAAGCCGCGAGCAAACTCCTTATCATACAGCGCCATCGTCGCGCTCGGTCGGGGATTGATCTCCAATACGCGGCACAGATCTCCATCCAGGATGAAGTCCAGACTGTTCAACCCTCGTAATGATGCCGCCTCCACCAGTCTTTCGATGTACCGGCTTACTTCGCTGCGCCGGTTTTGATCGAGCTCGGCCTGACTCATGGCGCCGGCGAACAAAAAAGGCCGATCGGGCAACTGGCACACCGTCCACTGCGTATTGAAGCCGATGACCTTGGCGCGCCGGCCGTCCGCCAGAAACAGGGCCGACATAGCATCACCCGGCAAGCGGCGCTGATAATAGCTGGAGACGCCTGCCGAGCTATCAAAGTGAGCCAAGCGTACACCCTTGCCGCCTTCGCTGCAAGCCGACTTGAGCAGCCAGCCTTCACAAGGTTCGGGCCGGTCGAAGCGGCTGTCGGGGTAAGGGATCGCGAGGCTGTCGAGCAGCGCAAAAAAGGGTTGCGGCCGTTGGATCAACCGCAGAGTCGAGGGAGGGTTACCGTAAAGCACCCGGCCGGCCGCCAGTTCTTCGAGCAGATCAGGCTGGCTATCCAGCCCACTGCCATAAACCAGAGCGGCCCCGACGCCTGGCGGAACGAACCTGCGCACCGTGGCGAGCAAAGCCGCCTGATCGAACTGCCCCGCGCGGGAGGGCACCGCAAGACAGGACACCGCCGCCGCGCCGGTATCCTCATCGGCGAACACATCCACCACGCACGGACGCCAGCCGGCGCGCATCGCCGACTGCGCCAGCATGCGGGCCGACAGGCCGATCAGCAGAAGCCGCGCAGGCATCACAAGCATTGTTTGGGTGGACCGGAATGGATCAATATTATTCCGGCCCGAAATACCCTACCTGGTATTTCGGGCCATCGCCAAGGCCGGTACACGCCCAGCCTTGGCTCACGCGGCTTGGCGCCGCACCGGGCATCCCTGACCCTTTATTAACCCGGCCTATTTAGGGGCCGGGTTATTAAACGTTTGGTGTGATCCCGGGTTTACCAATCGATCAAATCGACGAATGCCAAACGGGGCCGGCCGAGTTGCTGATTCAGCCACACGCAAAAATTATGCAGGGCCATCTTGGCAGCGAGTCG
>CADDZF010000016.1 GCA_902812445.1 Methylococcaceae bacterium | reverse complement strand
GGCGCCGTTTTGTCCAGTTCGGCGCGGCTTGCCTGCCGAGTCTCGCCGCCCTGTTTTCCGGCTGCGCTTCGTTTCTCAAGCCGCCAACTACCCCGAGGCCTTTTGCACCGCTCCGTTGTGCGCCTCGCGAAGGCGAAGCATTCGACTACATCGTGGTCGGCTCGGGGGCAGGGGGCGGTCCCCTGGCCGCCAATCTGGCGTTGGCCGGATTCCGGGTCTTGCTGCTCGAAGCGGGCGGCGCCGACGAGCCGTACAACTATCGTGTCCCCGCTTTTCATGCCCAGGCATCGGAAGACGAGCGGCTGCGCTGGGACTTTTTTGTGCGCCACTATGCCGATGAACAGCGCCAGCGGCGCGATGAAAAGTTCCGGCCCGGGCGGGGCGGCGTGCTCTATCCGCGGGCCGGCACCCTAGGTGGCTGCACTGCGCACAACGCGATGATTTTCGTCTATCCCCAAAACAGCGACTGGGATTACATCGCCGATCTCACCGGCGATGTATCGTGGCGCAGCGCAAACATGCGCCGTTACTTCGAACGGCTGGAACGCTGCGAGTATGTCGATCCGTCGGAAACCGAGAGTCGCCATGGTTTTCGCGGCTGGCTGACGACGACCGTCGCCGACCCATCCATGATCGTGCATGACAAGGCCTTGGGCCGCCTGGTCAGAGCCGCGCTGAGGGAATCCTATTTCGCGCTGGGACGGCCCATTACGCGGGTGATCGGGCGGCTCAGAAGCCGCTTCGATCCGAACGACTGGCGCCTGGTCGAGCAGAGTTCCGAAGGTATTTGCGTGATTCCCATCACCACGTACCGCGGGGAACGGGCCGGCAGCCGGGACTATATCCGGCGCGTACAACGCGCTTGCTCGAACAATCTGGTGGTCAAGACCCACGCGCTGGTGACGCGGGTGATACTGGACGAGGACAACCGCGCCACCGGCGTCGAATATTTTGCCGGCCTGCATTTGTATCAGGCCGACCCGCGCTACCGAGAGGACGCGCTCTATTCCAAGCATACCGTTGCAGCCCGCCGGGAGGTCATTCTGGCAGGAGGCGCATTCAATACGCCGCAACTGCTCAAGTTGTCGGGCATCGGCCCAAGAGCGGAGCTGGAACGCTTCGGCATCCCGGTCAAGCTCGATCTGGCTGGCGTCGGCGAGAATCTGCAGGATCGCTACGAGGTGGGCGTGGTTTCGCGCTTTAAAAGTGAATTCGCTCTCCTCAAGGACATGGTGTTTCATGCGCCGGAAGGCGGTCAAAAACCCGATCGCCAATTTCTCGCATGGCTCCAGGGCAAGGGGCCCTATACCACCAACGGCGGCGTGATCGCCTTGATGAAGCGTTCCTTTCCGGAGCGACTGGATCCTGATCTATTCATTTTCGGCATGCTGGGCTATTTCAAGGGCTATTTTCCGGGCTATTCGAAAGCCGTGGTGAGAGACAAGAACTTTTTCACCTGGGCCATCCTCAAGGGCCATATCAACAATACGGCGGGCCGGGTGACGCTGCGCTCCGCCGATCCTCGCGACAGGCCAGATATCAATTTTCATTATTTCGAGGAAGGCTCGGATCACTCGGGCGACGATCTGGAATCGGTGGTCTCCGGGGTGGAAACCGTCCGCCGCATCAACGAATGATGCAAAGGGTTTATCGAAGAGGAAGCCGTGCCGGGAGGCCATTTCGATACGCGCGAGAAAATCCGTCAGTTCGTCAAGGATAACGCTTGGGGGCACCATGCCTCGTGCACCTGCAAGATGGGCCCTGCAGGGGATCCGGCGGCCGTGGTCGACAGCCGATTCCGGGTCCACGGGGCCCGGGGTCTACGGGTGGTCGATGCGTCCGTGTTTCCCAAAATACCCGGCTTTTTCATTGTCTCGGCCGTGTACATGATCAGCGAGAAGGCCAGCGACGTGATTATCGAAGAGGCTCAAGAAAACGTATGGCACCCGGCGACTCGAGCATCGATGAGCCGATGAGAAACGACAGGCTCAAGAGAGCGGAAAGCCCGGCTACCCGCCGGGCAATCTCCGAAGATGCGCTGGCAAGGAAGCGCGACAGAATGACCTTTCATTGGACCCTATAGGAGGAAATCACCATGAACGAATCGCCACTCCATATCGATGCAGCCGCCGATGTCATCCATGCTGCAAAAGTGCAGATGAAGCAGAACCGTCAACAGGGCCTGGCGGCATTCAACGACCTATTCCGTTCGGGCACGCTACCCGATCCGCTTCTAGAGGGTCCCTATGAGGGCGAGCTACTGGCCGTGGATATCGCCCTTGTGGTCACCCCCGTCGTCGAATGGCTGACGTCTTTCTGGATGCCCTGGAAAGGCAAATATTTCATGGCAGCACGTGCCGAGGGCGACAATATGTTCGAGCGAAAATGGAAATGGCTCATACGGCTGCTGTTTCCTTTTTACCGGGGCATCGCCGATTACGGGAAAGACCGGCTGCGTGCGTTCACGTTCAAGACGCGGACGGACAGCGGCAAAGTCGATGTGGATCGCCAGGTGTTGACAATCGATTATGATCTGCCGGGCAACCCCGGTTTGACCATCCGCCGCATCGTGGATGAAGCCGTGCAGGTGGCCGATGGCGTCTATCTCGGCAAGATTCATTTTCACTGGTGGTGGGGAAGCTGGCAAATGATCGGGTATTTCTCGCTGCGCAGGCTGGCGTGAGAAGTCCGCCATTCGATCTTGACTTCAGGTCTTGGAGCAGGCAGCGACGGGCCGAGAGTAAGCCGGGAGGTCCCTCGAACAGGGTGGAGCGGTAATGAGCGAGAACGCTGCCGGGGAATCGACTGCCCTCACGAATGAGATCCTCGGCTATATGGAACGACATCCCCGCGCGGCGGATCGAGCCGAAGGAATCGCGCAGTGGTGGCTTCCTTCCTGGCGGGCAGCGGTTTCGCCGGCGGAACTGCGGAGCTGTCTTGATGAATTGGCGCTGGAGGGACTCATCATGCGGCACGTCCTGGTGGATGGCTCGGTGATTTATGGTGCGCCCGATCACGACGGCTCGGACTGATCCGCAGCCGGTTGGTCCCGGACTACGAAGAAGGCGGCCGCACGGTCCTGTGGGAGCCGGTCGGGGCGCCAACACCGCGGCGTATCTGGAGGCTTGAAAGAGGCTGAAGATGAAATACCCAGAACAACAACCGGAAGACGGCGCCAGGCGGATCTACTGGACGCAAAAAGCGCTCACTGCCTGGATAGTCACATCGACCGTCGTCACTCTCCTCGTGTTGGGGATGCTGCTCTACGCGGCGATCCGTTTTCTTCCCAATCGAGCGGTGCGCTACGATGCCATCCAGGAGCACTTCAAGTATGGTTCGACGGGGGGCGAGGTAAATCTCGGGTTTCCGTATTGGATCTGGCAGGCCGCGCCCTTGCTATGCCCGGACTACCTCCCGGCTGATCGCCTGGCGCCGGACTATCGGGCGCGGGTCGCTGCCCATGCCGCGCGGGACGGTGCGGCCGAGCGTCTCGCCCTGTCCAGAGAGGGTTACAAATCCCTCGGATTGATCTACGAGAAAGGCCTGGATGGACGGGACAAGGATTTGCCCGTGGGCGTGTCGAAACGGAGGAATTTTGGACTCGACCGGGTCTTCCTCAATTGCGCGGCTTGCCATACCAGTACGGTACGAGATACCCCGGACAGTGAGCCGCGGCTGGTGCTCGGCATGCCGGCCAATCTGTTCGATCTGAACCGGTTCGAGGACTTCTTCTTCCGCTGCACCGATGATGAACAGTTCAACAAGCATGCTCTGCTCCCCGAGGTTGGCTATCTGGGAGGCGATCTCGACCTGCTCGACCGGACCTTGGTCTATCCCAACGCCATCTGGCTGATGCGTGATCGGGTGCAGTTTCTCGCCAGCCGGCTCGGGTTTTTCTATAAGCAGCCGGCCTGGGGCCCAGGCCGGGTGGATACCTTCAGCAACGCCAAGGGCATTTTCGCCTGGCCGTGGAAGAACCTGCCCGGCTGGTCGACGGAGCGAAAGGTCGATCCTGAATCGGTGGGTACTGCGGATTTTCCTTCCATCTGGCTGCAGGCCGCCCGGAAGAAACGGGCGGACGGAGCGCAGATGCAGCTGCACTGGGATGGCAACAACGACAAGGTGGAAGAACGCAATCTGAGCGCGGCCTTCGGAACCGGCGCCTTGCCGCCGATCATCGATCATGCGGCGGTCGGCCGCATCGAGGATTGGCTGCTCACCTTTGCGCCGCCGCCTTATCCCTATCCCATCAACGCCCCGCTCGCCGCCCAGGGCGAACCGCTCTACCAGCGGTACTGCGCGGATTGTCACGGAAATAGCGGCCGCGATTTCACCGGCGCCCGGGTCGGCTTCGTGACTCCCATCGAGGCGATCGGCACCGACCGTCACCGCCTTGACAATTATGTCTACGATCTGGCGGTCAACCAGGGCACGCTTTACGCCGGCACTCCGTACCGCTTCTCTCACTTTCGCAAGACCTACGGCTACGCCAACATGCCCCTCGACGGAATCTGGCTCAGGGCGCCCTATCTGCACAACGGATCCGTGCCGAACCTGCGCGCGCTTTTGCAACGCGCTGGTGAGCGACCGCTGGCGTTCTATCGCGGCAACGACGTGTATGACCCGGCTCAGGTAGGCTTTAAGGCCGATATCCCGGAAGAAAACGGACGCAAGTTCTTTTACTTTGATACTTCGATTCCCGGAAACGGCAATCGGGGACACGAGGGGCCGGCCTACGGAACCGACTTGTCGGATGGGGATAAAACCGCACTGCTCGAATACCTGAAAACTTTCTAAAGGAGGGTGCCCAGATGACCAAGCAGGAGAAGATCACTATCGCGCTGATGCTCATTACGCTATTGGTCGGCGCCGGCCTCTTCATCGGCTGGTACAAGTTCTTCCGCGAAGAGCCGCAGCCGGAGTGGGTCAATCAGGACCCGGACACCCGCTTCAAGTACGGATCGCTTGGCGCTGAATGGGACGCCGGCATTCCGTACTGGATTTTTATGGTTTTGCCGCGCATGTTCCCGGAAAAACTTCCCGGTCCCGGCGGTTATGCCTCCCTCGGGGTGCCGTGGGAACAAGGCCAGGAACTTCCGGTAGGATTCACCAAGAAAGTCATCGGCTTTCCGCGCGTCGCCAACAATTGCGCGGTATGCCACACCGCGAGCTACCGCAAGGGTGTTAACGAGAATCCGACCTTCGTCACGGCCGCGCCCGCGCATACGACTAACGTGGAAGGCTTTTTCCGTTTCTACATCGACTGCGCCAAGGACCCCCGCTTCAACGGCGAGAACGTGTTGTGGGAAATCCTCAACGCGACAGAACTCTCGTGGTTCGACAAGCTTGCCTACAAGTATCTGCTCATTCCCGTCACCAAGAAACGATTGATCGAGCGCGAGCGGCAGTTCGCCTGGATTTATCGATCTGACTTTCCGGAATGGGGCCGTGGTCGCGATGATGCCATGAATCTGACCAAGTACTTCATGATCGAAACGCCCATGGATGACACGTTTGGACCCACCGACATGCCATCGATCTGGAATCTGAAGAAGTACGATCCGGAACCGAGCCAGCTCAACTGGGCGGGAGATTCGCACGATGCCTATTCGGTGATCGTCGATTCGGCGCTGGGTCTGTTGGGGACCCAGCGGGGACCAAAACACAAAGCGGAGTTTCTGGCGCAGATGGACTGGCTCACGGACTATCTTCGCAACAAGCCGGCCCCGGGCTTTCCCTTCCCGATCGACCCGGCGAAAGCCGCTCAGGGCAAAGCCGTGTTCGATCGCGACTGCGCCCGTTGCCATGCCAGCGACCGTACCGGCCGGCCCTTGCCGCTGGCGGAAATCGGCACCAATCGAGATCGTATCGATACCTGGGGAAAAGACTACGCCGTCGCGGCGAATCAAGTGGTCAAGCGCATGGGCATCGAGCGCAAGGGATTGGTGGAGGCACCCCTGGTCGGCTACGTCGCCCAATATCTCGACGGCATCTGGCTACGCGCGCCTTATCTCCACAACGGCTCGGTGCCGAGCCTACAGGACCTTCTGGAACCGCCCGCAAAACGCCCCGCGGTATTTTACCGAGGCTACGATGTTTACGATCCTGTCAAAGTCGGTTTCATCTACTCGGGACCTGAAGCGGAGAAATACGGCACGCGCTATGACGTCAGCGAGCGCGCCGGCGGCAACGCCGGCCATGACTTCGGAACGTCGCTGCCGCCAGCGGAAAAAGCCGTCCTGATCGAGTATTTGAAGACCCTTTGAACTCTTAGCCATGCGGGCCGCGAACCCGAAACGCGCTACCTTGCGGAGCGATGGCAAAGCCGCCGGATCGCGTCACCCCAATCACGCGATGCGGCCGCCAATTCCGCCGCGTCCATAAACTATCATGAGGAGCCTTCCATGCCGGCGCCATTCCATCAATTCACCCTGGACGAATTCGCTGCCCTGCTGCAGGAATTCCCTTTCACCCGCAAAATCAACGCCGTACACCTGCACCATAGCTGGCGTCCGGATCACAGTCAGTTCCGGGGACAGGACAGTCTCATCGCCATGTGGCGGTTTGACACCCAGACGAACGGCTGGAGCGATCTCGCACAGCACCTCACCATCGCCCCGGATGGAACGCTATGGAGCGGGCGGAACTGGAATCTGCCGCCCTGCAGCGCCGCCGGACACAATGGAAACCGCACGGCAGGCCCGTTCATGCTCACGCTGATCGGCGACTTCGATCAGGGGCGTGATCGCTTCGAAGGCGCTCAGCGGGATGCCGCACTGCGGGTCATCGTCCTGCTGCAGAAACGGTTCGGCCTGCCGCCGGGAAGTCTGTGCTTCCACCGTCAAATGTCGTCCAGCTCCTGCCCGGGCGGTGCCATCGATTTCCAGCAGGTAGTGGACGAGGTGCAAGCGTTGCACGGCACGCTCGATATAGAGGACCTCGCCATCGGCGCCGAGGCCGAAGCAATGGGCAAGGAAAGCCCGGAGCCCGGTTTCCAGGACCGGCTGCGGCGCCTCGTTGAAGCGGCCAGCCGGGATGTGGGCCGTACTGATCCGGCGGACGCCGAGCCGCGCGAGGACGCCATGACGGCGCGCGAGCTGGACATGCTGTTTGCCGGCGCTGCCGGCGGGCGCGGAGGAGTTGATAGCCCGCGCGCCGAACTGCCGCCGGAGGCGTTGGCGGAACTGCGGCCGCACATCGTCAACCTGAACCAAGGCCGCTTCTCTTCGGAAGGCCGCTTTGCAACTACACGGGAGGACGTGGACGCGATGTTCGAGCAGCATCTGGAACGGGAGCTCGCGAGCGCCAAGGCACGGGGGGAACCGCTACGAATCCTTTTCTACGCGCATGGCGGTCTGGTTTCCGAAGAGAATGGGCTCGCCATTGCCCGCAAGCACATCCAGTGGTGGCGGAGGAATGGGATCTATCCGATTTATTTCATCTGGGAAACGGGTTTCTTCGAGACCATCCGGCAACTGCTCGAAAGCAGCCGCGAGGCGGTGCGCCGGGTGGCCCCGCGAGACTTGTGGGATTGGACTACCGACCCTGTGATCGAAACCGTGGCGCGCTCGCTGCAAGGGCCAAGGATCTGGTCGGGAATGAAGTACAGCGCCGAGCTGGCGAGCGCTGCCGACGGCGGAGCCCGCTATGTCGCTGAAAAACTGCAGGCGTTCTGCGAGACGCATCGCGATAGCGTGGAATTGCACGCCATCGGCCACAGCGCCGGCGCCGTTTTTCATGCCCACTTTGTGAACGCGGCGCTGGCACTCGGCGTGCCGCCCTTCCGCACGGGGCACTTTCTCGCCCCTGCCTTGCGGGCGGATACCTTCCATTCCCTGCTTGCCCCGCACATCGGCAAGGGGATCGAGCAGCTGACCCTGTTCACCCTGAAAAAAGACCTGGAGCTCGACGGTCAGTGCGCCAATATTTATCACAAATCCCTGCTTTATCTGATCTATTACGCGCTCGAGCCGGAGCCTCGGACCGCGCTGCTCGGGCTGGAGATCAGCCTTCGCTCCGATCCAGAGCTGAAGCAGTTGTTCGGGCTGACCGCTGGGTCGGGCGGCGCGGCACGGGCGGGCGAAGTGGTCTGGGCGGTGACCCCGACGACCTCCGGTCGCAGCGCCAGCGCCTCCACCAGCCACGGCGGATTCGACGATGACGCGCCCACCCTGCACAGCGCCCTCCGCCGAATCCTGGGCGCCGACGACAATGACCCCATTGTGCCCTACACGGAATCCGAGCGCGGAGGCCGCGATCTGTATTCCTGGTCGAACCAGGTCGACATTCCCGATGAGCTGGTCGGATTCTTCCGGGCGCCGCCACAACCTCAAGCCCCGCAACCGAGTGCCGCAGCGGCCGCTCCCACGCTCCCGGCGGAGGCTCCCGTCGCGGGACGCAAGCGCGCGCTATGTGTGGGCATCAACCGCTACCCGACCGCGCCGCTCTACGGGTGCGTGGTCGATGCCCGAAGCTGGGCGGCGAGCCTGGTGGGATTGGGTTTCGAGCAACCCACCCTGCTCCTCGATGAGCAGGCCAATTACAATGCCATCCTGGACCAGCTTTCCCAGTTGGTAGGGTCGACCCGCGCGGGTGATATTATCGTGTTCCAGTACTCGGGGCACGGCACGACACTGCCCGACGTCAATGGCGATGAGGCAGGTGGCGATACCCCCGGCCGGGATGAGGCCATTTGTCCGTACGATTTCGCCGAAGGCCATTTTCTCATTGATGATGACATCGGCGAAGTCTTCGACCGCATTCCAGAAGGGGTGAACGTCACCTGCTTTATCGACTGCTGTCACTCCGGCACGATCACCCGCTTCGTCGCCGGGCTTGCACCCGGCGCGGATCAGGCAGGTCCCGATGAGCGGCCGCGATTCATCATGGCCACGCCCGAGCTGATCGATGCGCACCGCCGTTTCCGTACGACGCGCGGCCTGGGCCGGGCTCTCGGCATGGGCGGGCCGAACCTGATGAAGGAGGTGCTGTTCGCCGCGGCGCTGTCCAGCGAAGTGGCCTGGGAAAGCGGCGGCCAGGGTGATTTCACCGTGCGGGCCACGCGGCTGCTGCGCGAGGGACTGACCGGCGTGAGCAATGCCGAATTTCTGGAGCGGGTCCGCGAAGCGTTCGGCAAGCTGCCGCGCCAGCATCCCGGACTCTATTGCGCCGATGCGGCTCGACAACGGCCTTTTCTGGTGCCGATCGGGGCCGAAGCAGGGCTTGCCGCGACCGCTGGCCGGGGCGCTTCGAGTGGCGCGGTGCGGGAATCTACAGCGGAGCTGCTGCGCGCTATGGCTTCCGCCCTCGATCGGCGCCCTGCGTGATGCGGCGGCCCCGCCAGCGCGACGATGGCCTCCTGAGGCGATGAGACCCGGATAGTCATGCAGCCCGAACAGCCGCCTCCCTCGACTGCCGAAGCCACCACGGCCGAAGCGCAGACCCGGCGAGGCGGGACGCCGGCGGCCTTTCCCGGCCAGCCGGCTCGCTGCGCGGCCGAGGAACGCGATTTCGCGATCGGGCCGGGTGTGCTGCGGGCCACGCGTACCCATCCTTACGAGCGCAGACCCAAGGACCCGATCTACCGTCCGCTGCGCATCTACACCCTGGATCCTACCGCACCGCGTCTCGAGGGCGCGGTCAACGTGGTAAACGTTCCATATGAACCTCTGGAGCCAGGACCGCTCGGCTCTCTGCTGGAGATCAAGGGCTGCGATAGTGGCCCGAAAGAGACCAGACGGCTGGTGGACCTGGAAGACAAAACCATTCTGCTGCTCAGCGGGCGCGCTCCTTCACCGTCGGACCCCGAGTTCCAGCAACAGATGGTCTACGCCGTTGCCAGCAACATATGTTTCAGTTTTCAAAAAGCGCTCGGGCGCCATATCGCCTGGGGATTCGATCGCGAGCCCACAGCCGGCGCGGAAACCACGCGGCTGATACTGCGCCCGCGCGCCCTGGAAGACCGCAACGCTTATTACGACAAGCAGCGCGGCGAGATCTGCTTCGGCTACTTCAAGGCCGGGAACGTGGTCGCCGGTCCAAATATTCCCGGCGGGACCATCTATACCTGCCTCTCCCACGATATCATCGTCCATGAAATGACCCACGCCCTGCTGGATGGGCTGCGCGCCCGCTTCGCCTATCCCAGCGGGCCCGATGTATTGGCTTTCCACGAAGGTTTCGCCGACCTGATCGCCATCTTGCAGCGCTTCAGTTATCCCAATGTGGTGCTGAGCGCCATGCGGAAGTCCCGCGGCAATCTCCTCGATGCCGGCTTGCTGACCGACATCGCGCGGCAATTCGGTCAGACGACCGGCTCCGAAGGAGCATTGCGCACGGCGATCGACGTCAAGGAAGCGGCCGATACACCGACGTTTTACGATGCCTCACTCGAGCCGCACGACCTGGGGATGGTTCTGGTGCGGGGCGTCTTCGAGGCCTTCACGACGGTGTACCAGCGCCGAACGGAGCGCTACCTGAGGCTTGCAACCAGCGGCTCAGGGGTCCTGGCGGCGGGAGCGCTCCCCGCCGATCTGCAGGAGATTTTGGCCAGCGAGGCCAGCAAGATCGCAAGCCAGTTCCTCAATATCTGCATTCGGGCGATCGACTACTGCCCGCCCGTCGACCTGGAACTGGGAGAATTCTTGCGCGCTGTCATCACCGCCGACTTCGACCTGGTTCCGGACGATCCCTGGGACTATCGTGGAGCCTGGATCGATGCGTTCCGGCGCCGGCGCATCTACCCGCGGGGTGTTGAAAGTCTTTCAGTCGACGAATTGCTCTGGCAGCCGCCGCAAACCCCGGTTCACCCTGTCACGGAGCTGAGCTTCGCCAGCCTGAAGTTCGAGGGCGATCCGGGGCGCGCGGCAGGGGCGGAGGAACTGTGTCGTCAGGCGCGCGCACTCGGTCGCCTGGTTACGCGCCCGGAGTTTCTGGCCGAATTCGGTCTGGCGCATCCGCATACTGCTGCCGGCACGGATACGATCGAGCGGCCGCAGGTGGAATCGATCCGCGCCTCACGCCGAGTCGGTCCCAATGGGCAGATCGTGTTCGACCTGGTGGCGGAAGTGATTCAACGCAGGATCGTGCGCAGTGCGGGCGGCAAGCTAGCGTTTGGCTTTTATGGCGGCGCCACGGTGATCCTCGGCCCGGATGGAGAGGTGCGTTACGTCATTCGCAAGCGAATCAACGATAAGCATCGACTGCAGCGCCAGGGTGCCTATATGGCCAGTGCCGAAGGCCGGCGCTACTGGCAGCTGGAGGACGCGACCTATCGGCCAAGGCTTCAGCTATTCCGGCTGGTCCACCATCGCCGGCCGGCATAATCGAGCCGGCGGCTTTTTCCTCCCCGAAGGAGGCGCTGGCACCGCTAACCGGCGCTATTTGACGGCGCAGAACACGCCGTAGCAAGCCAAGCCCTCGCTGAAGATGCGATATTGATTCAAGGCGGTGTAGAAATTGCCGCTCTGGGCGGGCGTTCTGAGCCTTAGCCAGACCATGATTTGCTGCATCGGATAGGTGAATAATGCGATTCGGCGCAGGCGTCTCGCCGACGGCAGGATGTTCGCCGTCACCTCGGCAAAGCGGATGTCCTGAAACCCGCTCGTCGCCAGATCGGCGCTGAACTCTTCCGGCGTCGCGAGGTTGGGGATTTCCCAGCCATCCAGGCAGGTACGGACGAGGCGCCACTCGGCTTCGGTAAATAGGCGGCGTTTGGCGTAGCCGTCCGAGCACACCAGGCGCCCGCCTCCCCGCAGCAGGCGGTACGCCTCGCGGACGAACGCTCGTTTGTCCAGCGCGTGACAGATGCTTTCGATGCCCCAGATCACGTCGAAGGATGCATCTGCAAACGGCGCGGCGCAAAAATCGGCTTGTTGGAAGTCGACCCGCGCGTCGACCCCGTGTCTTTCTGCGTTGTTGCGGGCCTGAATCACCTGCGGTTGGCTGAGCGTAATGCCGGTGACCCGGGCCTGATGATGTCGCGCCAGCCAGATCGAACTGCCGCCGATGCCGCAGCCGGCGTCCAGCACCCTTTCACCGGAGCGTATACGCGCCGTCTCCGCCAACACTCTATTCAAATTCAACAAGGAGTCGCTGTGGTTCCGGGTACGTTCGTCCCAGTAGCCATAGTGGATGGCGAGATTTTCGCCGTTCAGCCAGGATGTCCGGTAATCCCAATAGCATTCATCGTAATACCTGACGATGTCGTCCTGCAGGCGTTGAGGGGATTTCGAGCGATAATCCTGTCCGGGACGTAATGAGATCATGATCGTGGAGGAATCAACACCGAGCCGAGGATTATACAGCGCAGTCAAAACAAGAGAGATTCAATATGCTGGGCAAACAACGGCGAGCATAAAAAAAGGGCCGCGAGGCGGCCCTTTTTGCTAGAGCATTCGCTGTCAGGCGTGGAGCGAGTCTTGCCGACAGCGACCTTTCGGTTGGAACGAAGGCCTTACATCATGCCATCCATACCGCCCATACCGCCCATACCGCCGCCCGGCATCGGGGGTTCCTCCTTCTTCGGCTCTTCGGCCACCATTGCCTCGGTGGTAATCATCAAGCCCGCAATGGACGCCGCGTTCTGCAGAGCCGTCCGAGTGACTTTGGCCGGGTCGAGGATACCCATGGCTACCATATCGCCGAACTCGCCGGTCGCCGCGTTGTAGCCATAGTTGCCAGTGTTGTCGGTGACTTTATTGCACACAACGGATGCTTCGTCCCCGGCATTGGCGACGATCTGGCGCAGCGGCTCTTCCATGGCGCGGCGGGCGATGTTGATGCCCACGTCCTGATCATGGTTGGCGCCTTTGAGGTCCTTGATCTGTTGCAGCGCCCGGATCAATGCGACGCCGCCGCCAGGAACGATGCCTTCCTCGACGGCCGCGCGGGTCGCGTGCAACGCGTCTTCGACGCGGGCCTTCTTTTCTTTCATCTCGACTTCCGTCGCTGCTCCGACCTTGATGACGGCCACGCCGCCGGCAAGCTTGGCCAAGCGTTCCTGCAGTTTTTCTTTGTCGTAATCGGACGTGGTTTCTTCGATTTGCTTGCGAATTTGAGTCACGCGTCCGGCGATTTTCTCTTTACTGCCGTTGCCATCGATGATGGTCGTGTTTTCTTTGGTGATCTGCACTCGCTTGGCCGTGCCAAGGTCGTCCAGGCTGGCCTTTTCAAGGCTCAGGCCGATATCTTCGGCGATCACGGTGCCGCCGGTCAGCACGGCGATATCCTCCAGCATCGCCTTGCGGCGGTCGCCGAAGCCAGGCGCCTTTACAGCGGCCACTTTAACGATGCCGCGCATGGTGTTGACGACGAGGGTCGCAAGAGCTTCACCTTCGACGTCTTCGGCGATGATCAACAGCGAACGGCCCGCTTTGGCGACGCTTTCCAGGATGGGCAGCATCTCGCGGATATTGGAGATCTTTTTCTCGTAGAGCAAAATGAAGGGGTCTTCAAGCTCTGCGCTCATGCTCTGCTGATTATTGATGAAGTAAGGCGAGAGGTAGCCGCGGTCGAACTGCATACCCTCGACGATGTCGAGCTCGTTCTCCAAACCGGAACCATCTTCAACGGTGATGACGCCTTCCTTGCCGACTTTGTCCATTGCATCGGCGATAATCTTGCCAATGCTTTCGTCCGCGTTGGCGGAAATGGAACCGACCTGAGAGATGGCGTTGCTGTCCGAGCAGGGAACCGAGAGTTGGCGAATCGCCTCGACCGCCGCATTCACCGCCTTGTCGATGCCGCGTTTCAAGTCCATCGGATTCATTCCGGCGGCTACGGCCTTCAGGCCCTCGTTGAGGATCGATTGCGCCAGCACGGTCGCCGTGGTGGTGCCATCGCCCGCTATATCGGAGGTCTGCGAGGCGACTTCCTTGACCATCTGCGCGCCCATGTTTTCGAACTTGTCTTTTAGTTCGATCTCCTTCGCGACGGATACGCCATCCTTGGTTACGGTCGGTGCGCCGAAGCTTTTTTCCAGCACGACATTGCGGCCTTTCGGTCCCAAGGTGACTTTCACCGCCGTCGCCAGGATATTCACTCCCCGGACCATGCGGGCGCGGGCGTCATCGCTAAACTTTACTTCTTTTGCTGCCATATTGATTTACCTACTTGATGTTTTATGGATTTTTTGGGCTTTGACGATGAACGACTAGCCTTCGAGCACGGCCATGATATCTTCTTCGCGCATGACGACGATTTCCTGGCCATCCATCTTGACTTCGGTTCCCGAGTATTTGCCGAACAGCACTTTGTCGCCGACTCTGACATCTAGCGCGCGCGTTTGACCGTTCTCCAGCACTTTGCCCTTGCCTACGGCCAACACTTCGCCGCGCATCGGCTTTTCAGCGGCGGTATCGGGAATGACGATACCAGCGGCTGTGGTGCGTTCCTCTTCTAGCCGTTTTACGATTACTCTGTCGTGTAAAGGACGAATCTTCATCAAAATCTCCTCTAAAGCCTGTTTAAGTTACATGATGCCTGCGCTGCAGCGAATCGGCTATTATTAGCACTCACAGACATTGAGTGCCAATAATACAGCCGCCTTTTTTTTGTTGTCAACGTTTTTTACAAAAGTTTAATATTGCAGGTGCACCGGCTTTTCACTCGATGACCATCGGTTCCGTCAGTTCCTGATCATGGAAGACGATCAACTCTTGCGTTACAGCCGACAGCTATTCCTGCCCCAGATCGACGTTCAGGGCCAGCAACGGCTGCTGGCGGCACGTGCCCTCATTATCGGCCTGGGCGGCCTGGGATCGCCTGCCGCGATGTATCTAGCGGCGGCGGGTGTGGGACATCTCGTGTTGAATGACGACGATGCGGTCGACCTATCCAACCTGCAGCGTCAGATCATTCACCGTACCGAAGATCTGGGCCGGGCCAAAGCGGTCTCGGCGAAACATGCGCTGGAAAGGCTCAATCCGGACATTCAGGTAACCGCCGCCTGCGCGCGGCTTGAGCAAACGGAGCTCGAGCAGGCGGTCGGGGAAGCGGATGTCGTGCTCGATTGCTCGGATAATTTCACGACCCGCTTTGCCATCAACGCCGCTTCGGTCAAACGCGGAACGCCGCTCATCACGGGCGCGGTCATTCGCTTTGAGGGGCAAATGGCCGTGTTTACGCCCGCCATCGAGGACAGCCCGTGTTACAACTGCCTTTATCTGGATCGCGGCGAAGTGATGGAAAACTGCGCTCAGACCGGTGTCATTGCTCCGCTGCCCGGCATTATCGGCAGTATGCAGGCGCTGGAGGCGATCAAGGTCATTCTCGATATCGGCAAACCACTGCGGCAACGATTATTGTTGCTGGATGCGCTTACCATGGAATGGCACAGCGTGATTCTGCGCAAGAATCCAAAGTGTCCGACGTGTTCGGGCCATTGAGATTCGGTTGGGTTCAGCCGGGCAAGCGCTTTGCTTTTTAAACTGAACTCGCCGCCCGATTTACCGCTGTTGCCTTCCACGGCTTGGCGACGTAGACTATTGTGCCTTGCTTGTTAGGTAGTTATGCAAGCGGAATTAATCTTTACTTTGAGGTAATCAGACATGAGATGGGAAAAACCAAGTTACACTGACCTTCGCTTCGGTTTCGAAGTCACAATGTATATCTACAACCGCTGATCGGCGGCTGGATTCCCAAACGGGGTTTCATGCGCATGAAACCCCGTTTTCGTTTGTTCGACGCCTATCAAGCCCCGGTGTCCCTCTAGTCCCGGCCAAAAAAATGAAAATCAGGGTGTTAGGCTCAGCCGCGGGCGGCGGCTTTCCGCAGTGGAACTGCAACTGCCACAACTGCCGTCGGCTCCGCCTGGGCGAGATGCGGGCCCAAGCGCGCACTCAATCTTCAATTGCCGTCAGTAGCGACGGCGACCACTGGGTGTTATTCAATGCGTCCCCGGATGTCCGCACGCAGCTTCAGGCATTTCCCGCCATCCAGCCGCGCCAAGGCGTCCGCGATACCGGCATTGAGGCGATTATCCTGATCGACAGCCAAATCGATCATGCGACGGGGCTACTGATGCTGCGTGAATCCACCGTACCGCTCGATCTTTATTGTAGCGATGCGGTGCGCCAGGATCTCTCGACCGGCTTTCCTTTATTGGAAATACTCAAGCACTACTGCGGCATCCGGCATCATGGCATCCCGCTGAACGGTGGCGGCTTTGCCATTCCCAACGTCGACGATCTGCGTTTTTATCCACACTCCCTGAAAAGCAAAGCGCCGCCTTACTCACCGCACCGCCACGATCCTCATGATGGCGATAATATCGGCGTCACCATCGAGCAGCTCTCGAGCGGCAGCAAACTGTATTATGCGCCGGGTCTCGGCGAGATTGAGTCGCACGTCTATGCCTCCATGCGTGAGGCCGACTGCCTGCTGGTCGACGGCACTTTCTGGCGCGAGGACGAGATGGAGCGGGCGGGAATCTGCGACAAGCCAGCGCGCGCGATGGGTCATCTGCCTCAGTCCGGCGCAGGCGGTATGATCGAAGTGCTGAATACCCTGGACAGGCCGCGCAAGATTCTGATCCATATCAACAATACCAATCCCATCCTGGACGAGAACAGCGACGAGCGGGCAATTCTCGACAGTGCGCACATCGAAGTCTCCCATGACGGCATGGAAATCTGCTTGTAACCAGCCTATGAATGTTGAAACCAAACCCTGGACCCGCGAAGAATTCGAAGCCCGCCTGCGCGCCAAGGAAAAGTACTACCATATCCAGCACCCCTATCACCTCCTCATGAGCGAAGGAAAGCTCAATAGGCAACAGATTCAGGGGTGGGTCGCCAATCGTTTTTATTATCAGGTCAATATTCCGCGCAAAGATGCCGCCGTCCTCGCTAACTGCGCGGATCGGGAAACGCGCCGCAAGTGGCTACAGCGCATTCTGGACCATGACGGTAGCGGCGATGAACCGGGCGGCATCGAAGCCTGGATTCAGCTCGGCATCGCCTGTGGGCTGACGCGGGATGGGCTCACTTCGTTGAGGGGCGTGCTACCGGGCGTGCGCTTTGCGGTGGATGCCTACGTCAATTTCGCCCGCACGGCGATCTGGCAGGAGGCGGCGTGCTCCTCGCTGACCGAATTGTTCGCGCCCACCATTCACCAGCAGCGCCTCGCCGGCTGGCCCGATCACTACCCCTGGATTGCTGCCGAAGGACTCGCCTACTTCCGCAACCGCGTTGCTCAGGCCGGCCGGGATGTGCAGCACGGGCTCGCCATCACCCTGGCTTACTTCAAGACGCGTGAGCAACAGGAACGGGCATTGGACATCCTCCAGTTCAAGCTGGATATCCTCTGGAGCATGCTAGATGCCATGTACCTGGCCTATATCGAAAATAAACCGCCCTATTTCAACATTCGCCAACTCTGACATGGCGCTCGATCCAAAGAGCCCGCTGAGTTTTTCACCGCTGCACCGGCTGCAGTGGGAAGAAGCGCAACAGCGATACGTGATTCTCTATCCCGAAGGCATGGTCGAGCTGAATCCCACGGCGGCGGAGATTCTCAAGCTATGCGATGGCACGCACACGCTCGAGGATATTGTCGCCGAGCTGGAAGAAAAGTTTGAGACTACAGGTCTAAGGAAAGATATCTTTGAACTGTTGGAGGCTGCCCTCGCAAATGGCTGGATCAGACATTCTTTCCCCCGCTAAGCCGCGCTGGCTATTGGCCGAGCTCACGTACCGCTGTCCGTTGCAATGCCCTTATTGTTCGAACCCTGTCGATTACACCAGGCACACGGACGAGCTCGATACCGACGATTGGCTTGGGGTTCTCACCGACGCCCGCGCGTTGGGCGCGGTGCAGCTGGGATTTTCCGGCGGCGAGCCATTGGTCCGCCGGGACTTAGCGGTGCTGGTGCGGCACGCCCGCCAGCTGGGCTATTACAGCAACCTCATCACCTCCGGCTATGGCATGACGGAAGCGAAAGTCGCCGAACTGAAAGAGGCCGGTCTGGACCACATTCAGATCAGCATCCAGTCGCCTGAAAAACTGCTCAACGATCAACTGGCCGGCACCGAAAGCTTCGAGCACAAGCAAAAAGTCGCCCGGCTGGTGAAAAAATACGGCTATCCCATGGTGCTCTGCGTAGTCATTCACCGCCAGAACATTCACCAGATGCAAGCCATATTGGAAATGGCCATGGAGCTCAATGCCGACTATCTGGAACTCGCCAATACGCAATATTACGGCTGGGCGCATCTCAACCGCGATCAATTACTGCCCAGCCGTCGCCAGTTAAAGGAGGCCGAGGCCATGGCGCAGAGCTACAAGGAACGACTCAAGGGAACGATGAAGATCTATTACGTCGTGCCGGATCTTTACGAAGACCGGCCCAAAGCCTGCATGAACGGCTGGGGTACCACGTTTCTCACCATCGCTCCTGACGGCGTCGCACTGCCCTGCCACGCCGCGCGTGAATTACCCGGGCTCGACTTCCCGAACGTGCGGGACACGAGCATTGAGGACATCTGGCTACACTCAAAAGCCTTCAACAAATTCCGCGGCTTTAACTGGATGAAGGAACCGTGCCGATCCTGCCCGGAGAAAGTCAAGGACTTCGGCGGTTGCCGCTGCCAGGCTTATCTTTATACCGGTGACATGAGCCAGGCCGATCCGGTATGCAGCCTGTCACCCCACCACGATAAGATCACTCAGGTAATCGATGCCGCGAGCGCCCTGTCCGGCAGGGCGACATCCAAGCCCTTGGTGTTCCGCAATCCTAAGAACTCCCGGGCGTTCCGCCCCTCATAACGGCGTCGTTCCTTTCGGGAACTCATCGCGCCGCCCCGACTGCCATCGATAAAGACGGAACGCCAAAGTCAGCATCACGATGCCGAACGCTGTCGAGAACGCGCCGATCAACCAGATGACGGTGAGAGCGCCAGCTCCCGGAAAGATGATGAACACGAGACCAAAAAATATCGCCATGACGCCGCCAAGCGCGAGCAGCCATTCGCCTTCAATCTCCTTACGCAACTGAATCGCCCAGGCGATGCAGGAAACCCCTGTCAGGACGGCCCAGAAAGCAATGAAGTAGAGCAAGGTCAAAGCTGTAATGCCAGGCCAGGCGAATGTGAGCAACCCTGCGGCCACGCCGGCTATGCCGGCCAATGCCAGCGGCCACCACTTGCGCTCGCGGCGAGCAGCGCGGACGGCCGCGACCATGGCAAAGATACCGTCAACCAGCGCATAGGCGCCAAACAGATACATCAACGCGAGGAGCGATATGGCCGGCCACACGAAGATCAACACGCCGTAGAGCAGAGCGATTGATCCCCGCAATGCAACGTTCCACCAATCCTCTGAATAAATGTTTATCATGGCGCCCTCCTCATCAGTGACGCTTGCCTCATCGACCGCTAGCAAAAGCGGCAAGACGGGTGGCTCGTGTGACGCCGCCTTATTCACCGCACGTGCTGCTCGAGCCGCCCTGTGGGGTCCCTAATAAATGCCAAACCCGTTTTGAAGTCAAACAAATATTCGCCAATTCTCGTATCGCGGCCTTGGCGATGGCCCGAAATACCAGGAGGGTATTTTCGGGCCGGAATGATAAGGGCTCCAGACGGTTTGCCCGGCCTCATCGAGCGGTTGCAACGCCGATATCATCCCAAAAGGCGTGCATGGCACTGGACCGCCGGCCATGCCAGGACCCGGCACGCGCCGGATTCTGGCCGCATTGCTGGCCATGGTTGACAGCGCCGTGCCGAGAGTGCAGCATGCTTCCTCCGAAATGGGTCCGAAAACCCGGGCGCACTGTCTATCCATTGATGCCTAGTCGGAGGTTGCCATGAAACTCTATTATTCTCCCAGTGCGTGCTCGATGGCGCCGCATATCGTCCTGCGCCAGGCCGAGCTTGACTGCGATCTGGAAAAGGTAGATCTCGCCACCAAGCGGACCAGCAGCGGCAGGGATTTCGCCGAGATCAACCCCAAAGGTTATGTGCCCGCCCTGGAACTGGACGATGGGGAGATTCTCACCGAAGCGGCGGTGATCCTTCAGTATTTAGCCGATCGCAAACCGGAGACCGGCTTGGCGCCTCAAGCGGGAACTCCGGCGCGCTATCGCCTGATGGAGTGGCTGAATTTCATCGCGTCCGAACTACACAAGCAGATGGGCCCTCTGTTCAAGCCCGGCATCGTTGCGGAGTGGAGGGAAAATCAGTTGACACTACTCGGTCAGCGGTTCGACTATTTGGCCGGGCGGCTGGGCAGCGCCCCTTACCTCATGGGTGACCGCTTCACGGTGGCCGATGCCTATCTCTTCACCGTCTTGAACTGGAGTCCTTATCTAAAGATCGACCTCAGGCCGTGGCCAAAACTCACCGATTATCTGGCCCGTATCGCCACCCTTCCGGCGGTGAGACAAGCTATGAGGGAAGAGGGGCTGATCACCTAGCAGGCGGTTCCTCCGCGCGGCCCGTTCGCGGGCACGAAGGTCTATGTCTCTAGTCCGGTACGAGAACGATTGCGTACACGACACGGATGAATTAATCGGTTCCAGCGGTTTCTGTTGCCTGCCATTAAACCGGCACCATGAACAGGGGATTTTTGTGAAAGAATTGACAGGCGTGCACTGCAAAACGGCCCTGTTCGGCATACTGCTCGCTCTGTCGTCGGTCGCGAGCGGGACGGATGGAGTGAACCCAGAAGCAGCGAGCCTGCGCCAGTTGGCAACCCGGTATGAGCATGGACGAGGGATTAAAGTCGATTATAAGGAAGCCTATCGACTGTACTGCAAGGCCGCGCTGCTGGGCGATGTCCCGGCTGCCTATAACCTTGGATGGATGTATTTCAACGGCCGCGGATTCCAGCAGAACATTGGCTTGGCCTTGGGCTGGTTCAAGCGAGCCGCGGCTGCGGGTGACCGTTTTGCGACGCGGATGTTGGGCCGCTATATGGGCGTTGCCGGCGAGCGCGATCCCTATTGTCGATCGCCGGCCACGGCGCCGAGCGATTCTGCAAGGCCCGAAAACCGGACGATCGAGAGCTGGGCCCGCCAGATCGCGCCCAGATTCTCGATCGATCCCGAACTGGTCCTCGCCGTGATTCAGGCCGAATCCGGCTTCAATGCCATCGCGCTGTCGCACAAAAACGCCCAGGGACTGATGCAACTCATCCCCGCCACGGCGGAGCGCTTCGGTATCAAAGACGTGTGGGATCCCATCGAAAACATCATCGGCGGCACGGCCTATCTGCACTGGTTGATGCGCCACTTTGCGGGGAACGTCAAACTGGTGCTGGCGGCGTACAATGCCGGCGAGGGAGCGGTTGAGCAGTATAAGGACGTACCGCCTTACGCGGAAACGCAAAGCTATGTTCGCCGAATACTCACGGCGTACAAGAAAACCATTCATCCGGTTCCGCCCGATTTGCCCGGCGCGGTAAGGGCCACCCAGCGGGAACTCACGGCGATTGCTCATCTATAGCGGATGATCGGCACAAAGCCCGCTAGATATCGCCGCTCTCGCTTACCGGTAAAACCTGGAAGTGGATCCCAGAGCCGTTGAAATCCTGCCTCAGCCGGTCGAGGAACGATGCCAACTCGGCTTCCGCGACATCAATCTCGAAGGCAACCCGTTTTTTCCGGCCGCTGACCTGTTCAGCCAAACTCATTCCATCCATACGGCTCGAGTGACCGCTCAGAGGAAAACTGCTGAAGCCATAGGGGCTCTCAAAGCGCGCCAGCCAATCGATCAAGGCTTCTTCCAGAGTGGGAGAGGCGGTCAGCCTGATCAAATATCTCATGGCGGGGTCTCCCGCGTTTCTCCGAAGCGGCGATACAGAATGGGCAGCACGATGAGCGTCAGCAAGGTCGAAGTAACCAGCCCGCCGACGACGACGATCGCCAGCGGCCGTTGAATTTCCGAGCCCGGCCCGCTAGCGAATAGCAGAGGTATCAGGCCGAAAGCCGCGATGCTGGCGGTCATCAGTACCGGCCTCAGTCTGCGCAGCGAACCCGATACCACGACGTGCGCCATGTTAAGGCCGGCGGCGCGAAGCTGGTTGAAGTGGCTGACCATCACCACACCGTTGAGCACGGCGATACCCAACAGCGCGATAAAGCCCACCGACGCCGGCACGGATAGATATTCCCCCGCAATCCACAGCGCAAACACGCCACCGATCATCGCCAGCGGAATGTTGGACAATACCAGGAGCGCCTGGCTGATTGACCCAAACGTCGAAAACAGCAGCAGAAAGATCAACCCGATCGCGACCGGAACGACCAGCGACAGCCTGGCCGCAGCGCGCTGCTGGTTCTCGAACTGGCCTCCCCACTGGATGTAATAGCCGGCAGGAAGGGACACTTGTTGCGCGACGGCCGTACGCGCTTCGTCGACGAAACCCACCAGATCGCGCCCTTTCACGTTGCTGCGCACGACCGAAAATCGCTGGCCGCGCTCCCGCGCGATGGAGACGCCGCCTTCGACGCGTTCCAATCGGGCCAGTGCCGACAGCGGCGCGCGCTGGCCGTTCGGTAAT
Organism: Methylococcaceae bacterium; assembly: GCA_902812445.1. Taxonomy (GTDB): domain Bacteria; phylum Pseudomonadota; class Gammaproteobacteria; order Methylococcales; family Methylococcaceae; genus CADDZF01. The sequence continues at coordinate 10,426 of CADDZF010000016.1, read as the reverse complement.
GTAATCTGCAGGTTATCGAAGCGCGTCGGCTCACCCGCGCCGCGCAGGAGCAGAGGCGTACGCTGCACACCTTCCTGTACGATGCCCAGCTTGAGTCCCTCGATCTGTGCCCGCAAGGCCTCTTCCAGGCGGTCGCCGTCGAGGCCCATGCGGCCAGCGGCGAGCCGGTCGATCTTGACCTCGAGGTACTGCACGCCTTCGTTGCGTAGCGTGAAGACGTCGGATGCCCCCGGTATTTTGCGCAGCCATCCGGCGATTTCTTCGGCTTTCGCGTTCAAGACGTTCAACTCGGGTCCGTACAGCTTGACCGCCACGTCGCCGCGCACGCCGGTCAACATCTCGGTCACCCGCATCTGGATCGGCTGCGTAAAGCCATAGGCGATTCCGGGAATCGTATCCATGACCTTGCGGATCACGTCGATCAGGGCGTCCTTGCTGCCCACGTGCCATTCACTCGCTGGCTTGAGGGCCAGAAAGGTGTCCGTTTCATTCAAGCCCATCGGATCCAGGCCGATCTCATCCGCCCCGACGCGAGAGATCACGCGCTTGATCTCGGGTACATGGTCGAGCAGCGCTTTTTGGATCCGCATATCGAGCCGTACCGATTGATCGAGCGTGATCGACGGCAGTTTCTCCACTTGGACGACGATATCGCCTTCATCCATGGTGGGCATGAAGGTTTTTCCGATCCGGCCGTATACCAGCCCCGTCAAAAGCAGTAGCACAGCAGCGGCGGCAAATACCGGTTTGCCATGTCCGAGGCACCATGTGAGCGCAGGCGCGTACAAAGCGTGCAGTTTTCGCGGCAGCCAAGGTTCCGGGTGAGGCGCCTTGCGCAAGAAAAAGGACGCCAGCACGGGAATGATGGTCAGCGACATGATCAAAGAGCCGCTCAGCGCGAAGACGATGGTCAGCGCGACCGGGGAAAACAACTTGCCTTCGAGCCCCTGCAGCGTGAGCAGCGGGATGAATACGATGATGATGATGAGGATGCCGGAAGTCACCGGCGCGGCCACTTCGCTGACGGCGCGGTAGATTAGGTGCAAGCGCGGCAGCCGCCGGGCATTCTCGTCATCGGCAAGCCGGGTGGTGATGTTTTCCACGACGACGACCGCCGCGTCGACCAGCATGCCGATGGCGATCGCCAGCCCGCCGAGACTCATCAAATTGGCCGTCAGGCCAAACAGCTTCATCAGGATAAACGTAAACAGTGCCGCCAGCGGCAAAGAACAGGCTACCGTCAGCGCCGCGCGCCAATCGCCGAGAAACAGCACCAGCAGCACCAGTACCAGTACGGTAGCTTCCAGCAAGGCCTTGATGACGGTATGCACGGCCCGATCGACCAGCGTGCCGCGGTCGTAGAACGTGCTGATATTGACGCCTTGCGGCAGCGCGGGCCCGATCTCGGCCAACTTGCTGCGCAAACCGTCCACGACCTGGCGCGCGTTGGCGCCGCGCAGGCTTAATATCAGACCTTCCACCGCTTCGCCGCTGCCATTCTGTGAGACCGCGCCATAGCGGGTCAACGCCCCAATGCGCACTTCGGCGACATCGCCCACCGTAATCGGCACGCCGTGCGCGTTGGCGACGACGATCGACCGCACGTCATCCAGAGTCTTGATACGTCCCTCGGCGCGCACCAGCAAGGCTTCTTCGCCTTCGCTCAGGCGGCCCGCGCCGTCGTTACGGTTATTGGTCCTGAGCGCGTGCACGAGGTCCTGTGGACTGATGCCGCGCGAGGTCATGCGGATATTGTCGGGGATCACTTCGAAACTGCGTACCAGGCCACCCAGCGCATTGACGTCGGCGACGCCTTGGACCGTCCGCAAGGCCGGTCGGATGACCCAGTCGAGCAGGTTGCGCTTCTGCATCAGCGTGAGATCGCCGCCTTCGATGGTGAACATGAACATTTCACCGAGCGGTGTGGTCATCGGCGCGATACCGCCCTCGACGCCTTCCGGCAGATTCCCCCAGACCCCGTTCAGCCGTTCGGCGATCTGCTGGCGCGCCCAATAGATATCGGTGCCTTCCTCGAAATCGATGGTGATGTCGGTCAGGGCGTATTTGGCGATCGAGCGCAACATCGTCTGCTTCGGAATGCCCAGGAGCTCGAGCTCGACCGGCGCGGTGATGCGCATTTCGACTTCCTCCGGCGTCATGCCCGGCGCCTTGACGATGATTTTGACCTGGGTCGGCGAGACATCCGGAAACGCATCGATGGGAAGCGCGCGGGCGGCATAGTAGCCGCCGCCTGCCAAGAGCAGAGCCAGCACCACCACCATCATGCGCTGGGTCAGCGCGAAGCGGATCAGGAGGGCCATCATGGACCGTCTCCGCCGAGGCCGAGCCAGGCGGCTTTCAGCGCGGCGACGCCCTGGACCGCGATGTTCTCGCCGCTGCCGAGTCCTTCGTGAATGATGGCCTTGCGTTCCTCTTCGCCAGCGACTTGCACTTGCCGTGCTTCGAAACCTTGCCGAACCCTGACAAATACGTACTGCTTTCCGGCTACTCGCACCAGGGCGCTGAGTGGAACCTTGAACAGTCGATCAGCGCTATTGTGCAGGAGCTGTACGTTGATGTTCTGACCTGGTCGGATTTGTTCGGTCTTGCCTTCGATGACGGCGCGCACCAGCACGCTCTGGCTGTTCGGCGTGACGTTCTGGCCGATGTGGGTAATGCGCGCCTTGAGATCGGTATTTTCGATGTCGATATGATCACCTGGCCTGATTTCTCGCATGCGTTCCTGCGGCATGTCGATATCCAGCCATAGTTCCTGGAGATTGGCGACGCGGAACAGCGGCGCCAGTATATCCACGCGCTGGCCCGCCGTCGCCATGCGCTCGAGCACGACGCCGTCAATCGGCGAGCGTACATTCAGGAGGCTGCTCAAGTGGTGCGTGTGCAGCAGCTCCTTGGTCTCCGCCTTGCTCATGCCGGCGGTCGCCAGCACCTGTTCGGCTTCTTTCAGCGAGGTGGCGAACTTGTCAAAATCGCTTCGGGTTTCCTGCCAGCGCATGCGCGAGATGATGCCCTCGTCCAGAAGTGTCCGGTCGCGGCTAAGCTTGGCCTGTGCCAGATCGAACTCGGTTTTGGCATTGAGCAGGGCGCGCTGCAGCCCGAGCAGATCGGGACTGTTGATCTGCGCCATGATTTCCCCGGTTTTGACCCCTACGCCGATAGCGACGTTGACCTTGCTGATGATGCCCGCCTGCGGTGCGCTGACGATAAATTCGTTGCGTGGCGGCACGGTGACGCGCGCTGGCGCGCGCGCCAAGGGAACGCTGCTCGTGGACTCCGGGGCCAGGGTGCGTATACCCAAGTGTTCGATCTGTTGGTCGTCGATTTTGATCAGATTGCCCGCCGCCAGGCCCACACCACAAAGCGATGCAACGAGCGCGATCAGCGTCCACTTTCGCGAGTCTTTCATGGCATGACTCCGACCACCTGATTGTAGAACGCGATATCCCGCTGCAGCAGGATGGAGCGCTCGCGTGCTTCGCGAAAGGCGGCCTGGGCACCCGACTGGATCTTCAGAAAATCGATGAGCTGGATTTCCCCGGTTTCGAATGCGAGCCGGCTCATTCTCAGGTGCGTTTCCGCTATTTTTCTGCGTTGATCAGCTATTTCGAGCGCCACGCGGTCCACTTCGATATTGTGCCGGGCTTCATGGAAAGCCTTTTCGAGCTGGCGCATGAGCGTGTTTCGTTCGGCCATGCGTTGCGTCAAGGTCAAGTTGGCCTGAGCGACGAACGGCGCGTTATAGCTTTCGCCGCCGATCGGAACCTGCAGCACCAGGTTGCTTTCATTGTTGAACGAATTCGCCCGGCTGCCGCGATCGTGCTGGGTGCCGATCAAAATGCTCGGCTGATTGCCTTGTTTTGATTTGCGCGTCCATTCGACTTCAGCCTGTGCGCGTTCGATCACCGCATTGGCCGCGGCGATCACCGGGTGCTCTTCGGTGATGGCGTTCTGACGGCTGAGCTCCTCTGCGAATAATTTGGGCGCGCGCTCCAGCCGGGTCAAATTGGAATAGGCCTTGCGGGCGTGCATGACTTCGGCTTCGGCCAGGGCCAGGGCGGTTTTCTTTTCCAGTAGATCGCTCTGCGCCAACAGGAGGTCCGAGCGGGCCAGATCGCCCAGTTCAACCCGCCGCTGCACGGCGGCGACCAGCTGCGCGGAGACGTCCAGAACCTGTTTGGCCAATTCATACCGGTTCTGCACCAGCGTCAGATTCCACAGACTGTCGCGCACCAATCCCGCCACTTCCTGCTTGAGCGCCCGCGCGACGCGCTCGGTGCTGGCCGAGGCTTGCTGCGCGACATTCTTGCCGGCTTCCCGCTGGCCCCACATCCAGAACGGAAGCTGGTAGCCGGTCTGAATCTGGACTTCGCCCCGATCGTTGAAGGCGCGATCGTCAATCCACTGTAGGTAGATCGAAGGATAACCCGCGATCCAGCTGCCGCTGCGACGCTTCAAGGCGGAAGCCTCCTGTCGCAGCGCCTCGACCATGGCGGACTGCGGATACTGCGCCAGCGTCGCATCGATGACCTGGCCGAGACTCAGGTTCTCATCGAAAATCACGGGGTCGTAATGTTCAACGAGCAATCCTTCCTCCGCCCAGGCGGGCAGAGAAGCCAACAGGCACAGGGCCCAGAGGCTTCTGTAGAGGCCAAGCATAAGTTTTCTCCAGGTGCTGCGGCAGCGCTGCCGCGGACGATAAGGCTTGCTGCACAAGCCCTGCAAACGGATCAGCCGTCGAGTGGCTGTGCGGGGGGAGCTCGGGGAACGGGGTGAGAGTACGCCGAGGAATCGCCAAGAATTCCTGGCGGATAACTGGACGCCTCACTCGCTCTAAGGAGAGGAAAAATCGGTTGCAGGCGAGCGATCAGAGAAAACCCTGAGTCCTGAGGCAGTATCACGCGGCATGGCCCATGGATACCCTTCGCGACGGCGACGATGACACCATAGTCGCCTTCGGCCTGCGATGCCGCGGCGAGGAAACTTTGATCCTTTGCATCTGCCAGAAATTCAAGCCCCGGAAGGTGCAGAGCGCCCTGCAGGCGAATCGTTCCGGTATGCGCATGTACCAGCGGCGCGATGACCTGCATCAGGGAGAAAAGGCAGACGAAGGTCATGCGGGAGAAGCGAAACATGGAGGAATTCTAGTGGATACGCTTGTTCAGGGCAACGCAGCGTTTCCCTCGGAACGCCGCGTCGAGGTGTCCTGCCGGCGCGAGGATTTGCTAAAGTGATCGTCATTGGCCCATGGCGGGCCCTACAGACTTGCTTGGAAACACATGCAGATTGTAAAAATAGCGCTGATCGTTCTGCTACCGGTTTTGAATGGCTGTCAGGATAACGGCGGCGCCGATACGGAGCTAACGATCGAAAAAGACGACAATCCCGCGCTGGTGACGGTAAAACCCGGCATGCTCGAGCGCCTGAAAATCGTGCCCGTGACCGAGAGCGAGGTCGGCGAAGCGTTACGCATGCCGGCTCGGGTCGAGATCGACCGGCACCGGGTGGCTCGCATCGGGGCCACTGTGACCGGGCGTGTGGTGGGCATCTCGGCGGTCCTTGGCCAACAGGTGATACGCGGTCAAGAGCTCGCCAGCCTGAATAGCCCCGAACTCTCCGAAGCGCAGCTCGCCTATCTCAAGGCATCTTCGCGCAAACGCTTGCAGCAGCGTATCGCCGAGCGGGCGAAGCGTTTATATACATCCGGCGTCATCAGCGAGATGGAGCTGCAAAAGCGCGAGAGTGAATACGTCCTAGCGGAGACCGAACTGCACGCGGCGGCCAACCAGCTGATGATCCTGGGCATGACCGAGGATGCGGTCGCCAAGCTGGCGAAAACCCGCACCATCCATTCCTTATCGCCCGTCTTGGCGACGTCCGACGGTACCGTCATCGAGCGCAATATTGCCTTGGGACAAGTCGTGCAACCGGCGGACGCGCTGTTCACCGTGGCCGACCTGTCCCACGTCTGGCTGGTAGCGGAAGTGCCCGAACAGCAGGCCGGGTCGGTGCACGAAGGCAAATGGGTGGAGGCGGAGATTCCGGCCCTGTCAGACCGGCGCATCGATGGCAAGCTGATCTATGTTAGCCACGCGGTCGATCCAAAAACCCGTACTCTGCGGGTACACATGGAAGTGGCCAACGCCGATCGCTCGATCAAGCCGGAAATGCTCGCCATCATGCTGATCAAGGACAGGAGTAGGCGCGTCGCGGTGGTGCCGGCGCGCGCGGTGGTGAGGGACGGCGATGAGGACTATGTCTTCGTCCAGCTCGACGACCACCAGTTTCAGCTTCAACCGGTCACGCTGAGCAAAGAAGTTGGAGGCTTTTTCCCGGTCGTCGATGGCATCAAGACCGGTGATCGCATCGTCGCCGACGGCGCCTTTCACCTCAACAACGAGCGGCTGCGCAAAGAACTGGAGTAAGGCATGGAAGCGATCATTCACTTCGCGCTCAGGCAGCGCGTCGTCGTCGTTGCCGTGGCCACCGTTCTCGCTGCGTTCGGCATCGCGGCTCTGGATAAGCTGTCCATGGACGCTTTTCCCGATGTCACCAACGTCCAGGTGCAAATCGCCACCGAAGCGAGCGGACGTTCGCCGGAAGAAGTGGAGCGCTTCGTCACCGTGCCGCTGGAAATCGCCATGACCGGCTTACCGGGTCTCACCGAAATGCGCTCGCTGAACAAGAACGGCCTGTCGCATATCACTCTGGTATTCACTGACGACACCGACGTCTATTTCGCCCGCCAGTTGGTGATGGAGCGTCTGATAGAGGTTGAAACTCGGCTCCCAGAAGGCGTCCTGCCGGTGCTGGGGCCGGTCTCCACCGGCTTGGGCGAGGTTTACCAGTACACGCTGGAGCGGCCCGACGATGAGGCCAGGGCGCTCTCGGTCGCCGAGCTGACCGACCGGCGCACGGTGCAGGATTGGGTCGTGCGCCCTTTGCTGCGCGGCATTCCGGGCGTCGCCGAAATCAACTCGCAAGGCGGTTTCGTCAAGCAGTACCAGGTGCTGGTCAACCCCGACCGCATGCGCCATTACGAGCTCACGCTGGAGGACGTCTATCTGTCCCTGGCGCGCAACAACGCCAACAGCGGGGGCGGCATCCTGCCGCATTATGCCGAGCAGTACCTGATACGCGGCATCGCCCTGCTGCGCACGCTGGACGACATCCGCAACATCGTGTTGAGGGAAGTGGGCGGCGTGCCGGTCTATGTGCGCGACGTGGCGGAAGTGGTCCTAGGCCACGAGGTGCGGCAAGGGGCGATCATCAAGAACGGCGAGACCGAAGCCGTTTCCGGTATCGTCCTGATGCTGCGCGGGGGCAATGCCAAGGCGATCGTTGAGCGGGTCAAGCAGCGGGTGGCGGAAATCAATGACAAGGACATGCTGCCCGATGGTCTGAAGATCACGCCCTATTACGATCGCACCGAGCTGGTCAACGCCGCGCTCAACACGGTGAGCAAGACCTTGATGGAAGGCATCGTGCTGGTCATCGTCGTGCTGTTCGTGTTTCTCGGCGATCTGCGTTCCAGTCTGATCGTGGTTGGCACGCTGGCCCTCACGCCGCTGATTACTTTCATGGTGATGAATCACTACCACATCTCGGCTAATCTGATGACCCTGGGCGGGCTCGCCATCGCTATCGGCATGATCGTGGACGGCTCGGTGGTCGTCGTGGAAAACACCTTTCGCCACCTCGGCGAGCGCCAGAAAGCCGGCGAAGTCGACGTGCTGATCATTCTGGATGCGGCAGTAGAAGTGGCGACGCCGGTGATCTTCGGCGTCGGCATCATTATTCTGGTGTTTCTGCCGCTGCTCACGCTGGAAGGCATGGAGGGCAAGATGTTCGCGCCGCTCGCCTACACCATCGCCATCGCGCTGGCCATTTCGCTAGTACTGTCGCTGACCTTGTCGCCGGTGCTGTGTTCCTACTTCCTCAGAGGCGGCGCAGAACACGATACCAAGGCGGTCGCAGCGCTCAAGGCGCCATATTTGCGGCTATTGCGCTGGGCCATGGTGCATGACCGGATCGTTCTGGGCGGCGCCGTGATACTGCTGGCTGCGGCGCTGGCGCTCCTGCCCTTCCTCGGCAAGTCGTTTATTCCTACGCTGAGCGAAGGCGCTTTTGTCCCCCAGATCAACCGAGTGGCGAGCATCTCCCTCGATGAGTCCATTCGAATGGAGATGCAGGCGATGAAATCGCTGATGAAGGTGCCGGGGATCAAAATGGCGGTATCCAAGCTAGGGCGCGGAGAAAGTCCCGCTGATTACGTCGGTCCTAATGAATCCGATCCGATTGTCACACTGCTGCCGCGGTCCGAATGGCCGGAAGGCTTGACACTGGAGAAAATCGAGGCCGGCATTCGGGAAAAGCTGGCGGTTTTGCCTGGGGTGCAGATCGTCATGAGCCAGCCGATTTCCGAGCGCGTAGATGAAATGATCTCGGGCGTGAAATCCGAAGTGGCGATCAAGCTGTTTGGCGATGACCTGCCGATGTTGAAGGCCAAGGCGGATGAAATCGCCCGGGTACTGAAGGGCCTGCGCGGTACCCGCGACCTCCGGGTGGAGCGCATCAGCGGACAACAGTATCTGACGATCGAAGTGGACCGGCAGGCCATTGCCCGCCACGGCATCAACGGCTCCGACGTGCACGACATCATCGAGACCGCCGTGGGCGGCAAAAAGGCCACGGAGATCTACGAGGGCGAGCGCCGCTTCGACGCCATCGTGCGTTATCCGGAAAGTTATCGCAACAGCATCGAGCGCATCGGCAAGACCTGGCTCACATCGCCCAATGGCGCCGTGGTGCCGCTGGACGACCTGGCGGTGATTCGGCTGCTCGACGGTCCCGCCCAGATCAGCCGGGAACTCGGCAGACGCCGTATCGTCATCGGGGCGAATCTTCAGGGCCGCGACATCGGCGGTTATGTGGACGAAGCCAAAAAGGCCATCGCCGCCAAGGTCGATTTGCCGGAAGGCTATTACCTGACCTGGGGCGGGCAATTCGAGAATATGGAGCGGGCGATGAATACGCTGATGGTCATCGTCCCCGTCACCATCGCGGCGATCTTTTTCTTACTCTTCATCCTGTTCAACTCGTTGCGCTATGCCGCGCTCATCATCCTGGTGCTGCCGTTCGCCTCCATCGGCGGGGTGATTTCGCTGTTCGTCTCCGGCGAATACCTGTCGGTCCCGGCCTCGGTGGGATTCATCGCCCTGTGGGGCATCGCCGTGCTCAACGGTGTGGTGCTGATCACCTATATTCGCGCCCTGCGGCAGAAGGGTCTCCCCCAATATGAGGCGATCGCCGAAGGTTGCCGGCAGCGCTTCCGCCCGGTGTTGATGACCGCCACGGTGGCGATGCTGGGTCTCATCCCGATGCTGTTTGCCACTGGTCCGGGATCGGAGGTGCAACGGCCGCTCGCCGTCGTCGTGATCGGCGGACTGATCTCTTCCACACTGCTGACCCTGGTGGTGTTACCCAGCCTGTACCGGTGGTTCGAGATCAGGCAGCGTGAAACGTAGCAGCCAGGGACGCTGTCGCCATGCCGACTCGGTCGCTGATGCCTTGTTTCACTGAAAGGGACGTATTATCTTGCATCATTATCTGTTCGGGCGGCGCCGGAGTGACCATTCCTCGAGAGCCGCCCGCCGCGCCGGAAAGGCATGAGGCCGCCGATCATCGAAAAATTCTCGAGAGGAAACTATGGGAAACTGGAAGCGATTGCTCATCATCGTCGTGGCGGCGCTGCTGGGTCTGGCTGCCCTATTCTTGGTGGGCGGCATTCTGCTGACGCATTTTCTGGTCGATCTGTGGTTTTTCAGTTATCTCGATTACGAAGGTTATTTCTGGCTGCGGGTGCTGTACCGCTATTTCCTTTCGGGCGGCATCACGCTGTTCTTCTTCCTGGTGTTTTTTTTCAACTTTTGGGCGGCCTCGCGTTTTTTGGGGGTCGATCAGGAAGCCTTCTCCGAGCTCGGCAATATCCAGGCCGGGACGCGTTACCGTAACCTGCTGCGTCTGTTCCAGACCGGCTCGCTCCAGGTTTACACGCCTTTGTCGCTGATCCTGGCGATCATCATCGCGGCACCGTTTTATCAGCAGTGGGAAGCCGCTCTGTTATTCTTTTTCGGTCCCAATGCCGGCGTCCAGGACCCCGTGTATGGCAACGACGTCAGCTTTTATCTGTTTTCCTACCCCATCTTCCAGCTTATCCAGTTCGAGCTGTTGATCACGTCCATCATCCTGATGATGGCCATCGCCGCGCTTTACTGGATCGAGCATCACCTGGTGTCTGGTCAGAAAAAGGACTGGCCCGTCGGCGCCAGGATTCACATCACCGGGCTGTTTTTTTTGCCCGCCCTGCTGTTGATCTGGGGCTTCATCCTGGAGCGCTATCAACTGC
>CADDZF010000015.1 GCA_902812445.1 Methylococcaceae bacterium | reverse complement strand
ACAACATCGTCAAAAAGGTGTCGAGGTCAATCATTGTCATGCTCCGAGTCCCATTAAAGCTCAGAGCATCCATGGCCATGAGTGATGCCGTCGTGGAATCTATAAAATCAATTCACACCAAGCGTTGGAGACTCGGCAGGGGCGAGCCCGGGAATTGGAGCTGAGTGCCCAGAACGCCGTGACTCTGACTCGCACCGGGCTGCGGACACTGCTCGGACTGGGAGCGGACGACGCCCTCGACGTCCGGGATGCGGGCGATGCCGAAACCGCCGCAGCGACCGTCGATCTTCCTCAGCTAGTCGCGCAAGCGCTGGCTCAACGCGCGGAAATGCAGGCTTGGAGCCGCCAAGTGGAAATGCACGCCAAAGAGCTGCGCGCCGAACAGGGCGGCCATCTGCCGCGAGTCAACGCCTATGCGGCATACGGCCTCAACGAGCGCTCGCCCGAATTCAATTTCGACCATGACAACCTGACGCTAGGCGTAACCGCAGAGGTGGATCTGTTCGCAGGTGGCGCCACGTCCGCCCGCATCGAGGGCGCGCGTCGCCGGCTGGCCGAAGCCCGAGCCCTGCGCGAGCGCACGCGGCTGGAAATCGAAGAGGAGGTCCAGAAGGCTTTCGCCACGCTGCAAGAATCGGTAGCAAGACAGCACGTGGCGGAAAGCTCCTCGGTTTCGGCCAATGAAGCGTACCGGCTAGTCGAGCAAGAATATCGCAACGGCGCAGCGACGGTGACGCGCTATCTGGAAGCCGAAGCGGACCGAGCTCAGGCCGAAACCGGCGCCGTGCTGGCCCATTTCGATGCCCAGACGGCGCGGGCCAACTTGCAGAAAGCTATTGGATACTGGAAATAGGACGCACGCCATGGCCCATCCGCAGCGGTCCCGCCGCAAGCTCTACCAGGTACTCGGTTCTATCCTCGGCATGATCGTGCTTCTCGTCTGGATCGAAGGCGGCTTCACCGCCAAGACCCCCGCGGGCGTTACCGAAATCGCCGGGAAGACGGAACCCAATCCGGGACCGAGCGCCCGGGCCGAATTCACGGAAATCGATGACATGCGGTCGTGGCCGGCCACGGTCAGCGCCCACACGGTGGCACAGATCGCCTCGAAAGTGCCGGCCCGCGTACTCGAAATCACGGTGAGACCCGGCGATAACGCCAAGGCGGGCCAAGTGCTGGTTCGGCTCGATGAACGGGAACTCAAAGCCCGTCTGAGCCAGGCGCGTTCCGTTCTGGCGGCCGCTGAAGCGCAGTGGGCCAAGGCCAGCGCGGATGCTCGCCGGACCCAGACTCTATTCGATGCGGAAGCCGCTACCCGGCAGCAGTTGGATACCGCTCTGGCCGCTTCCCGTAGCGGCGCTGCCCAGATCGCCGAAGCCCGTGCCGCCGTCGGCGCCGCCGCATCAGTAGTCAGCGAGGGGGTGCTGCGGGCGCCTTTTGATGGAGCGGTCGTCAAACGCCTCATGGAGCCTGGCGACCTGGCGCTGCCCGGGCAGCCGGTCATCACGATGCAATCAATGCAACGCTTGCGCATCGAAGCCGCCATCCCGGAAAGCTGTGCGCGATCGCTGCAGCAAGGCCAGGAATTGACGGCCCGCATCGATGAAAAAACGTATCTTGCCAGGATCGAGGAAATCGCACCGGCAGCTGATGCGCAGACCCGGACGGTCCTCATCAAGACAGCCTTGGATCCACGGACGCACCCGCAGCCGGGAACATTCGCCTGGCTGGAGCAAGCGTGCGGTCGCCACCGCGCGCTGCTGATCCCCGCGAACGCGGTCAGCCACACGGGGCAGTTGGAGAGCGTTCATGTGCTGATTGGGAGGATCAGCCGATTACGCCACGTCCGCACCGGCAAAACGCGTGGCGGGTGGGTCGAAGTGCTCTCAGGCCTGAAGGAAGGCGAGACGGTGTTGACTGGAGCCAAACAATGAGCTGCGCCGCGGTCCGGGAGGTTTGAGGCGTGTCGGCCGAGCCGGTAAAAAGAGGCCTGACCGCCGAAATCGTTCGCGTCTTCATTACCTCCAAGCTATCGCTGTTGCTGCTGATAGCCTCGCTGTTGGCGGGCGTCGCCGCGCTGCTGCTGACGCCCCGGGAGGAGGAGCCGCAGATCGTCGTGCCGGTCGCCGATGTCTTCGTGCGCATGCCGGGAGCGTCGGCCGAAGAAGTCGAGAAACTCGCCGCCACCCCACTGGAATCGAAACTGCGCGAGATCGACGGCGTGGAATACGTCTATTCCGCCTCGCGCGAGGGCGAGGCCGCGATCACCGTACGCTTCTACGTGGGCGAGAACCGCGAGGACAGCCTGGTGAAAGTGTGGAACAAGCTGATGTCCAACCAGGACGTCATTCCGCCCGGCGTTCTCGATTGGACCGTCAAGCCGGTCGAGATCGACGACGTGCCTATCGTGACCCTGACCCTGTCCTCGGCCAATCCCGCCTACGATACCGCCGCTCTCAGACGTCTGGCCGACGAATTGAAGGACAAGCTGAGCGCCGTCAAGGACACGGGCAAAATCGGCGTGGTCGGCGGCGAAACCCGGCACCTGCGGGTCTATCCGGACCCGGCCCGGCTGGCGGCCCACGGGCTCGCTCTGCTCGACCTGGCGCAAGCCCTAGGGACGGCAAACGTCAATCTGACCGCGGGGCGTTTCGAGCGCGCCGGCCATCTCGTGAGGCTCGACGCCGGCCCCGCTTTCGAGAGCGCGGACGAGGTGGCGAGGACCGTGGTGAGCTCGCGGGAAGGCCGACCCATTTATCTCAGCGAAGTGGCCATGTTGGAGGACGCGCCCGCCGAAGCGGAGAGCTACACGCGCATCGGCTTCGGAGCGGCCGCAGCCGCCAGTCGGCGCATCGGCGAAGCAGCGGCCGGCCAACCGGGAGAGGAGCGTCAGGCCGTCACCGTAACCGTCGCCAAGCGCAAGGGTGCGAACGCCGTGGCGGTCGCCGAGGCCGCCGTGCAGACGGTCGGCGGACTGTATGGCCAGGTGATTCCGGAAGACGTCATGGTCAGCATCACGCGCGACTACGGCGGGACCGCCAACCACAAGATCAACGAGCTGGTGAAGCACTTGGGGATCGCGATCGTCACCATCATCGTCCTCTTGGCGTTGGCGCTGGGGCCGAAGGAAGCCATTATCGTCGCCTTGGCGGTGCCCATGACGCTGGGCGTCACGCTGTTGCTCGATCTCATCTCCGGCTACACCATCAATCGGGTGACCCTGTTCGCCCTGATCCTGTCGCTGGGACTTCTGGTGGACGATCCGATCGTCGACGTGGAAAACATCTACCGCCATTTCAAGCTGCGCCTGGAGCCGCCACTCGACGCCGCGCTCAGCGCCGTAGACGAGGTGCGGCCGCCCACCATTTTCGCCACCTTCACGGTCATTGTGTCGTTTCTGCCGCTCTACTTCATCACCGGCATGATGGGGCCGTACATGGCGCCGATGGCCTTCAACGTGCCGATCGCCATGCTGATGTCCTTGCTGGTGGCGTTCACCGTCACGCCGTGGGCTAGCTATCACTTGCTCAAGAGCGAGTACGGCAAGAGCGATGAAGGACCGTTCCGCCTCCAGCAAAGCTCGTCGTACCGTCTGTACGATAGGATCCTGGGCGGCTTGATACGCCGTCCGGCGCGCGCCAAGTGGTTCCTGTGGCTGGTGCTGGCGGCTTTCCTCGCATCCGCCCTGCTCGCCGTGTACCGGCTGGTGCCGTTGAAATTGCTCCCTTTCGACAACAAGAACGAGCTGCAACTGATCATCGACCTGCCGCGCGGCGCCACTCTGGAGGAAAGCGATGCGGTCGCCCGCGACCTGGGCTTCTTTCTGTCCCGGATCAACGAAGTCACCGATTTCGAAACCTATACCGGGCTCGCCTCGCCGATGGACTTCAACGGCATGGTGCGCCACTACTATCTCCGCCAAGGTGGTCATCAAGCCGAAATCCGCGTCAACCTGCTCCCGAAGGAACAGCGCGAACAGCAGTCGCATCAAATCGCCCTGCGGTTGCGTCCGGACATCGAGCGCATCGCCAAGGCCGCTGGCGCCAAGGTCAAGATCGTCGAAACCCCGCCGGGGCCCCCGGTGCTGGCCACTTTCGTCGCCGAGGTCTATGGTCCCCTCGATCGCGATTACCGCGAGCTGGCTCGGGTCACCGAAGCCGTGCGCGGCGAAGTCGAAAAAATCGAAGGCGCGAGAGACGTGGACGATCTGGTGGACGAACCGCAGCAGAAGCTTAGCTATCGGCTCGATCGCCAGAAGGCCGCGCTGCATGGCGTCACGGTGCGGGAAGTCGCCGAGACCCTGGCTCTGGCGTTGGGCGGCGGCAAGGCGGGCACGGTGCATGCACCCGGCGAGCGCCAGCCTTTGACGATCGACCTACGGCTGACACGCTCCGAGCGATCCAGTCCTTCGGGATTGCTGGATCTGCGGGTGAAGGCGGCGGACGGTTCGCTGATTCCGCTGGGCGAACTGGGCCGGATTATCGAGGATCAAGCTGATCTGACCCTCTATCACAAGAATCTCAAGCGCCTCAACTACGTCATCGCCGAAACCGTGGGACGCAGCCCCGTGGAGGCGGTATTCGACTGGTGGGACGTCGAAAAGGCCCGGCCGCTGCCGGCCGGTTACGCGGTCGACCTAGCCGGCGAGGGCGAGTGGAAAATCACCGTGGACGTGTTCCGCGACCTCGGGCTTGCCTTCGGTGCGGCCTTGCTGATGATCTATGTGTTATTGGTGGCGCAGACCGCATCGCTCGGCCTGCCACTTATCATCATGGTGGCCATTCCCTTGACGATCATCGGCATCATGCCGGGTTTTTGGCTGCTGAACCTGTTCACTAGCCCGGTGGCCGGATACGAAAATCCCATTCTGTTCACCGCCACCGGCATGATCGGCATGATCGCCCTAGCCGGTATCGTGGTGCGCAACTCCATCATCCTCATCGACTTCATCGAGCGGCTGCGCGCCCAGGGAATAGGCCTCGCGGACGCCCTGGTCGAGGCCGGCGCCACGCGCCTGCGCCCCATTTTTCTCACCGCCGGTGCTGCCATGTTCGGATCGTTCGTGATCACGCTGGATCCGATCTTCTCCGGCCTCGCCTGGAGCTTCATCTTCGGCATCTTTGCCTCCACCGCGTTCTCGCTCTTGGTAGTGCCCGTGGTCTATTTCCTGCTGCACCGGCGGGATTCCACCGAGAAAGATGAGCTCTGAGAACCCTTCCAACACGCGCCGACTCGCCATCGCAATCGACCGTCCGCAAGCCGGATCTTGGGTGATGGCGCTTCGGGATGAGATACCGGCGAGTCAATGGCTGGCGCACCTCAACCTATCAAAAAGGAGATACCACCATGAACGAACCCATTGATGCCCGGCGCCGCAGACTTCTCCAATACTCCGGTCTCGGTCTGCTGACGCTGTCCGGCTTCACCGGCTGGCTGCGCGCGATGGAAAGCGAAGCGATGCCTAGCTTGCCGAAAATGGCGCCTAACCGGGCATCACCCGGCTTCAAGCCGGACGTCGAGATCGAACTGAGCTGCCGGCCCGGTTCGTTATCCATCCTGCCCGGCGCGGCCACGCGGGTGCAGCAATACGCCGCCCATTTGATCAAAGGCCCGGAGAACACCCTGACGAACCTTCCCGCGTCCTACCTGGGACCTGTCATGCGGCTGCAGAAAGGCCAAAAGATCCGCATTCATCTGCGTAACGAGCTGGACGAACCCACTATCACTCACTGGCACGGATTGCACGTACCGGCGTCGATGGATGGACATCCCCGCTACGCCGTCGATCAGGGCGAAACGTTTGTTTACGAGTTCGAGGTGCTCAACCGAGCGGGCCTGTACCTATATCACCCGCATCCGCACGGGGCCACCGCCAGTCAGGTTTATCATGGCCTGGCGGGTGCCATCCTGGTGAATGACGAGGAAGAGCGCGCACTCGACCTGCCGTCCGGAGAATATGAGATTCCCATCGTCATTCAGGATCGCAGCTTCGATGAGCACAATCAATTGCGCTACCTACGCGGCATGCATGACCGGATGCTGGGGTTCTATGGCGATCGCATCCTGGTCAACGGCCGCCCCGATTTCCGCATCGACGTCGCTACCCGCGCCTATCGCCTGCGGTTTATGAACGGCTCCACGGCGCGGATTTACAAGCTGGCCTGGGATGACGGCACACCCGTTACCGTCTTGGGTGTCGATGGCGGACTATTGGAAAAGCCGGTGAACAAGCCTTACGTCATGCTGGCACCCGGCGAGCGGCTGGATGTATGGGCGGATTTCAGTGGCCGTGGTGTCGGTTCTCGGCTGGCGATGCGCAGCCGTTCCTTTTCCGGCGTGCTGCCCAGAATGGGCGGACATGGCATGGGCGGCGCCATGATGGCGGAAAACGAGCTGCCGGTCGGTAGTGACTATCCTATTTTCACGGCGCATGTCATTCGCAAAGTCGGCGCTAGCCCGGCCCTTCCGACCCGCCTGTGCAAGATCGCTCGGTATCAAACCGAAGATGCCGCCAACCCCAAGCAGCCGGTCCCCATCGGTATTTCCGAGGGTCCCATGGCCATGCTGCTCAACGGCCGGGCCTATGCCTATGACGACGTGCAGCCCAACGAGCGTATTCCCTTTGACACCTTACAGCTGATCGAAATCTTTCGCCCCGAGGGCGCCGGACACAGTGGCGACGGAGAAAGGAGAGACCAGCAACCCGCCATGGCTGGAATGGGTATGGGCAGGGGAATGCGGGGTACGGGAATGATGGGCGGCATGAGAATGGGCGGCGCGACGGGCATGATGATGTCGATGGCCCACCCCATCCACATGCACGGTCAGGCTTTTCAGATCATCAGCCGGACGATCCACGAGGCGCACACGGAGGCCTACGCCAGCGTGCGCGACGGCTTTATCGACCATGGTTGGAAAGACACGGTACTGGTCATGCCGGGGGAAAGGGTACGCCTGATCAAGCCGTTTCGGGACTACAAAGGCATCTTCATGGTTCACTGCCACAATCTCGAGCATGAGGATGCCGGCATGATGCGGGATTTCCATATCGTATGACTCACCAGGTCCTGAAAAGCGGAATCGGAAAATCCCTGTTTCCGGTACCGGCGACGCTGCTTCAACGCACGCCGTTTGTGCCAAGCAAGGCAGCGTGCCAACCTGAATTTCAGATAGGCCGGTCACGTGCGTGAACCGAGGGAGCTGCAGGGCTTTTACCTTCCGGCACATTATGATTGGCTTCGCTTAGCCCGCATTGCTACACGGCAGACCCTCGCGCACATTTTGCATCAGTTGCATTAGCTGGGCGCTGGCGCCAGGCTGTAGCCTTCCGTGATCAGGGATGTGCTCGAGCGTTGCCGTGAGCTGCCCGCAAGCCGTCGCTAGCTCGTGTTCGGCGATCGCATCGGCGGCCACCACCAGCTGGCTACGCAGAGCGCCTAGGCGCTGCCTCGTCGATTCATCAAGGCCGATCATGCCGCGCTGTATCCATAGATCGATGAACTCGATGATCTGCCCGATGCGTATCGCGGGGGCCTGCGCCTGTTCGAAGGCGCCGATGTCGCATCTGCCGCCCGGGGGTTGGGGACGACTCACCCCGCGCTGATCGGTAGTGACGGGGGCGGCCTCGCAGCCGATACCCGGGAGGAAAGCGATCTGATCGATCGCCGGGCTTCCGGTGAGCAAGGCCTGCGTCTGTGTAGGGCCGCCGTTGGCCATCAGGGGCCCGAGATTGGGGTCCGTATTCGCCGGGAAGCCTGATCCGCAACTGCCGTCCTCGATCAGGTTGAGACCGGCGGTCGTAACCGTGCCGTCCGCGCTAAACCAGTCGAAGACGCAATCGCCGCCGGTGTTGTCGGCAACAAGGCTGTTGGTGAGCGTGCCGGTGCCGAACAAGAGGCCGCCGCCACCTGGAAATCCTTCGCTGCGGGGAAGAGCGCTATTGGCCGAGACGGTGCCGTGGGTCAGCACTAGGGTGCCGGCCGAAATGCCGCCGCCCCCTAACATGTTGGCGTTATTGTTCGAAACAGTGCTGTTGGTGAGAACCACAGTGCCGGCCGAAATGCCGCCGCCGCCGCCGGCGCTGTTGCCCGATATAGTGCTGTCAATGAGCGTCACGGTACCGGCGGAGATGCCGCCACCGCGACCGCCGCTAACAGAACCCAGGACCTTGTTGCCCGAAACGGTACTTTGGTCGAGTGTGACCGTCTCGGCCAAGATGCCGCCCCCTTCCGCACCACCTCTTAAGTTAGCGCCAGCTCCGTTCTCCGAAATCGTGCTATGAGTAAGCGTCACGGTACCGCCATAGATGCCACCGCCCAGACCGCTCCCGCCATCAGAGCCGCTGGCGGAGTTCCGCGACACAGTGCTGTGGGTAAGCGTGACAGCGCCTTGGTTATAGATGCCGCCTCCCTCGTTGATACCATTGAAGCCGTGAGCTTCATTCCCGGAGACGCTGCTATGGACCAGCGTGGCGGTGCCCTCGTTGTAAAGACCGCCGCCGGCGCCGGCACCCTGTGAAAGGCCCTCGGGACTGAAAGTACCGCCTTCAGCTAGGTTGTCCGAGACCGTGCTGTGGCTGAGCGTGAGCACTCCGCCGTTGTAAAGGCCGCCGCCCGCTGACTCGAAGCTGCTCCCCAAGGTCGCACGGTTGCCCGAGACGATGCTGCGGGTGAGTTTCAGTGCGCCCAGGTTGAACAGTGCGCCGCCCTTGAATCCCGACGTTGCGAGTCCGTTCTGGAGTCTTAAGGCATCCAGCGTCAAGTCGCCCGCGGCTCCTATGTGCAGCAGCCGAAAAGCCGGGCTGTCGGCTACGCCAGAACGCTCGATGGCGTGGTTTCGGCCCATGATCGTGATCATGGTAGTGACCGAGGGCAGCCCGTTTGGCCCGTCGCTGTCGTTATCCACGGCCGTCAGGACAACGTCGGAGTGCAGCAGGATTGTATCCGCGCCGCTACCAGCGGCACAGCCCCTCACTGCCGTATCGGTATTGGCCGCCGTTATGGCGTTAGTCAGGGTGCAGTCAACCCCATCCACGTGGATAACGGCCGCCTCCACAGCGGTGGCAGCGATTGCCATGCCTGCCAAGGCGAGTGAACGATGGAGGAAGCGTGGTGTGGACGGATGCGAATGGATGGCCATGGCCGTTTCTCCTTAATTTGCTGATTCAACCCAAAGGTTGCCGGATATGACTTTGGGCAAAATCTATTGTGGGTGGGCTTTCTTGGCATTCTCTGCGCTCTCGGCTCACCGCCGTGCCGGCATGGCCGTGGATGGAACTCCTCAAGCGTTTCCCAGATCAGCGATGCCTTCGCGGTGCGTACCCGTCAAGCGTCCAGCTCGAGCGAGAATCGTTACCGCGTGCCCGCGGTCTAGGTATCATCCTTGATGTTAGCCTAGCGCGCGCGAAACGGGTTTTTTGGCGGTAAGGCAGCCTCGCAAAGACCGGAATCGCCCTGCTGGTGGGCAACGGCGGAAGTGGTAAAACGACTCGCCGAAACACCGATTAGACGGCAAGAAAACCCGGGCGCGCACCCGAATTCGACCGACCTTAAACGACCTCGCGCTTCGAGCGTGTGGCGCCACGCCGGCTTCACCCATTCCCGCTCATCGAAATGCAAGACCTGTAGCCAGCTCCAGCCTTGCGCCCAGTGCTAATGATCCCAGGCGCTCCGGTCGTTAAAAAATTGCGCGGATAAGCGTCGTGCCCGCTGCGATCGGGTTCTGTCATCAACATGCTCAGTTGTGCCCGATCACCTCCGCTGGGGCGTAGCCGAAGATGCGCTCGCCGATTTCGTTAGATAACCGTTCGTGGTTTGGTTAGGCGCTTCGGTGCGCCGACCGCCGGCGCGCTAGTCATCGCGCTGACGATGGCGCCTCTTCGAGGTTTAAGGAATCGACGTTCGTATCGCCGCGGCAGTATGTCGGGATTGCTTGCCTGCCCGCCCGCCGGTAGCAAAGGTAAAATCTACAGCCCTGTACCGCGTGTAGGGCGAACCGGGGCCATGTTAGATCAGCCTCGCACCACCCATAGTCGGGTGCATGGGTGGGCGCCCGACTATGCCAACGGCTTGATTTATTGTTGATATTTCAGTTTTGCGGCGTCCATACAGGCGTCCCTGGCATCGCCACTGAGCGCATCACATTTTTCCTTGGCGACTTCGTAGTCGGCTTTCCTCTTTTCTTCTAAGGCTTCGGCGCTGGCGTCACCGCTTTTCTTTCTGGCTTCCGCGTCGGCTTCTGCCTTTTCTTTGGCAGCGTTGGCTTCCTCCAGACAAACATCTTTGGCGTTGCCCTTCAAGCTTTCGCAGCGTTCCTTGGCTACTTCATAGTCCGCCTCTGCCTTCTCTTCCTTCGCTTCGCGGGTTGCTTCGCGATTACCCCGGTAAGCGGCTTCTGCGTCGGCCTTGGCTTTTGTCAACTCGGCTTTGGCTTTTTCTACGCAGATGTCCTCGGCATTGCCCTTCAAGCCCTCACAGGTTTTTTTGGCCGCTGTATAGTCCGCTTCAGCCTTGTCGACGGCAGCGTTGTACGCCGCTTTATTGCCCAGCAAGTCATCTGTCGGCGCGCCGAGGGCCGTGGCACTGAGCGCCATGCCCAATGCGATCATCAGCAAGTC
Source organism: Methylococcaceae bacterium (assembly GCA_902812445.1). GTDB lineage: Bacteria > Pseudomonadota > Gammaproteobacteria > Methylococcales > Methylococcaceae > CADDZF01. The sequence continues at coordinate 23,393 of CADDZF010000015.1, read as the reverse complement.
GGTGGAAAATTTCGTCATAGCCGTTTCTCCTATCATGAATGGTTACCTTATGAGGCATCGCAGCAAGCTGCACGGAGTCCCTCGAGTGCTCATCCTGATGCTGGTATGCCTACTTCATTTTCTGCTGCACAAAACGACCGAAGAATCGCTCGCGAATACGCCTTAGCAACCGATATGCCAAAGCGCGGCGGCAAGCCGGCAAATAACGCCTTACAGCGGTGAGGCGTTTATTCATACGGGCCTGCAGGGCGGCGCAAGAAGTGAGCTCGATCGGCCATGAGCCATTGGCTAACGGCGGACCTGGATATCATCGGGTATCCCGCATCTAACATAGCGAAATTTGGCTGCGCAATAACGCCACCAGAATGCCGTCATCGGGTTATCGATAAAGCGCATGGTCTTGGAGCAAGAGGGGGATTTTGTAAAAAAGTTTTGTAATTATTACCGAGCTCACGAGAAGCTTGTTCAAGAGTCTAAAGGCGCCTGAATGCAAGGAGTTGTGAAATAAGCAACTATTTTCTGTTCGATTATGGTATAAATAATGCTTTGGATCATATCACAGCTCGAGGCGCCGACTTTAAGCGCCAAACTGAGGGTGAGTACATTTTAACCAAAGGAGTCCTTATGAGATTACTGGTCATCTGGTTAATCGGGGTGCCGGCCTTTCTGGCCTTTCTCTTTAATGTACTGGACGTTCAGGAGGCGGAGGTGTTTGCGCCTACCGCTCTGCCAGTGAGCGAGCAAACAGACAGTCTCAAGAGCGGCTTTGGCACCCAGATTCATGGCGATGAAACGGCTTTTCTGCCGCTGTCGGGCGCGCTGATTGTCTAGCCGGCGCGAAGCTTGCGCCGGCTGTCGAAAGCCCATCTAGCGCTCTCTCATGCGGTCGGCGAACGCCTCAGGGATATCTGCGCGGAACCGTCGCCCCAGAATCAAGACGCGTAATGCCCTTCAAGACCTTTGGCCGGCTGCTGGTGGACAGCGGGGTGGCTTGGTTCCAGGATAATGGACCCCGGCTGGGGGCATCGCTAGCGTTTTATACCGTTTTTTCCTTGGCTCCCGCGTTGATCGTGGTCATTGCGGTCGCTGGGCTGGTTTTCGGGCGCGCTGCTGCGCAAGGGCAGATCGTCGAGCAGATCGGCGGCTTGGTCGGTCGCGAAGGCGCCGCTACGGTGCAAGCCATGATTGAAAGCGCATGGCTATCGCCATCGGCAAGTTTTGCCACCATCGCGGGTATCACGGCACTGGTCGTGGGCGCTTCGGCGCTGTTCGCTGAATTACAAAACACCTTGAACGTCATCTGGCACGTCAAGAGGCGGCGCGATTTTCCGCTGGTTTCGCTGTTGAAAAGCCGGCTGCGCTCGTTCTTCCTGGTCGTCGCCATTGGCTTTTTGCTGCTGGTCTCTCTCGTGGTCAGCGCCGCCTTGGCGGCGTTTAGTGGCTATTTGGAAGCGGTAATCGGTGGAACGGAATTGATCAGCATGCTGAACTTCGGGGTTTCCTTTGCGGTGATTACCGTACTCTTTGCATTGCTGTTCAAGGTCCTGCCGGATGTCGAGATCGAGTGGAAGGACGTCTGGCTCGGCGCCGCCATCACGGCGGCATTGTTCAATATTGGCAAGTTCGCCATCGGCCTTTATCTCGGCAGTAGCGGTATTGCCTCCGCTTACGGCGCTGCCGGCTCGCTGGCGGTCATTCTTATGTGGATCTATTATTCGGCGCAGATCCTCCTGTTCGGCGCCGAATTTACCCGACTCTATACCGAGCGCCAAAGTTCTATCCGCCGTCCCGTGGCTTATTCAGAAACGGTGAGCAAGACAGCAACTGGCGATAGACCTGCATAACGGCTCGCCGCCCTGATCCTCGGCCGCCGCGGGCAAGGATGCATGACGACGGGTTCATTTTCAGGTCTCTCGTCCTGTCGCCTTGCTGCTGGCAGAAGAAGCGCTAGCGCTTTTCAGCGCTGGCGGCGGCGTATCGACGGCCGATACGGATGCCATACGATAGCCCACGGTCGCTTTGCGGTTACCGGATTGCCCTAGAAGCATCAATAAATTGGCCATGTCGGTAACGCTGCTGTCCAGGGAAAATTGATTCTCGATGCGCTGTCGCCCCGCCTGTCCCATCGCCTTGCGCAATTCCGGCTGGGTCATCAGCTTGATCACCGCCTGCGCAAGTCCTTCATGATCACCCGGCGCCCGCATTAAGCCCGTGGTGCCGACCTCGATGACATCCGCTACACCGCCCGTGTGTGTGGCGACGACGGGAAGACCACAGGCCATGGCTTCCATGAGAGCCAGGGGCATGCCTTCCGAATACGAACTGACTACGGCGAGGTCCAGGCACGGATAGACTTGTGGCATATCATGGCGGGTGCCGGCGAAGTGCAAGCGGTCTTTAAGCCCCATGATGTCGGCTCCGCTGCGCAGGCGATCGAGCATCGGGCCTTCGCCGACGAATACGAAGTGGACGTCCGGCACGCTCTGCGCCACCAGCCAGGCCATGCGCAGAAAGACCTCGGGTCCCTTCTCCGGCGACAGCCGGCCGATGAAGCCGATTAGGGGCGTGGTGGCGGGAATCCCGAACGTTGCATGCAGGCTGCTCGACCTTTCGCGGACGGTGAAGCTCGCGCTGTCGACGCCATTGCGAATAAAATGAAGCCGATCGCTTTTGACCCCGACGCTGAGAGCTTGCAGATATGCGAGTTGCGAAACCACGCTCAGATAGGTGTCGGTTAGCCGGTGCACTTCCAGATCCGGCAGCGAAAGGGTGCGGCTGTGTATCGTGCTCAGCACCGGCGTTCCGGTCAGTTTGCCGACGAGGCCGGACAGCAGATGCGCATTGGCCATGTGCGCATGAATCACATCGACGCCTTGGGTACGCACCAGCATCGTAGTGGCCTGGATCGAGTACCACGACGGATCGTCGTTCATCTGGGCGATGAAGACTTCGCAGCCCTGTTTGCGCAACTGCGCGGTGAACGGGCTCTCGAACGGGCACAGGCAAATCACCTTGAAGCGGTCCTCCGGCAAACGCGCGATGAACCGCGCCACATATGTCTCCATGCCACCGACTATCGCATTGCCGATGACTTCCAATACGGTTAAAGGCTTATCACTTGATGACAGTTTGTCCATGCGGTTCCTCTCAGTCAGTCATGAAATTCCCAACCAGGCCGCCGCCGTACCGTACATGATGCGTTTACGGGCATCGGGGGCCAGTTCAAGATCGTCGAACAAGGCGTCGACCTCGTGAATTTTTTCCGCGATATGCTCACCGCTGCAGGGCAGAAACCGGTCGCTGCCGAATTGCAATAGCTCCGGGGTCAACACGGCAAGCGCTTTGTTCAAGGCGGATTTGCGATAAACCGGCGGCGCCCCGAAAGAGATATCGAAGCGGAATTGGCTCTCATCGGGCGCCACGCCGTTGATGAGATCGATTACTCCCACGGCGTTGGCTTCATCGCACCAGGGCCAGCCCAGATGGGCCAAGGTGACGCGCAGATCGGGATGTTCGCGAACGGCTTCGAAAAATGCAGGTCGGCAAAAGCGTCCGGAGCGGCCGTCGATAAAGATGCCGCTGTGGAACAAGATCGGAATGCCGAGCAGCGCAGCGCTCTCGTAGATGCCATGCGCGCGCTCATCGTAAGGATACCAGCCGGTCGGCACCAGCTTGAGACCGCGCAGGCCGAGATCAACAATGGCGTGGCGCAAGTCATCGATCGCTTCCTCGTGCAGCGGGTTTACCACCGCGAAGCCGATCAAGCGGTCCTCGTGGCCGCCCACCAGGTTCGCCAGATGCTGGTTAGCGACGCGTAGCGAATGAGGATCGTTGAGCTGGAACGGCGGACTCAGAAACGGCGCCAGCAGCACCGCCGCGTCGACCTCCGCGTCGTCTAGCGCTGTGAGCACTTCGTCCGTGTGCTCGCGGCCCGTGCAGTGAAGATGCGCATCGATGATCACTTCACCGCGCCCTTGGCTTGACGGAATTTTTTCGGAATTAGCCGCAGACGGCTTTTTTCCACCGAACGGCGCAATTCATCGGCGGCCGTCACGGTATCGCTCAGGGCTACCTCTCCGGCCGCTTTTTTCCCGGCGATGAAGGCGTGGTCCGAATTGTAGTATTCCCACTCGCTGTACCGGCCGGCGAGGATGATTCCACGATCGGCGAGCCAGTTCCGGATCAGCTCGACCTTTGCTGCCCGGCCATGGTCGTAGACGACGTAGGCGTAAGGCATATCGACCTGGTGGGTCGTCAGCATGGCGTCGTCTTCCCTCAGCAGGCCCACCTTGATACAGTCGGCGATACACCGCTCGGTCAGGGCCTGGCCGTCGCATGAGAGCGGCTTGTAGCCTGAATAGGTGATCTCGCAGGTCAGGCCGAAACCGCCCGGCGGATTGCAGTGCGGACTGGCGTTGCCCTGAACGAAGATACGATGAAACACCGTGTCTTCCGGATAATAGATCCAGTGCTTGTCGGTGATATTCTGCCGCTGCACACCGAGGTTGACGCAGCGCACCGACACGTGGCGCAAGCCCCGCGCGGCCTGATGGATCTCAGGTGGCGCCTCGTCTCCGATAGCCTTGATCAGCTCGGGCAGCGGCATGGTGCTGATCAGGTGGGTATACGTATGCTCGATGCCGTCAGCCAACCTGACTGTGCGCTTGCCGGGAGAGATGCCGACAACTCTGGAGTTGAGTCGAATATCGCCTTTGAGGTGCGGCAGAAACCCGTTCATTAAAGCCTGAAACCCGCCTTTCAAGGGATAGCCGAAGCGGGCATTGGGACCCATGGGTTTCGCCACCGGCTCCAGCGCTCCTTCGATCATTTCTTCGAGATCGGGCAGCGGTACCCGCCCGCCGAGCCAGGACGTCTCCATTTCGCTGAGCGGCACCGCCCAAAGCTTTTCGTTATAGGGAATGGCAAAGTGCTTGGCGACGCCCGCACCCCAGACGTGATAGATGAATTCCTCGAAATTGCGCGGCTCGGCATTGCCGGATGCGCTGGCCGGGGCGGCATCGCTCAGTGGCGTCACACTTTCGGCGATGCCATCGGCACAGCAGTCGGTAATCGACTCGGCCTTGCAGGCACTGGGGGAACTCTCCGGGCGCCGCTCGGCCGGGCGCTGCTTAAGGCTGCCGAAGCGCGCCTCGATGGCGCCGACGATGCATTCCTTGAGCACTTTTGGCGGCAGCCCGTAGAGTGCGCCCTGGAATGGATAGCGCGTGTAGACGTCCTTGCTGTAGATCCAGGCTTCGCGATCCTGCCAATGCACATTGTCGCCGAGCAGAGTCTGATACAACTCCTGCACATAGCTGTCGTTGGAGAACATGATGTGGCCGGCGTAGTCGAAGGTGAAGCCTTTGTCTTCGACGGAGCGGCACCAGCCGCCAACGATGCCATTCTGGTCCAGCAGCAGGGTGCTCTTCTTGTCGCCCAGATGGTAAGCGGCACTCAGGCCCGTCGGCCCGGCGCCGATGATGATACAGTCATAGCGGCCGGCCGCCGGTCGCGCATCCTCCGCGCTTCCCTCTGACGAGACAGCCGGGAAACTGCGTTCCCACAGCGACTGGGCCGCCTGGTTGAGACCTTCGGCGCAAGCTCTCTGAATCAGTTCGTGCATCTTCCTCGTCGTCATGTCCCAAGAAGTGCCCTTGAGCACTTCTTGTCTCTTCGCACTGCGCTCGGCGCGTTCCCCTGCCGGCTCAGCGAGCGCTCGCTCGCAGCAGGCGACGAACGCCGCCGGATCGCTGGCGATGTGCACGATGTCGCCATACGGTTCGGCCACGTCGGTGATCGGCGTGCTGACGATGGGGCGGTCCGCCGCCATGTACTCCAGTGTCTTGGTCGGGCTGATGAAGCGGGTCGAGTCGTTCAGCGCGAACGGCATCAGTGCGACGTCCCAGCCGGCGAGAAAGCGCGGTAGATCGGCGTAGGGCGTTTGCCCGAAATAATGAATGTTGGGCCGCTTCGGCAAACTGCCCGGATCGATTTTCACCACCGGACCGACCAACACGATCTGCCAGTTGGGGCGTTCGTCCGCCAGATGCCTGATCAGCTCGAGGTCCAGCCGTTCGTCGATGACCCCGTAAAAGCCCAGGCGCGGCCGTGGCAGCTCTTTCAGCGCCGGGTGTTCGTTGGCACCGTCGCGCCCCTGAGCGAAATGAGCATAATCCACGCTGCTCGGAAAGCAGTGGACATTCGGATGACGCGAGCGTTTGGCGCCGTAAAGACTGGGACCACCGGTGAACACCATGCTGGCCAGCTTGAGCAGAGCACTCTCGCGCTGCAGCAACTGCTTGGGCGCACTCCTGAACGCGGACAATTCATCCATGCAGTCATAGACAATGGCGCGTGGCCGGGTCTGCTGCAGCAAGGGCAGCGCCATCGGCGTATAAAGCCAGACGACGTAATCATCCAGCTTTTCATCGACGATGAACTGCTGCACGAGTTTCTGCAGCGTGGGCAACTGGTCGTCACTGAATCCTCGCGTCGCGATCGATGTATGCGGTGTGAGCACGTGTACGTTCGGCACGGGCTCCTGGATGTCGATGAAGCTGCTGCCCTCGCTGAATATCGGCTCTTCGATGAAATAAATCGGGTAGTTCTCGGCCAGGCGGCTGAGCAAGTGTTGAGGCCGTTGGTAGACAAAATTCCAGCGCAGATGGGAGAACACGATAAGGGATGTCATGGGCTTGCTTCCTTCGGTTGATGTAGGTGAACGGCGGGATTCCTGGTGCGATACCCCGGCGACCAGGCGTTGCGCCCGCTTCAGCGCACGGGCATAAGGTTCGTGCAGAACGCGCCGCATAGTGCCGTCTGCCTGCACCCTCAGGTCCCACAGGCCGCTGTTATGCCAGCGGCGTGGATCTTCCCAGTCCGGACGGTCGATGATGGGATAAAGACAAATGCCTTCCAGCTTGATGCCCCGTTGATCGGCCCGCATGACTTCCTCGGCGAGTTCCCTAATCCAGATGCTGCGGCCGTTGCCCACATGACTGGTCTCGGCGATGAACATCGGTCGCTGGTAGCGCTCGCTTGCCTGTGCGAGCAATTGGCTGAAAGGAACGCGACGCGGGTCGCGCTTATGCCAGTGCAGACGCTCGTCGGTGAGATGCTCCCACTGGTTGCTGTGGTAGTAGTTGATGCCGATGATGTCGAGGTATTTGGGCGCTCCGCCCAACCCGGGTTCGAGCGAGCCCCTCAGCATGTCCCATGCCTGAAACTGGATCTCGTTCTCGCGCTCCGCGGCCGCGATGAGCTCGGGCTCTGGCTCGGCGGCAACGACGTAAATCAGCGGGTCGATCTGCACGATGCGGGCACGCGGGTCGGCTTCCCAGATGGCTTCACAGCCGGCGATCGAGGCGCGCACGAGGTGCTTTTTGAGTTCGAAGCCGTAGTCCTTGAGCGTTCCGGTATACGGATGAAACAACCTGCTCTCGCAGATTGCCCACGACAGAAAGGAGATTTCATTGATCGGCGAGTAGACCGGCTGGTCGGAGTAAGGCGCTAGAAAACGGGCAACCCGGCCGCAGTAGCGGGCAAACCGGTCGATGAAGGCGGGCGAGAAAATATCGACGTCGGCCGGATAACCGTAATGCATGAGCGTCCAGATGACTTGCAGGCCGCACTCCTCAGCGGCCCGCGCGCGCCGTTCGAGAGTATTTAGGCAGAATCGACCACCGGCCCGTTCGGTCACCCGCCAGCCGACGCTCTCACGCACCGTGTGGATATCGAATTCGCGCAATAACGCGTAATCTGCCACAGGATCGGCACCGTGCCCGGTCAGGTCGTTCATGACCAGGGGCAGTCCCGAGCCGTTGATGTGATCCGCTCCTTCGTAGCCGGCTATCCAGAACGAGCGGAACAGCCTGGATGTTTGTGGTGGTGTCGCCATAATCGTGCGTCTCCCGGTAGCGATCTAACGGTTCTGCTCGCCGCTGACGTGCAGCTCGTCGGGTGATGGCGATCGTTCGCTCATGCCCATCTCGTCCTCGAGTTCCTGCTTGCGCTGCGCGATCTCTTCACCCAGCGCCTCGAGATCCAGCTTGGCTTTTTTCACTTTCGGGAAAAGCCGTTCTTGTTCTTCTTCGATGTGATGGTTGACGTATTCACCGAGCACCGTGAAAGTGGCCTCGTATAGCTCATCGTCAGCATCCATTTCTTCGAGCTGGCTGATCAGGTCCTTGGCGGTGTTGTGCTCGACTTCCGCTTCGTTCAACAAGTCAGCGCCCTCCCCGATCGCCTCGCGCGCCGCCGGATAAAAAATTTCTTCCTCGACCTGCGCGTGAATGCTCAGTTCGGTGCAGGCAGTTTCGACGATATCCTGCTTGGCCTCCGGCTCTTCTTTCGCCTTTTTGAACTCCTTGAACAGCTTTTGCACTCTTGCGTGATCTTCCAGCAACAGATTGATGGCGTCTTGCGTGGATTTTTTCTCGCTTCGTTTAGTCATGGCGGTCCTCGTGCAGGTGGCTGACTTCGGTAAATATTCGTTGGATACAGCAGCTTGCAGCCGGACAGCGACGCCCGACAGGAATAAAACACCACCGCAAAGCGCATGCCGCTCGCGTTCTCAGCAAGCCGCTGGAACGCTGGTTACTAAAGCAGGACCCATGCCAGGAGATAGAAGACGCTGCAGAAGACTCGCGCAGCCGATTGAAAATCCGAGTAATCAAAAACCTCCAGCGGTCCTCCGACAGGGCGGGAGGGGACGCCGTATTTGTAATTTTTGCTTGATTCGGTAAAAGCTACCGAAGAGCCAGTGGGCCTCTCTGCGGCTTCCGCTGGCGCAGGCGGGCATGCGCCAAAGGCTCTCCAGGCCCGGACGGGCAATTCCCCTGCGTGACGTTCCTCAATCGAGTCGACGGCTTCCCGAACGACCGGCCCCGCTCGAGGCACACGACTTGCTTTCCTATACCGATGCGCTAAATCGCTGCTACCGCCTGGCTTTACCCGACGCATGACTTTATGGTTTTTGAGCATCGGCGCGCTGTTGATTCTCATGGCGCTGGCCGGGTCGGTGATGAAGCGCCTGCCGCTCAGCACCGCGATGATCTATCTGTCGATCGGCTTTATTCTGGGGCCGGCCGGCGCTCGCCTGATCGCGCTCGATCCGCTGCAGCAGACCTCTCTGCTCAGGTTGATCACCGAAGTCGCCGTACTGGTGTCGCTGTTTACGGTCGGTCTCAAACTGCGCCTTTCCCTGGCGGATAGAGCTTGGCGTTTGCCCGTACGCCTGGCTGTGATCGGCATGCTGATAACCATCGCCTTGATCGCCGCTGTCGGGATTTTTGTCCTGGATCTATCCCCGGGCGCCGCCCTGCTGCTAGGAGCCATCCTGGCGCCGACCGATCCGGTGCTGGCATCCGACGTGCAGATACGGAATCCGGGCGAGCGGGATCAACTGCGCTTCGGGCTGACCGGCGAAGGCGGCCTGAACGACGGTATGGCGTTCCCGTTTGTCATGCTCGGGCTAGGCCTGCTGAACCTGCACGAGCTCGGTCCCTATGGCCTGCGCTGGGCCGCTATCGACCTTGTCTGGGCGGTCGGCGCGGGACTTGCCAGCGGCTGGTTTTGGGGATTCAGCATCGGCAATCTGGTGGTTTACCTGCGGCGCAGCTATCGCGAGGCGCTCGGCCTGGAGGAATTCCTGGCACTGGGACTGATCGCCTTCTCTTACGGCTTTGCCTTGCTCATCCACAGCTACGGTTTCCTCGCGGTATTCGCCGCCGGCCTGGCATTACGCCGAATGGAACACGGCGTGAGCGGTGAGATAAGTCCGCAGGTCGTCGTCGAAGCGACCAATCCGGAGAGCGGCGACGAGGCCGCCGCCCACCCGGAAAAAGGACCCGCCTACATGACCCAAGCGCTGCTCGGGTTTAGCGAACAACTCGAGCGTATCGTGGAGGTCGCCGTGGTCCTGTTGCTGGGCAGCATGCTGTCGACGCGCTACGTCAGCATCAATGCGCTTTGGCTGACGCCTTTGCTGTTCCTCGTCATTCGGCCGGCCAGTGTCGTGTTCAGTCTAGGCAGATCTGCCATTCCGCGCGTGCACCGAAAGCTGATGGGCTGGTTCGGCATTCGCGGCATCGGCTCGATCTACTACCTCATGTACGCCATCGAGCAAGGCTTGCCCCTGGGGCTCGCCGAAATTTTTGTCGCACTGGTGTTCAATGTGGTGGCCGCCTCCATCGTCGTGCACGGCATTTCGGCGACGCCGTTGATGGAGCGCTACTCACAGCGAAGGCGCCACAAGCGCTCTCCCCAGGATGGCGCCTGAGAGGACCTAACAGACACACTAGGCGTGCGCGCCGGCCGTGCGAGAGGAACCTGCTCCGGGCGGCCGGCGTGTAATCATTACCGGTTTTATCTGTCTTATGTCTGGAGACTAAATTCTGTCCGGGCCGATGCGGCCATGAAGAACGCCACCCGCCAAACCAACCGAGGAAACCGTTATGACAAAAATTCGTAAAGCCGTCTTTCCGGTGGCGGGATTGGGTACCCGGTTTCTGCCCGCCACCAAGGCCTCGCCCAAGGAAATGCTTGCGGTCGTCGACAAGCCATTGATTCAGTATGCGGTGGAAGAGGCGGCTGCCGCGGGTATCACGGAGATGATCTTCATTACGGGTCGCGGCAAGCGGACCATCGAAGATCACTTCGATAAGGCGTACGAGCTGGAAGCCGAACTGCAAGCGCGCGGCAAGACCCACCTGCTCGCGGAACTGCGTAACTCGTTGCCGCGCAACATTCGTTGCGCCTATGTGCGCCAATCCGATACCCTTGGTCTGGGGCATGCCGTGCTGTGCGCGCGAGCGCTGGTGGACGACGAACCGTTTGCCGTTGTGCTGGCGGATGACTTGATCGATGCGGCGACCCCGGTGCTTAAACAAATGGCGGATCTGTTCGAGCGCCGCCTCGCGACAATGATCGGCGTGCAAGAGGTGCCGCGCGCGGAAACTGACCAGTATGGCGTCGTCGAAACGGCGCCCGATGTCAGTCGCGTGAAGCGCATCCAAGGGATCGTCGAGAAACCCAGGCCGGAGGAAGCGCCGTCAACGCTCGCGGTGGTCGGCCGCTATATCCTGATGCCGTCGATCTTTCACCATCTGCAAACGACCCCGGCCGGCAAGGGAGGCGAAATACAGTTGACCGACGCGCTGCAGCAACTGCTGCTCGAAGAAACGATCCTCGCCTATGAATTCCACGGTACCCGCTACGATTGCGGGTCCAAACTGGGTTACCTCAAGGCCGTGGTCAGTTATGGACTGAAGCATCCCGAAATCGCGCAGGAGTTTTCCAGATTCCTCAGCAAAATGCCCTTGCGCATGGCAGAGGCAACGCCGTTCGCGGAAGCCTCCCGGCCGTGAACGACCCGGTCTTGGTTGAATTAAGCCCTGATTCGCTCTAAGCTTTGCCGATCACAAAAAAGACTAGCTTGCGAACTCAGCCTTGTGCGTCAAAGCGGCTCACAGCTGTGGAGGAAAAATGAACGATAGGACACATACCGTGTTGATCGTCGATGACGCGCCTGAAGACCGTGTTTTCTTCCGCCGTTATCTGCAGAAGGAAGGGCAGCATAGCTATGCCGTGCTGGAAGCGGACAGCGGCGACCTGGCGCTGAACCTGTGCCGCGAACAAATGCCAGACTGCATCTTGCTCGATTACCAACTGCAGGATATGGATGGCCTGGAGATTCTCGATGCGCTGAGCCGGCGGGACAGCTTGCACGGCTGCGCCGTCGTCATGCTGACCGGCGTGGGAGACACTGATCTCGCGGTACAGGCGATGAAGCGCGGCGCCCATGATTATCTGGACAAGAGCAGCCTGTCGCCGGAACAGCTGCAGCGCACTGTTGCCAATGCGATAGAGCGATCGGAGCTGCAGTGCACGCTGGACCGGCAGCGCGAATGGCTCGACGTGACGCTGTCCGCCATCGGGGATGCGGTCATCGCGGTCGACACCGAAGGTTATATCACCTTCATGAATCGGGTGGCAGAGCTTTTGACCGGCTGGTCAGCCGATGGGGCCCGTCAGCAACCACTCGACAAGGTCTTCAGTGTCATCGACGAGACCACGCGGGAGGCGGTGGAAAATCCGGTTGCGAGCTTGCTCGGCGGCAAAGACGCCGATCAGGGCGGTCAGAACGTGCTCATTCGTCAGGACGGCAACGAGCTGCCGATCGACGATTCGGCCGCACTGATCCGGGATCGCCGGGATAACGTCATCGGCGCCGTGATGGTGTTCCGCGACGTCACCGAACAGCGCAAGCTGACCCATCAACTCGTCTATCAGGCGACCCATGATCCGCTCACAGGACTCGCCAACCGGCAGGAATTCGAGCGCCGCCTGGAACTCATCCTGCAGCGCGCCGAGCAGAACCAGACCCAGCATGCGCTGTGCTATCTCGATCTGGACCAGTTCAAGGTGGTCAACGACAACTGCGGCCACGTGGCCGGCGATGAATTGCTGCGTCAGCTCACCGCGCTGTTGAAAACGCGGATGCGCGAGCGGGATACGCTGGCCCGGCTCGGCGGCGACGAATTCGGCATGCTGCTGGGCGAGTGCGGACTGGAGCCGGCGCTGCGCGTCGCCAACGAGTTGCGGCAGGTGATCCAGGACTTCCGTTTTGTCTGGGAGGATAAGACGTTCTCCGTCGGCGCCAGCATCGGTCTGGTGCCTTTGACCGAACACAGCGGCAGCCTCTCCAACGTGTTGATACTGGCCGATCACGCTTGCTACACCGCCAAGGAGAAAGGCCGCAACCGCGTTCACGTCTGCCTGCCCGAATTCCACGAACTGGCGCGACAGCATGCGATCGCCCGCCCGGCGTCGCGCATCCATCGGGCGCTGGAGGACGAGCGGTTCCGCCTCTATTACCAGCCCATCGTGCCGATTAACGGCGGACCTGACGAAAGCGCGTATGGTGAGATACTGTTGCGTATGCTGGACGAACAGGGCGATATCGTGCTGCCGGACGCTTTCATTCCACCCGCCGAACGCTACCACCGCATGTCCGCCGTCGATCGCTGGGTGGTCAATAGCGCATTTACCCGCTTAAAGGGGCGCCTCGGTCCGCGCACGATGGTGGCGATCAATTTATCCGGACAGTCGCTGGGCGATAGCGACTTCCTCAGCTTCATCATCAAGCAGCTGAGAACCAAGGCCATTCCACCGCAAAGCGTGTGCTTCGAAATCACCGAGAGCGCCGCGATCTCGAGCCTCGACGAGGCGCTGCACTTCATCAATGTTCTCCGCGGCATGGGATGCCAGTTCGCGCTCGACAATTTCGGCAAGGGCCTGTCTTCGTTCGACTATCTGAAAACCCTGCCGGTGGATTATCTCAAGATCGACGGCAGTTTTGTCACGAGCATCCTCGAAGACCCGCTCGATGCCTCTCTGGTGGAAGCCATCCAGCGGATCGCCCGGGTATTGGCCATCAAGACCATCGCCGAGGCGGTCGAAAATGATGCCGTCCTGGAACACCTCAAGGCCATCGGGATCGACTACGCGCAAGGATTCGGCATTGCCGCGCCGCTACCGCTCGAAGAAGTCATCGGCAGCGACGCCTTGGTCCTTTTTCGTTGATCACGACCGTTACCCCGAAGGCGCGGGTCATCCGCACGCGCTCGAGCCGGCGCGGTGCCGGCGCGCTCAAACCGGAGCCGCTTCGTCCGCGATCCCCCGCCTGATCAGCCGGAGGTCTTCGACGAAGCTGGCAAACGCCGCGGCCCGCTGCGTTTCATCGGGCAGGCGCAACAGATAGGAAGGATGCACCGTGGCGAACACGTACTTCGCCAGCGTGCTTTCCAGCAGGCGGCCGCGCTGGGTGGTGATCCTGAAGCCACGTCCCAGCAATGCACCGGCCGCGGTGGCGCCGAGACAGACAATCACGCGGGGCTGAATCAAGTGAATCTCTCGCTCAAGCCACTGCTGGCAGCAGATGGATACTTCGCGCTGAGTCGGTTTCTTGTGCAATCGCCGCTTGCCCTGCCATTCCCACTTGAAGTGCTTGACAGCATTGGTGACATAGACCTCGCTGCGCTCCACGCCCGCTGCCACGAGCGCGCGGTCGAGCAGCCTGCCCGCCGGTCCGACGAACGGCCGGCCTGAGACATCCTCCTGATCGCCCGGCTGTTCGCCGACCAGCATGGCTTTGGCGTCCGCATCGCCCTCGCCGAAAACCGTCTGCGTGGCGTTTTCCCACAAGGGACAAGCGGTGCACGAAAGCGCGGCCTTGCGCAGTTGCGCGAGGGCGGTATTGGCGGAACGATCGTTCACGTATCAGTCACCATCATGTTGCCCGCCTACGCGCCGCAAAAAGGCCAATAGCAAGCGCTCGTCGCGGTTCAGTGCAGCGAAATCCGGCAGCAGGGCATCGGCCTCCGCTGCCAGATCAGCGAAACGGTATGCGGTGAAATAGCGCGCTAAAATTTCCGGATGGACATAGCATTTCCGGCATATGGCCACGGTATTGCCGAGCTGCCCGGCGACCGTGCTGAGCACGTCGGCGGCGTTCTTTTTCGCCGCGGTCGCCGATCCACACACGGGCCGCTTCTCGAATTCGGCAATGGCGAGCGCCGAAGCCGCCCAGGTGCGATAGTCCTTGGCGGAGAAATCTTCACCCGCAATCTCGCGGAGATAGCCGTTGACGTCGCCTGAACCGATGGCGTGCCGCTGATTATCCTCATCGATATACTGGAATAATTCCTGACCGGGAAGTTCCTGGCAGCGCTTGACGATGCGCGCCAGTCGACGATCGTGCAGGGCAATCGCGTGCCGGATTCCGCTCTTGCCCTTGAACTCAAAGCGCAGCGCCGTTCCCAATACGGCGACATGACGGCTACGCAAGGTCGTCAGGCCGAAGGACCGGTTGGCTCGCGCGTATTCCACGTTGCCGACGCGAATGAGCGTCGTCTCGAGTAGGCGGACCACCGTCGCCAGCACCTTTTCCCGTGGCAGGCCGGAACGCCCGAGGTCGCGCTGGATGCGGGCGCGAAGGCGCGGCAGGGCGAGACCGAAGGCCGTCATGCGGCCGAACTTACCCGCATCGCGAACCTCTCGCCAGCGAGCGTGATAGCGGTATTGCTTGCGACCCCGGGCATCTCGCCCGGTGGCCTGGATATGCCCATTGGCCCAAGGCGAGATCCAGACGTCGGTATAGGCCGGCGGAATCGCCAGTGCAGCGATGCGCGAAAGCTCCGCTGCATCGCGAATCGGTGCGCCGGTTTGATCGAGATAGCTGAAACCCTTTCCCCGCTTCTTGCGACGGATCCCCGGCAGGCGATCGCTGACGTAGCAAAGCCCCGCTTCCCTGGCAGCCTCTACCGCGGCGACGGGTACCGGCTGGACGGTTGACGAAGACGGCGAAACGGCTGGCATCATCGTACTGTCTGACACGCTTGCCTCGTGGATGACTTTTTTCTGCTGCTTTCTAGAGCAGGTTTTGTGCCCGAGGTTATTAACCCGGCCCTTGAACAGGCCGGGTTAATAAAGGGACAGGGAGCCTACAGCGCGGCGCCCCGTTAGTTTCCATCAAGGTCGAAATGCGAGCGTTATCCTCGGCGGTGCACTGGGTTTGCCTGATCGTAAAACAAGAAGGCGATTTGGAATCAGCGATTTCGCTGCGCTCACTCGCCATCCCGGCAGCGAGGACTCGATCGACCTTGCCAGACGTTTGTCATGAACGGTAAAAGTTACACGCCTTCGGTAATTTTTACGCTGCCCGTGGCGCCCCGCCTCGCATAAAATCTTGCTGATCGCTAACTCAGCACTTCCCAGGCGTGTATTCAAACGCTTTGGCATGCGGTTTGCCTTCACTATTTGGTCCCCTGTACGGCAATTCTGGATAAAAAATAACTTAACGGACGGAGCGTACCTTTTATGTCGAAGCGCCTAGCCTTGATCAGTGAGCACGCATCGCCCTTGACTGCGATCGGCAATGTGGACAGCGGCGGACAGAACGTCTACGTGGCGCAAATTGCCAAACGGCTCGCGCAGCAGGGGCACGCGGTGGATATTTTCACCCGACGTGATGACGCTCGGCTGCCTGAAATTCTGCACTGGATACACGGCATCCGGGTGATTCACGTGCCGGCGGGGCCCGCGCGTTTCGTGCGCAAAGAAGACATGCTGCCGTTCATGGCCGAGTTCAGCGATTACGTCGTCGATTTCTTCGCCGCGCGGACTCCGCCGTATCACTTGGTGCACGCCAATTTCTTCATGTCGGGCCTGACCGCCTTACGCCTCAAGCAAGTGTTCGGCACACCTTTCGTCATGACGTTTCACGCCCTCGGCAAAGTGCGCAGATACCATCAGGGCGAGGCCGATCAGTTTCCGGACGAGCGCTTCGCCATCGAGGAGGCGATCATCCGCGAGAGCGATTGCATCATCGCCGAGTGTCCGCAAGACCTAAGCGACCTGATCCATCTCTATGCCGCCGATAGCGATAAGGTCAAGATCGTTCCTTGCGGCTTCGATCCCGAGGAATTCCGACCCCTCGAGCGCAAACTGGCGCGAGAAAGGATCGGCTTCGCCGACGGCGTGTTTCTGATGCTGCAGCTCGGGCGCCTGGTGCCGCGCAAAGGCATCGAGGATGTCATCCGGGCGCTCGCCCTGCTGCGCTGGAATCACGCCGTGGCCGCGCACTTGGTGATCGTGGGCGGCGATCATGAACGGCCTGACCCGGCGGCGACGCCAGAAATCGGGCGACTCCAGGCCATCGCGGCGGAGCTGGGTGTGGCCGATTGGGTGCATTTCACCGGGCGGCGCGGCCGCGAAGCGCTGAAATATTATTACAATGCCGCCGATGTGTTCGTCACCACCCCTTGGTACGAACCGTTCGGCATCACGCCGCTGGAAGCGATGGCCTGCGGCATCCCCGTCGTGGGCTCGGCAGTCGGCGGCATCCGCCATTCGGTGCGCGATCGCAAAACCGGTTACCTGGTGCCGCCGCACGATCCTGCGGAACTGTCAGACCGTCTCGCCTATCTGTGCCAGCATCCGGCCGAACGCGCGGCGCTCGGCCGGGCGGGTAAACAGCGCGTCAACCGGCTGTTTACCTGGAGCCGCGTGGCGGACCTACTCAATCAGGTGTATGAAGAAACGATGGCGGTCTCATCCATTAGCCATCACGCCCGATTTCTCCGCGGTCTGCCTCAGGCCGGCGATGGAACCCCCCAGTCTGCCGGCACCCGCCCGGCACGTCTTTTAAACGCATGAAGGAATGAAGGAAATGCAGGATCTCAGCGGTAAAGTGATGATTGTCACCGGTGCCGGCCAAGGGCTGGGCGCGGCCATCTGCGAAGTCTTGGCCGGTGCGGGCGTAACCGTCATCGCCGGCGACCTGAATATCGAAAAGACCGAAGCCCTCGTGCAGCGGCTGACTTCCGCCGGCGGAGATGCGTACGCGACCCGGCTCGACGTCGGTGACGAGCACGCCGCCCAAGGCACCATTGAGTATGTCATCAACCGTTTCGACAAGCTGGACGGCTTGATCAACAATGCCGGCAAGGACGTAACCCTGCCGATCGATGAACTCGCGGTGGCCGATTGGGACCGCGTGGTGCGAACCAATCTGCGCGGGCCTTTCCTGATGTCCAAATACGCCACCCCCGTGATGCGCCGGCAGGGTTACGGCCAGATCGTCAACATCGTCTCAACAGCGGCTAAACGCGCTTGGCCCAATGCCTGCGCCTACCATTCCAGCAAATGGGGACTGCTGGGTTTGAGCCACGCCCTGCACGCCGAGCTGAGGCCATACCATATCAAGGTTACCGCGATCATCGCCGGCGGCATGCGCACGCCGTTTCTGCTGGACCGCTTTCCCGACATTGACGAGACCACGTTGCAAGACCCGGCCAACGTGGCGGCGACGGTCGAATTCGTACTCCGTCTGCCGGACGAGACGGTGATTCCGGAGGTCATGGTGCTACCCATGAGGGAAACGTCATGGCCCTGATCTGTCCGACTCCCGCGGTATTTCTCGACAAGGATGGCACGCTGATCGATGACCTGCCGTACAACGTCGATCCGGACAAGATCCGGCTGACGCCCGGCGTCGCGGAAGCGTTGCCGTTGCTGACCAAAGCCGGCTACCGCCTGATCGTCATTTCCAATCAGCCCGGCGTCGCCCTCGGCTATTTCGATCAGGCGGCCTTATCGCAGGTCGAGCAGCGCATCAGTACACTGCTGGCCGGGCACGGCGTGCGCATCGATGATTATTACTGGTGCCCGCACCACCCGCGCGGTACGATTCCGGCTCACACCGCCGTTTGTAGCTGTCGCAAGCCGATGCCGGGATTGATCCTGCGTGCCGCTCAGGAACACGCCATCGATCTCAGCCGCTCGTGGTTCATCGGCGATATCCTGCACGACGTCGAGGCCGGTCGCCGTGCGGGCTGCCGCACCATACTGATCGACAACGGCAATGAAACCGAATGGCTGACCTCTGCCGAACGCCATCCCCACTGGGTGGTCGCCGGCATGCGCGAAGCCGTCAACGTTATTACCGCAGCCGATCCGTTCTACCGCCTCGCCCGCCGCGCCGCCGCGCCGCGGCAATTTGAACGGCCGTGCGCGGAGTGTAGCGATGGCTGAGCCGCTCGCGGCGACAAGGCTTACTGAACCGACAAGAGCCGAGCCGCCGGCGCCAACCCCCGACGAGCAGGCGGCCGAGCGCACGCTGCGATGGGGCGCGGCGAACAATCTCCTGTGCGCCCGCCTCGACGGCATGGGCGATGTGTTGATGACGACGCCGGCGCTGCGGGCACTGAAGCAAGCGCAGCTGGAGCGCAAAATCACCCTGCTGACATCGCGCGCCGGCGCCGCAGCGGCGACGCTGGTACCCGAGATCGATGCCATCATCGTTTACGATGCGCCGTGGATGAAAGCGTCGCCGCCCAGCCGATCCAGCGCGCCTGATGAAGCGATGATCGGTACGCTGCGCCGCCTGCGCTTCGAGGGCGCCGTGATCTTCACCGTGTACAGCCAGAACCCACTGCCGGCGGCCATGCTCTGCTATCTAGCGGATATCCCGTTGCGGCTGGCGCACTGCCGAGAAAATCCCTACCAACTGCTGACAGATTGGGTGAGGGAGCCGGAGCCGCAGCAGCGCGTGCGCCACGAAGTCGTCCGCCAGCTTGAACTGGTCGCCGCGATCGGCTGCCGGGCAGGTAGCCAGCGTCTGGGCTTCAGCGTCTTGCCAGGGGCGATGCGGCGGGTCCTCGAGCTGATCGGGGACGCAGCCGGTGGCGGCCACGAAGGGCCGCTGGTGGTCGTACATCCAGGTGCCAGCACGGCCTCGCGGCGTTATCCCGCGGAGCAATTCGCCAAGGCTGTGCGTCTGCTCGCCGAACAGACGGCCTGCCGCATCGTGCTGACCGGATCGGCGGAAGAAGCGGCGCTGGCCGATGGCATTTGCTCCGACGTGCAGCGCGGCGCGGTGTCGCTAGCCGGACAGCTGAACGTGGCCGAGCTGGGCGCACTGATCGCCCTCGCCAAGCTTCTCATCGTCAACAACACCGGACCCGCCCACATCGCCGCCGCGGTCGGCACCCCGGTGGTGGACCTCTACGCCCTGACCAACCCTCAGCACACGCCGTGGCAGGTGCCCAATCGGATCCTTTTTCACGACGTGGCGTGTGGGTTTTGCTATCAGAGCGTGTGTCCGCAGGGACACCATGATTGTCTGCGGCGAGTCACGCCGGAAGCGGTCTGCCAAGCTGCCCGCGAACTGCTCGACGAGCCCGTGGATCGCAGCCAGCCAGCGCACAGGACTGCATCGCCGCTGGCCCAGCCGGCACCGCCGGGCACGGCAGGCTGAACCATGTATACCCTCGGCATCAACGCCGTGTATCACGACAGCGCAGCCTGTCTGCTGCGGGACGGCGAAGTGGTGGCCGCCGCTGAGGAGGAACGCTTCACCCGCCTGAAGCACGCCAAGCGGCCGGTGCCGTTCACGACCTGGGAGCTGCCGTTTCACGCCATCGAGTATTGTCTGCGACAGGCCGGCATCAGGCTGATCAACGTCGACCACGTGGCGTACTCCTTCGATCCCTGGTTATTGCTCGGTGAACGCGCCGGTCAGCCGGCGCTGCAGCTACCCTTGGAGCCGAGCGCGGAGCCGCAGACGGACGGCGGGCGCTCGCCTTGGGATCCCTTGTTCCTGTGCTACGTCGTCAACGCGCCGCGACAACTCGCCGGCGGGGCGCCGCATCACCTTGCCAGCCGGTTTCGGGGCGCCCGCCACGATGGCCCTTATCGCTGGCATTTCATCGAGCACCACTTGGCGCATGAAGCGAGCGCTTTCCTGGCATCGCCTTTCGAGGATACGGCCGTGCTGACCCTGGACGGTCGCGGCGAACGCGCCACCACCAGTTACGGACTTTACGCCGATGGCCATTACCAGCGCATCGGCCAGGTCGATCTACCGCACTCGCTGGGGCTGCTGTATGAAGAGGTGACGCGCTATCTGGGTTTCCTTCATTCCTCCGATGAATACAAGGTCATGGCGCTGGCATCCTTTGGCAAGCCGACCTATTGTGCCGAATTTCGCGAGGTCCTGCGTATCGGCGACAAAGGCCGTTATATCCTCTCGCCGGTCGATCTCGTCGGACGCTTCGGGCCACCGCGCAAGCGCGGGGAACCGTTTTGGTCGCTGCATTACGACATCGCGCGCTCGCTGCAGGCGGTGCTCGAGGAAACCGTGCTGGAACTAGCCGACTGGCTGCACCAGAGCACGCGGGCAGACCATTTGTGCATGGCGGGCGGCGTCGCGCTCAACTGCGTGATGAACGCCAGACTACGCGATGAAGGCCCGTTCAGGCAGATCTGGGTGCAGCCGGCGGCGGGCGATGCGGGCACCGCACTGGGTGCCGCGCTGTGGGTTGATCTTGAGATGCGCGGCGGCGCGCGACGCTACGTCATGGATCACGCTTTCCTGGGTCCGGAATACCAGGATGAGGAAATCGAGGCGTTCCTCAAATGGAGCAAGTTGCCTTACCGGAAACTCGAAAACGTCGCCCGCGAAACCGCTCAGATGTTGGCGCACGACAAAATCGTCGGCTGGTTTCAGGGCCGCATGGAATTCGGCCCGCGCGCCCTCGGCGGCCGCTCCATTCTGGCTTCCCCGATCCACGCCGACATGCAGGCGCGGCTCAACGACATCAAGGATCGAGAGGATTTCCGCCCGGTGGCGCCGGTCGTGCTGGAAGAGGAAGCCGCTCACTGGTTCGTCAACGCCGGCGCGGCACCCTTCATGCTGTTCGTGTTCGACGTCAACCCAGCCAAGGCCGACCAGATTCCGGCGGTGCGTCACGTCGATGGCACGGCGCGGGTGCAGACCGTCAACCGCAACCAGAATCCGGTCTATTACGATCTTCTCAGCGAATTCAAGCAAATCACCGGTGTGCCGGTGCTGGTCAACACCAGTTTCAACACCCGCGGCGAACCCATCGTCTGTTCCCCGCGCGATGCCGTCGAGTGCTTCTGGACATCGCCGCTGGACGCGCTGGTCATCGGCTCTTTCCTGCTGGAAAAGAGGCCGCCTCATGCCGGCTGACGTCTCGGTCGTGGTGCCGACGTATCAGCGACCGGACATGCTGGACCGCTGTCTGGCCGCGCTGACCACACAGGCGTTCGACCATGAGCGGTTCGAAATCCTCGTCGCTGACGATGCGCCGAGCGAGGAAACCAGAAAGCTGGTGGAGCGCTGGGCTGACCGAACCGACGGCGCACCCCTGATCCGTTACGTCCCGGTGAGGGCCAATCACGGCCCGGCGGCGGCGCGCAACTGCGGCTGGTGGCGCGCGTCGGCTGATCTCATCGCCTTCACCGACGACGATACCATCGCCGATCCCCAATGGCTGCGCGCCGGCCTCGCCGCCTTCAAGGACGACGTCATCGCGGTCTCGGGCGAGCTGGTGATGCCGACACCGGCGAGACCCACCGATTACGAACTCGATGCAGCGCAACTGGCCAGCGGCGAATTCGTGACGGCGAACTGCTTCGTGCGCAGAATGGCGCTGATAGCCGCCGGCGGCTTCGATGAGCGTTTCCGCCTCGCCTGGCGCGAAGATTCGGACCTTTATTTCCGTTTATTGCAGCAGGACGGCCGCATCGTGCACGCAGCCGACGCGATCGTCGTCCATCCACCGCGGCCCGCGCGCTGGGGCGTCAGCCTGCAACAGCAGCGGAAGATCCTCTTCGATGCACTGCTCTACAAGAAGCATCCCGAGCTCTACCGCAGGAAGATTCGCGCGCGACCGCCGCTGCATTATTACGCCATCGTCGCCGCGCTGGCCATCGCCATCGCCGCTGCCCTTTCGGGCGCGGACCGGCTGGCCGCTGCGGCCGGTGCACTGTGGCTGCTGCTGACCGGGCGATTTTGCTGGCAGCGTCTGCGCCGCACTTCGCGCGCGCCCTCGCACATCGCCGAGATGATCGTAACTTCCGCGGCGATCCCGCCGCTCGCCGTGTTCTGGCGCCTGCGCGGCGCCCTCCTGTTTCGCGTGCCGTTCGCCTGAATCTGACACCATGATGGAACTACCCGATTTCATCCAGATCGAGCCGGTGGGCCAGTGCAACCTGCGCTGCCAGATGTGTCCGGTGCAGTTCCGCCCGGATGGACCCCCGCACGGTCCACTCGCCTTCATGGCATTCGAGCTATTTACGCGGTTGATCGATGAACTGCCGGATTTGCGCGAGCTACGTTTACAAGGCCTCGGCGAGCCAATGATGCACCCGCGTTTTTTCGACATGGTCAGCTATGCAGCGCGGCGCGGCATCGAGGTCAACGCCAACTCCAACCTGACCCTGCTGTCGGAGCGGCGCGCCCGTCAGTGCATCGATAGCGGACTGAGTCAGCTCCACGTCTCACTGGATGGCGCGTCCGCGGCGACCTACGAGCACATCCGCCGCAACGGCCGGTTTGCCCGTGTCGTGCGTAATCTCGAGCGGCTGTTGGCAGCGCGCGCCAAGGCGGGGCGGGACGCGTTCCAGGTTGATCTGGTCGCCGTGGCGATGCGGCAGAACCTGGCAGAACTGCCCCGCCTGGTCGAGTTCGCCCACCGCTACGGCATCGGCGCGGTCTCAGTACAAAACCTTTGCCATGACTTCGCCGAAGCCAGCCTGCCGTCGCAGTATCGGCCGATGCGCGAGTTCATCGACCGCGAGATGCTCGACTCCAGCGACCGGGACGCCATGGAACATTACTTCGGCGCGGCGCGCGAAACCGCTAGCCGGCTCGGCATCGAGCTGCGCCTTCCGCGCCTCGAGCCGCGCGCGCAAACGGCGGGGCGGCGCTGCGACTGGCCATGGCGCGGCGCGTACGTCAGCTACCGCGGCGAAGCGATGCCCTGCTGCATGGTCGCGACGCCCGATCGGGCAAAGTTGGGCGA
>CADDZF010000014.1 GCA_902812445.1 Methylococcaceae bacterium | reverse complement strand
CCATTCGGACCACGTGCGAGACATGATCGAATTGCTTCTGTTTACGAATCCAGGCGAGCGGGTCATGCGCCCGGAGTTCGGCACGGGGTTATTGCAGTACGTGTTCGCGCCGAATAGCCCGGAGCTCGCGGCAACGCTGCAGCTCACCGTGCAGGCGGCGTTGACACAATGGTTGGGCGATCTCATCGATCTTCGGGCTGTGAATGTCGAAGCCATCGATGCCGAGCTGCGCGTGACCCTGAGCTACGCATTACGGTCTACAGGCGAGATGCGTCAAGAAACCTTCGTCAGGAGCACCGCATGACGCACGTCCCATGCTCGTCAAACGCCACGGCGCACTGCAAGGATGAGAAGCGCCGCGCGATGGTGAGGGCAAGCGAAGCGCTTGCCGGCATCGACTATGTCGAAGTCTCTGCCGACGGCAAATCGCTGACCGCTCACTTCTTCGGCCGTCTCCCGCCGGGATTATCCGCGCGCCATGTCGTGATCGAGGGCGGCGAATGGATCCGGGATATGCGCGTATTGGCTGCCGAATTCGAGGAGCATGAGGACGGTGATACCTGCCTGCGTGTTACCGTTGACAAAAGGGGCGACTTCTCAACCTATTGCCTCTGCCTGGTCGAACCGGCCGGGGTGACGACCCCCTGTTCATACGACGAGCCGCCCCCGGTGGAGCGCAAAGCGCCAGCCGGCATCGATCCCCGGTACGCTTGTGCAGAGTTTTCCTTCCGTCTGGACTGCCCCAGTCCTTTGGATTGTAAGCCAGTCCCTTGTGCGCCAGAGCCACAATTGCCTTTACCCTCCATTGATTATCTCGCCAAGGATTTTTCGAGTTTTCGGCGCCTCCTCCTCGATCGACTTGCACTGACGATGCCCGCCTGGCGGGAGCGTCATGTGCCGGATCTCGGGATCACCATCATTGAAGTAATGGCCTACGTGGCCGACCAGCTCAGCTACATGCAGGACGCTGTAGCAACGGAAGCCTATCTTGCAGCCGCGCGCCGGCGCATCTCGGTGCGTCGTCATGTGCGACTGGTCGACTACCGCATGCATGAAGGGTGCAATGCGCGTGCTTGGGTAACCGTCGAGTCAGATGGCGACTTGCAGTTGCGGCTTGATGATTTGGCGTTTGCCGCACCTCCAGGGGATGCCGTGACGAGGTCGCAAGGCATCGTCGACTGGGATGAGCTTGGAAAGACCAGCGGCGCGACGATTTTTGAGCCGATAGACATCTTCGGCCAGAAGGACTACGAAGGCCGGCCCATCATCGACGTCGTGGCCGCGCATAGCGAGATCCATTTCTACACCTGGGCGGATGAAGAATGCTGTTTGCCCGCGGAAACGACACGCGCGACGTTGGTCGACGAACCTCCGAAGCGTGAAGGTTCACCCCCGACAACCTCATCGAGTAACTCTAAAGCGGTAGATACAGCGGAGGAAGAACGTCCGCTCAAGCTAAAGAAAGACGATGTGTTGATCCTGGAAGAGATCCGCGGCCCGTGCACAGGCGCCACCGCGGATGCCGACCCGGCCAAACGTCATGCGGTGCGGCTGACGCGCCTAACGCCAGCAGTCGATCGGTTGACTGGAACGCGCGTGCTTGAAGTCGAATGGTGCATCGAGGACGCGCTGCCGTTTGATCTATGCCTATCCGCTCGCACCTCTCCTCCGGAATGCGAGCTCGTAGAGACGGCGGTCGCGCGCGGCAATGTCGTGCTGGTCGATCATGGGGTCACGTGCGAAGAAGAGAACGACAAATGGGTTGTAGAGACAGAGGCAAGTGAGGCGTGCTGTTTGTGTGAAGGGTCTGTGATCGAAGTCCATCGGGTCCCGGTCCCGCTCACCATCGAGATCGAGCACACGCCCGTGACTTGGTCCGATACGTCCAATATTTGCACGACCACATGTGCAGGCGCCCTCCTGGTGCAAGACGCACGCAGCGCGGTTGCTTGCATTTCGTTGGATGCCGCCCCACCGGAGGAGACTTGCACAAAGACCGACGAATCGACCGAAACAAAAAGACCGTGCTGGCAGAACCAATACGCCTGGAAGCCGGTCCCGGACCTGCTCGCCAGCGGCCCGAATGACCTCCACTTCGTGGTCGAGAACGACGATGACGGTCGATCGTTCTTGCGGTTTGGCGACGACGATTGTGGCCGCCAACCCGAGCCGCGCTGGCGGTTTCGTGCTCGCTATCGGATCGGCAATGGCAGGGCGGGCAATGTCGGACGCGACGCGATCGTGTGGATCGCCAAGAAGAGCGGGCCGCTATCAGGCGTGACACTGCGCCCGCGTAATCCACTGCCGGCAAGCGGCGGCATGGACCCGGAGCCGGTCGCCGAGGTGAAGCTATTCGCGCCGCACGCCTTCTCGCGTGTTCTTGCCCGTGCGGTCGCCGCCTCAGATTATGCTCAGCTCGCGGCTCAAGATGCGCGTATCGAAGGCGCCCATGCTGAGCTCGCATGGACCGGCAGTTGGTACGAGGCCAATATCGCGCTCGATCCTTTCGCGCGTGCCGCTGCGGACCCCACCCTTACCGATCAGACGTTGGTTCGGCTCGAGAAGGTACGGCGCATCGGCCATGACTTACGCATCGTGCAAACGCGCAAGGTACCGCTCGTTATCACAATATACGTCTGTGTAGACTCAGGCTACCGCAGCGGGGATGTCGCGCGTGCTTTGTATGACTCGCTGTCGAATCGACGTTTGCCGAGTGGCCAGTTGGGATTGTTCCATCCGGATGCATTGCGTTTCGGGACTGATATCGCTGCGTCGCGAGTGATCGCAATTGTCCAGCAGACAGAAGGCGTCAAGTTCGTTGAGCTCAAATACTTTGCTCGACAAGACGCGGACGACGCCGACGCGGCCAAATCCCTGGCGGACGGTCTCATTCACATCGCCGCAGACGAGATCGCGCAGCTCGACAACGATCCTAACGCCCCAGAGCGCGGCACGTTGACTATAACGCTGAAGGGGGGCATATGAGCTGCGCACAGGGTTGTAACTCCGGTTGTGGCATCTGCACAGAATCGTGCGAGTGCCAGCGCTGTTCCGGTACAAGCGCCGATCAGCTGGCACCGCCGAGCAATCGCCCAGGATTGACGGCGCTAGCGACACGCATCGGTGATTACCGCACGTTCTTTGATGACGCTATCCGCCGACTCACTTCACACGAAGCGCCCCTGCTGCAAGCATTGGGCACGAGGGACCCGTCCGATGCGACTATCGCATTGCTGGATGCGTGGTCGGTCGTCGCGGATGTGTTGACGTTCTATCGTGAGCGCCTCACGAACGAAGGTTATTTGCGCACGGCTACGGACGAGCGGTCGCTTCGCGAGCTGGCGTCGCTCGTGGGCTTCAAGCCCCGACCAGGGGTGGCGGCGACCGTGCACCTGGCCTATCTCCTCGATCCCTCAGCAGCGCCTGTCGATATTCCCATCGGGGCCAAGGCGCAGACGGTCCCCTTGCCGGGTGAGAAGATGCAGACCTTCGAGACCGACGAGGTATTGTCGGCGCGCGCCGAGTGGAGCGAGATGAAGCCACGCCAGACCCGACCCCCGCTGATTGATCGAGTCAATGCACTGATGCGTCCGACGATCAGGCTGACGGATACGACGTTAGTGGTACGGCCGGGGGAGCGTGTGCTGTTCGTATTCGGCATGCAACCGGGTCAGCAGGTCGTGCGTGAGGTTCTGAGCTCGAAGCTCAACATCGAGCAGGGTTATGTCGAGTTGACGCTTAAGCCCAGGGCGGGGTTCAGCAACAAGCTGGCCGAGAAGCTCGTCAACCTCACGGACAAAATCCAAGCTACCCTACCGGCAGCGGGGAACGATGACACTACCGCGAAACTTAGGGAGCTTTTGGCTGTTGTTACTTCCTCGTTGCTGGGTAACGATAGCGCTCGGGACGCAAAAGAGCACTGCGACCAACTCGCTCATACGGGGGACGAGATAGTGAGGCAGTTCGCGGAGGCGTGTTCAGACATCTTCGAGAAAATTGCTGGCTCCAAGCTGCCTGCCACCAAAACATTGGAAGCAACCTCGCTCGACGACGTTCTCGTAAGGCTTCAAGCGGCGCCGGCGCGCCAACTCAATTCAGGAAAGTTCCTGTCCCAAGAAGCCAAAGACGGACTGGGCTCCAAGGGAGACAAGCGCTTCGGATTGATGCAGTCAATAACACCGATCCTTCAAGACACGCTTTATCAAGCCTTGGATGCATTGCCAGCAAATGCTGTACCGGCAACTGCGCCGTCTGTGTATCTATTGCGGACCGTGTCGAGCCCGTTCGGGGCGGTTGCACCTCCAAAGATGTCTGGTGCCGGTGATAGGTTCCGGCTGACCGAATGGTTACTTGAGGACATCGATAAGGGTACTGCATTTCTCGAAACGGTGGCCGACACGATTACCGCGGATAGCTTCGCCATTGTAGATACACCTTGGTTCGTCACTGTGGCGCGAGATGACGTGACAACGATCAGTCCTGATCGCTTGGTGCGCTTCGCACGTGTGCGCTCTAGTCAGACAGTCCCACGGGGGAACTACACCGTCAACGGTAAGGTGACAAGACTTGATCTCGTAGAACCTGACACCGGGGATGAGCTACCCGTGGTCGTGAAGTAAGTAATGGGGCAAACGGAGAAGCATCTATGTCAGCTGCATCCCTGCGGACAAACGAACATCTGAATTACTTGCGTAACACGGTGTACTTTGTCCAGAGCGAGCCAGTCGAGATGGCTGGAGACATAATCGAAGATGATATTGCGGGCAAGGAAATCCAGCTGGACGGGCTTTACGACGGCCTCGAGGCCGGACGCTGGATCGTCGTTTCTGGTGAGCGCACCGATATTAAGGACAAAAACGAGTTATCTCTGCCCGGTATTCGCAGCAGCGAGCTCGCAATGATCAGCGGGGTAGAGCAACGGCCCGACGGTTCAAGCCCAGGAGACACCCCACACACATTTATAACCCTCCACAAGCCGCTTGCTTATTCTTACAAGCGCTCCACAGTAAAGCTGTACGGCAATGTGGCTAAAGCCTCGCACGGTGAAACGGTGCCCGAAGTGTTGGGCTCCAGCAATGCCTCAGTGCCTTTTGCACGCTTTGCGTTAAAACGTCCGCCCCTCACCTATGTTCCGGCGCCGACCACCAGCGGTGTACTGGGCACTGAGACCGTTCGTGTCAACGGTGTGCGCTACACCCGGGTCGATTCGCTACTCGATGCTACTGGGGAAGAGCGGGTATACGAAGTCACAGTGGACGAAACAGGGACCGCAATCTTGACCTTTGGCGACGGAGTCAGGGGAGCGCGACTACCGAGTGGACAAGAAAATGTTCGCGCGACCTATCGTGTGGGCATCGGCGCTGCGGGTAACGTGCGCGCCGAGCAGATCAGTCTGCTCACGTCCCGGTACCTTGGCGTCAACGGTGTCATTAATCCGTTGCGTGCGAGTGGAGGCGCGGAACGCGACGGGCCGGAACGGATTCGGCGCAACACGCCGCTCGCGGCACAGAGTTTGTCGCCCATATCTCGGCTGCTATCGGTTCCCGATTATGCCGCCTTTGCGCGCCGTTTCGCCGGGATTGGCCATGCCAATGCGCGGAAGCTCACCAATGGGTCCTACGAGCTTGTGCATATGACCGTTGCAGGAGTTGACAATATCCCGCTTGATCCTGAGGGAGTTCTACTCACCACCCTGGAAGCGGCCTATCAACAGTATGGCGATCCAGCTTTTCCCGTGGTGATCGAGGTACGGGAGCTTGTCGCCCTAGTGCTCCAGGCAAAGGTCGCAATCAAACCAGATGCGGAATGGGACATCAAAGATCAGCTCCGTCGGCGTCTGTTCGAGGAGTTCTCGTTCGAGAAACGCGGACTCGGGCGCCCGGCTTTCCTGTCTGAAGCCATTGCGGTGATGCAGGCAACCCCTGGAGTGGACCGGGTCGATATCGACATCTTCGGTGGGATCAGTGAGACGGAGCTGCGAGATCCAGAAGCGCTTGATGCGGCTGTTAAGAAGCTCGGTCCTTCGACCGTTGTCCCGAGCATGCCTGCCATCCTCGCTGCCGACGATCCGGAACGTGCAAAACGGCGGAATAAGGAATCAGAGCGCAAACCGCGCTTTCTGCCCGCACAGATCGCGTTTCTTGTGCCCGACGTGACCGGCACACTCGTGCTCAACTTAATCACATAATGGACGTGCGCCATGTTTGCGGATAAAGACGCCCTTTACGATCTGCTTCCAGCCTATATCCGGCTGCGGGATGCACAGACTGGTATCCGGTTTCCGGACGAGCAAACTGGTGTCGAGCGCCAGGAAGGTGCGCTTCAGGAACTAATGGCTATCATAGGCGCACAGGCACGCCTGATCGAACGCGACTTTGTTCGAATGTACGACAACTGGTTCATCGAAACCTGTGACGACTGGGTGGTGCCTTATATCGGCGATCTGTTGGGTTACGACATGCTGCCCGGGCCAGCCGGGGACCGCGGCACGGTCAGTGGGCGGCGTCTGGCGCAAGTGGTCGCCCCGAGGCGGGAGGTAGCGAATCTTATCGCGCACCGCCGGCGCAAGGGCACGCTATGGCTGCTTGAAGAGTTGGCGCAGGACGTGGCGAACTGGCCGGCGCGTGCCGTCGAGTTTTATCGATTGCTCGCGGTAAGCCAGCACCTGGATCACCGACAGCTTACCCGGACTGCAACAGTCGATGTACGCGACGCGACGCGCCTGGAGCTGCTGGATACTCCCTTCGATACTTCGGGCCACCTGGCCGATATGCGGCGGATCAGCAGCGAGGAGTCGCCAGGTCACCACAATATACCGAACGTTGGTCTGTTCGTGTTCCGCATCAAGCCTTATACGGTCACGAAGACCTCTGCATATTGCCGTGAAGACGAGGGTCTCCACTGTTACACGTTCTCGGTGCTCGGCAATGATACGCCGCTCTATCGTTTGCCGGAGCCGGAGCGTGATGCGACCTCCTTGGCCGACGAAGCCAACCTACCGGTGCCCATTCGCCGCCGAGCGCTCGAAGGGAAACCAATTGACGGATATAACCTCCGTTTGCTGTCAGTTGATGCAGCTGATGGCCTACCGAACGAGGGTCGCAATTTGGTTATCGTCGCTCTCGTCGGTACCCACCTACAAATGCGTATCTTCGACGCTAACGGAAAAAGAGTTGTTGATAAGGCAGAGAACGAGTTAATTAGTGGTAAAACGCTGACCGCTCTCAAGAAGCAGTTGAATCCCCTTCCTGACGAGTCTCGCTTGTCACAGGAACAAAAACAGAAAATCATCCGGGATGCAACATCAATCGCAGGTAGCATGCTATTTGACGCTAAGCCATCGGCATACATAACTGCGACGGAAACGCTGTATGGGGAAGGCAAAAGCTTGGCGGTTTACGCACCCAATTGGCCTAGGAGGGATAGTGTACAGCCAATCCCAGCCAATAGTGTCATTCCGGCCGATCTGTCCGATTGGTCGTATAAGATCCCAAAGAATAAGATCGCAGTTGACCCAAAACTGGGGCGAATCGTATTTCCCAAGAGCCAGGTGCCTAGAAACGGCGTGTTGGTTAGTTACCGTTACGGGTTCGTGCATGAGATCGGTGGTGGCGAGTATGAGAGTCCTCTACCCGCATTACCAGATAAGGTGACACGCTACTATGTGGATCCTGGGTTAAAGAAACCGGAGGCGCCCTGGTTCGATTCCATTGACGCCGCCTTTCAAGATTGGCGTGCGCTACCCGAATCAAAACTGGGATTGAAAGACTCGGAAAAGACACGAGAGCGAGCATTAGTCATAGAGTTGAAGGTAAGCGGCATATACAAGGGGCGGATCGGGTTCGCACTCAATGCGGGTGAAGCGGTGTGGTTGGTGGCGGCGAATCGGACACGGCCAGTGATTTGGCTATCCGACAAAAGCGCAGGCGGATCCGATTCGATCTCGATACGAGGAGGGAGCGGTTCACGGGTTGTTATTGATGGTGTGCTAATTGCCGGTCGCGGAGTTGACATCAGTGGTGCCACTGACATCGAGGAGCCATCCGGTTCGTCTTCGGATGGCGAACCCGAGAAGACTGGAGATCTGTGCGAGGTCGTTTTTCGTCACACCACTCTCGTGCCGGGCTGGACGTTACACTGCGATTGCGAGCCTCGGCGGCCAGCTGAGGCGAGTATCCTGCTTGAAAACACCACGGCGCGCGTCGTCATCGATTCAAGTATCGTGGGTGCTATCCAGGTCAACTCGGATGGAGCTGTGCGTGAGCCTACGCGCATAGTAGTGTGTGACAGCATTATCGATGCGACATCACACGAACGCACCGCGATCGGTAGTGGTACGTCCGGGATCGCTTACGCCGATGTGACGATCGCGCGTAGTACCATCGTAGGCTCAGTTCTCGCGCATATCCTCCGGCTAGCCGAAAACAGCATCTTTACCGGCCATGTGCGCGTTGCCCGCCGACAGAAAGGCTGCGTGCGCTTTTCATTCGTTCCTCACGATTCTCGCACCCCGCGTCGCCACCACTGCCAACCGGATGGTGTGCTGGCTGGGGTTCCGTCCGAGGTTGAGAAGAAGCTTGAGGCCGTTCACCGGCCAGTCACGGTGGCTGAGCGCGACGCCATGCGAGAAAGGCTCACAGCGGAGGCTCTCATCCGCGTCGCACCGTATTTCGACAGCCTACGCTATGGCACACCGGCTTATTTGCGGTTGAGCGAATGTGTGACTGACGAGATAAAACGCGGTGCGGACGACGAATCCGAGATGGGAGTCTGTCACGATCTTTTTGAACCCCAGCGCCTGGCGCTTCTAACGAAACGCCTCGATGAATACGTGCCAGCGAGCACAGTGGCAGCGGTGCTTTTCGCTTCCTGAGGAGGGGCTATGAACGGAGACTTTTCACGTCTGACTTTCGATCCCACGCTGCATTTTAGCCAGGTGCTGCATCTGCAAGGGCGGGTACTGTGCGAGGCAGATCTTAATGAGCAAGGCAGAATCTATCACCACTTCCTGCGCACCTTAATCGTCGATTTGGTCGGGAAGCGCTGGCGAGCTGGGACGGGTTTCACTATCAAATCGATGGAAGATACCAACGAAGATTTCCGAATCACTGAAGGTCATTATTATATCGATGGCATCCTATGTGAGAACGAGGCTCCGTGCACTTATACAACGCAGCCGATGTGGCCGGTACCCGAGTACGAGGACGTGTTCAAGCTATCGGACGGTGCTGCAATTTACATCGAATGTTTGGAGCGTCATGTCAGCCCCTGGGAAATGCCGAGCCTTCGCGAAGTGGCGTTGGGAGGTCGGGATACCGCGTCACGATTGCAAATCGCGTGGCAGGTGCGTGTGGCTTCAAGCGATTGGGCGGCTGTCACTGTGAACCGCGTCATATCGGCTCTGCAAAAACGCAAACCACTCGGCGATCCTGAAACTACTATGCTCAAGACGTATATTACGGAAGCTACAGTTGCTCTCGAAGCTTTAAAGGCTGGTATCGGTTGTGAGAACGCGCAGGCCGTGCTCGACACTCTAGACCTCGCTATTCCACAGATGCGCGCAGTGGCAAAGAAAACCGCCAATGAAGTTGACCCGTGCACCATTGCAGCGGAGGCCGCATATCGCGGGCTTGAGAACCAGTTGTATCGGATCGAGATCCACGCTGGGGGGTAGTCGGCGACAAAAAAAGTCCACCAACCTTCAAGTGGTCAAGAGAAAATGGCTCAGTCGTCTTTCGGATCTTGAGCGTTGCGAGTGAGGCAGGCGGGAGTGAGTCTCTAGAGAGCACGTTGACGATCGAGTTGGAGACTCTAGGACGAGACCGTCGTTCCGGCTTATCTCAGGGGGACTGGGTCGAATTGACAAGTAAGGAATTTGAGTTAGCTCAACGCGCAGAGCCTTTGGCGCGAGTGCAACATATTGACCCTACGCGCCGGATCGTCCTACTCAAAGTAAAGAAAGGCTCCGAGGGTAGATTCTCAAAATGCACCATGCTACGGCGTTGGGACCAGAACGACGACGTACGGGATGACGGCACCCTCTTGGTCACGGAGGCGAGCGGCATGGACGGATGGATCGCTATAGAGCGTGGGATAAACGTTCAGTTCCAGCCGGGCGGCAATTACCGAACCGGCGATTATTGGCTAATTCCCGCGCGGGTCGCGACCGGCGACATCGAGTGGCCCCGGAAAGGAGACTACAGTGAGCCGGTTAAGCCACATGGCATCGAGCGGCACCGCGCTGTCTTGGCGATCATGAAACCTGGCGGCGTGGATCAATGCGGGTGCTCGATTATTCCAATGTGCGATCGCCCAGGTGGATAGTTATGGGCGCACATGCAATCGAGGTGACGATATCCATTGACACCAAACAGACCTCGCCGATCAGCCGGCTGATCTACGGCATCAACGCCTACGTATACGACAGCGAATGGCAAGCTCTAGAATGGAAGGTAGGGTTGGATAACCACGAACCAGGACTGAACATCACCAGCCGGCGCCTAGGTGGAAATACGATGACCAGCTACAACTGGGAGAACGGTTTCTCGAACTCCGGCGCCGACGACAACCATTCGAGCAATAACTTCCAGTCGTTCATCACCGGCGCCGGTTCGCCTCCCTATGATCCCGGTGCAGCGCTGACGACTTTCCACAACCACTCACTGAACCTGGGTGCCTATACGCTCTTGCAACTTCCGGCAGCGGGCTATGTCGCTGCCGACGAGGATGGCTCCGTGGCGCTTGATGAGGCTGCTCCATCGCCGCGTTGGAAGGAGGTGGTTTTCGATAAGCCGGGCTCCCCCAAGTCCCTGTTGCAAATTCCCGATCTTGAGGATGACAAGGTTTATGTCGATGAAGAGATCAACTTCCTTATTGATGTCTATGGAAGCGCAAGCACCCCGACTGGGATCAAGGCCTACGAGATCGACAACGAGCCGGGATTGTGGCATCATTTTCCGAAGGGTGCGGGCACTCATCCGCGGCTGCACTCGGAGTTTGCAACCTGTGACGAGGTCCTCGAACGGAACATTGCACTAGCGAGGGTGGTGCGGCGGATAGACCCAGCTGCCAAGATCTATGGACCGGCGATGTGGGGATACGGCGAGTTCTACAGTTTCTGGAGCGTCTTCGATGGAACCCTTCACCAACCGTCGGACTGGGGGATATACAATCGCGAGCCGTATCTGACAAAAAACACCGGCGATAGCTACCGCTACAACCGGATGACCTGGGTGAACGCTTATCTCGACCGGATGCGGGTTGCCTCCAAGGAATCAAAGACGAGGCTACTCGATGTTTTATCGGTGCATTACTATCCCGACGACGAGGCTGTATCGAGCGAGCAGAAGCGGGTGCAGGCGCCGCGTAGCCTCTGGGATCCAAAATTCATCGAGACGAGTTGGATCACCAAGGAAGGGAACGGGTTCACTGACGGCCGCTCGCTCGAGCTGATACCAAAGCTGCAGCGCGCGATCGATGATTTCTATCCGGAGACGAAGCTCGCAATCACCGAGTACAGTTTCGGAGGCCGGCACGACATCTCAGGAGGCATCGCTCAAGCAGATGTGCTCGGGATCTTCGGACAACACGGCGTGTATGCGGCGAACTATTTCTTCACCGTCGACGACTACATCGCTGCGGCGTTCCGGATCTACCGCAACTATGACGGCATGAATTCGACCTTCGGCGACACGGCAGTTGCCTGTACGACCACTGACTACGAGAACAGCTCGGTTTATGCCTCCCTCGACGATGAGGGACGTTTGCACGTGATCGCGATCAACAAGAGTTTCGACCGCGAACTGTCGGCGTCAATCGAGATCCAATCAGCGAAGCACTGTAATAGTGCTACATCATACGGGTTTGGCCCTGATGGATCAGAAATTGTGGAGCTAGGATCGACAAAAGTCGATAACAATGGTCTCAACTATACGTTTCCACCGCTCACGGTGCGTCACATAGTGCTGCTATAGCAGGGCAGGATCACCAAGAGCTGAACTTTTGTGATGGGATGGACTCCTCCCACCTTTTCCCCGGCATCATGGTGCCACGCTCGAGTCTATGATGGGCTGGAGCAAACCAATACAGGAGGAGTCCGACATGAATACTACTACCATCGCTGTTGATTTGGCCAAGACCGTTTTCCAACTCGCAGTGGCCGATGTCCAATGGAAGGTAATTATGTGTGGGCCTATGTCCGCTGCAACAAGACAGAGCCGGGTTATCAGCAGATTTGAGTTCGCTCGAAAGTGGAGGCCGTGACCAAAACGTGACGAACCTCAGTCAAGATTCTTCATTTCGTGGCACTTCCAGTCAGGTTCGCGCGGGGATTTTGTGCATAACTAACTGATTTTAAATACCTAACAAGATGATGGTTTCCCTCCTAAGGGGAAGGTCAGCCGTTCGAGTCGGCTCCGGGGCGCCAGCACAGTCATGGTCTTAGGACTATGCCGACGATGCGCGGCTGTTCGGCAAGCGGCGGGCTTGAGCAGTGATCGCTTTCGAATTTCCCGCCCGATAGTTTCTTGAATGTTGTGCCGATGCCGACGTGGTTGAACGAATCGACGATGCCCGCAAGATCATAATACAGAAATTTGCCGTCGACTCGACCGCCGGAAATCAAGGCCTTGTTGCTACCTTGGTTTGTCGTCATTGATGAGGTATCGATGACCACGTGACCGATTGGCGCTTCCATATCAACGTAAATCGCGAAGCGGACAGTGCGCCTCATCGAGCTCTTGCGATTCAGGATAGTAACCAAAAAGTGGTAAAAAGCGATCATACAATCAGCGTGACTCGCATGGAGAGATCCGCCGCCGTGACGTTCTTCGTCAGCGCGCCGACCGATATATAGTCGACCCCCGTTTCTGCGATTGCGCGAACGTTTTCCAGACCGACGTTGCCGGATACCTCGAGTTCTGCTCGACCCCGATTGAGCGCCACCGCCTGGCGCATCATCGCCAACTCGAAATTATCCAGCAGCACGCGGTCAGCCCCGGCCTGAAGCGCCTGTTCCAGCTCGTCCACACTCTCCACCTCGACTTCGACCGGGACCGGTGCACTGAGCGCTTGCGCGGCCTTGACCGCGCGTTCGATCGAACCCGCCGCAACGATGTGGTTTTCCTTGATCAGAATGCCGTCATAGAGCCCCATGCGGTGATTGTGACAGCCGCCGCAGCGCACGGCGTATTTCTGCGCGACGCGCAGACCCGGTAGGGTCTTGCGGGTGTCGCGAACTTTTACGTTCGTTCCGGCGACCGCCCGGGCATATTCTCTGGCCAGAGTTGCCGTGCCGGATAAGGTCTGCAAGAGATTGAGCGCGGTGCGCTCAGCGGTCAGCAATGCCCTCGCCCTGCCTTGCGCCGTGCACAGCAGGGCACCCACATGGACCGCTTCACCCTCCGATACTTGCCAGTCGATGGCGACGTGAGGGTCGAGTCTTTGCAGCACCGCATCAAACCATGGCTGGCCGCAGACGACGGTAGTCTCGCGCGTGATTACGCTCGCCCGGGCCTGATAGGATGTGGGGACGACTGCCGCGCTCAAATCGCCTGTACCGATATCCTCGGCGAGAAAACGGTCAATGTCTTGAGGATGCACCAATATCATATTCGCCTCTTGCGCCGGTACGTTTAAT
Organism: Methylococcaceae bacterium; assembly: GCA_902812445.1. Classification (GTDB taxonomy): domain Bacteria; phylum Pseudomonadota; class Gammaproteobacteria; order Methylococcales; family Methylococcaceae; genus CADDZF01. The sequence continues at coordinate 20,952 of CADDZF010000014.1, read as the reverse complement.
TCTCCGCTCGTCATCCCTACACCGGCACGCGCCCGGTTGCCTGGCCGATGGATGGTTAGAAAGCGCTATCCGAGACAGGTAGAATGATAAACAACAATTCAGTTTGGAAGAACCGGATTTCGTTTGTGCCACTCGCTATGCGATGCAGACACGCCTTTTTCCCGAGTCGCTAACCATGAACATCACCGACGGCTGGCTAAGCGCAGCAAAACGAGTCGTTTCACCCAATTTCGATATGCGGCCGGACGCAACAGACATTTCAATGATCGTCATCCACTGCATCAGCCTTCCGCCTGGGGAATTTGGCGGCGACTGGATAGACCGGCTGTTCACCAATACGCTGCCGCAAGACGCCCATCCCTATTTCGCCGCCATAGAGGATCTTAAAGTCTCGGCGCACGCGCTTATCCGCCGCACCGGTGAAATCGTTCAATACGTTGCCTTCCACGAGCGCGCCTGGCACGCCGGCGAATCCTCTTATGCGGGCCGGACATGCTGCAACGATTTCGCCATCGGCATCGAGCTGGAGGGAACGGCCGAAACAGCGTATATGGATATTCAATATGAACGGCTGGCCGAGCTGATCGCTGCGCTGCTGGATTGTTATCCGACACTATCCCGAAGGCGTATCGCGGGGCACAGCGATATCGCGCCGGGCCGCAAGAACGATCCGGGCCCTTCTTTCGACTGGTGCAGGCTATGGCGATTGATCGAGCGGCGGCCGGTCGCTCGGACTTAAGTTTTTGAGCGCGCTCATCACAAGAGGCAGCACAGTCTCCCAGTCACCGCGGAGACCGATGTCCGCTTCGTCGAATATCGGCGCTCTCGGATCCTGGTTGATGGCCACAATAAAGGCGGCGTTTTGAATGCCTATGCTGTGATAAGGACGGCCGCTGACGCCGATGGCGATATACAGGCGCGGCGCGATCACGTTGCCGGTCAAGCCGATCTGGCGCGCGCGCGGCAACCAGCCCTTATCCGTAACCTTGCGGGTAGCGACCAGCTCGGCTCCCAACCAGGCTTTCAGCTCTTCGAGGCGGTGATAATTGGCAGGGTCTACTCCCTGCCCGACTCCAATCAGCACCGATTTGCTCCGCCAGGCGGCATCGACGTCTGCACTTTCCGCGGCCAGCAGTCGAAGGCGGTCGGTGCGTTTCGCCCAGGCTCGCGACAGCGCCGCCACCGATCGCCTGAGCGGTGGCAACGGCAGGATGCCCGGGCGCATGGTTACCATATGGGTTGCCGAAGAAGCCGCAATCGCCGCCAACAAACGCCCGCCCAAGGCGGGCTTCCACGCGACCAGGCGCCCGTCTGCGTCAATGTCCAGTTCGACGGCATCACCGGTCAGCCCGGCAGCGAGTGCTGCCGCCGCCCGTGCGGCGGCTTCCCGCCCCCATGGCGTGCCGGGCGCGAGGATGGCCCATGGCGCCGCTTGCCTGGCCCATTTGCTCACAGCGCCGGCTAGCTCTTCGGCAACCGTCACGCCTTCGACGATGACGGCTTGATCGGCGCCCCATCCGCCAAAGGTCTCGGCCGGCAGTGTTTCCGGCGCCAGCGCGACCGTGGTTGCCCCGATCTGCTCAGCCAGGCGCGCCGCCTCGCCGCACAGTTCCCGGTTCAAGCGCTCCCGCCGGGGTTCCAGAATCACTCCGATGGCTCGCGGATCGAGCCGATCGAATTTTGGCCGATCAAATTTCGGCATTCGCTGTTCAGTCGTCATTTCGCGGCTCGCCGTACGCGAGAATGCCTCCCACGAGGCCAACAGCTCCACGGCTTGCCTTACCTGCGCCGCGTCCGTTCCGTCGAAATACCGCCTTTTCCGCGCTGGCGCGGGGACCGGCCGCACCTGAGCGACTCGAGTAGGGCTCGCCGCTTGGCCCCATGGCCCGGGTCCCAAGTCTTTGGCCGTATAATGTTTGATTTTGTGCGAAGGCACCCGGGCGCATTCTTCGGCCGACTTCTTCGCAGGCTCGCATAAGCGTTCGGCGGTCGATAACAGACACGGCATATCGATGCGGACGTGGAGCCGGACAATGTCATGCTCCAGCCACGCATCGACGCACCCGTCCGTGAGGGTGAGTGTGCGTACACCCGCCGCGAAAGGAAGTTGCAATAGTTCGGCGACCTGAGGTCCCACTTGCCCGGTATCCGCGTCGACAGAGTTGAGGCCGGCTAGAAGGAGGTCGAATGGTCCCTCCTCGCGTAGTGCAGCCGCCAGTGCCTTGGCCGTGGCCAGGGTATCCGAGCCGGCAAAAGCAGGGTCTGAAATCAACACGCCCGCATCCGCGCCCCAGGCGATGGCTTCCCTGAGCGCCAGCTCCGCCGATTCGGGTCCCAGCGTCAGTACCGTGCAGTGCCCGCCGGTTTGCTGCGCCAGTTCCACGCCTTTGCTGATTGCTCGTCGACAATAGGGATTGATTTCCACGGCAAGCCCGGTGCGTTGCAGGCGGCCTTCCGGAGTCAGGCTCAACTCCTCGATTCTGGGAACCTGCTTGATCAGAACGGCGATGCGGAGACTCCGCTCCTTAGCCGCAAGGACGGTCATGAGACAGACTCACGGTGGCGGAAGGAATCCACCAGCAGCATAGCGACCCCCACGCTGATCGCCGAATCGGCCAGGTTGAACGGCGGCCAGTGCCAGTCGCCGTAAAACACGTCGAGGAAATCGATGACATAACCCAGCGCCAGCCGGTCGATCAGATTGCCCACTGCACCGCCGAGAATCAAAGCCAGGGCGATAGCTTCCCAGCGCCGGTCCTGGCACAGGCGCGACAGCCAGATGCCGATGGCAATGCTGGCTCCCAGGGACAGCGCGACAAAAAACCAGCGCTGCCAGCCGCCCGCATCACTGAGAAAGCTGAATGCCGCGCCCGGATTGCGGAGATAGGTCAACTGAAAGAAGGGAATCAGTTCGATGCTTTGATACAACTGCATCGTGGCATCGATCCACCGTTTGGTCAGTTGGTCCAGCACGATCACGAGGCCGGACAGCCACAGCCACTTCAACATGGACGACAGTCTCAAGCGAACAGGCGAACCTCGCCCGGCCCCGCGACGTTTTCGATGCAGCGCCTGCAGAGCTGCATATGGTTTGTCGTCTGGCCTACTTCACGACGGCGGTGCCAACAACGGATGCATTTGATCTTATCCGAAACGACCACCTTGAGCCGCAGTCCAACCAACTCGGTGGCAACGGCATCCGCCGGAGCCTCCCAAGCAGGCAGGACCTCCGCATAGGACGTGATCAACACGAACCTCAATTCATCACCGAGGTGCGCCAACAGCTTGCAGGTGTCTGCATCACCGTAAAGGCTGACCTCGGCATCCAGCGATGAACCTATCTCGCCTCGCTCGCGCAGCCGCTCGAGCTCCTTACTGACCGCCTCGCGTACTCGCATTACCTGGTCCCAAAAGCCGCGGTTCAACGCCGATTGATCATCGAGTGGCACCAGGCCCTGGTACCAGGTTTGCAGAAATACCGATTCGTCTCGCGCACCCGGCAGATACTGCCAAATCTCATCGGCGGTAAAGCTCAGGATCGGCGCCAGCCAGCGCACCAACGCTTCGGCGATATGGTACATGGTGGTCTGCGCCGAACGCCGCGGCAGGCTGTTCTCCCGGCAGGTGTACTGGCGGTCCTTGGTGACATCGAGATAAAAGCTGCCCAGGTCGATCGAGCAGAAGTGATGCACCTTCTGATAGACCTGGTGGAATTGATAGCTTCCATACGCGCCAATGATTTCCTGCTGCAGACAGTAAGCGCGGTCCAGCGCCCAGCGGTCCAGCGCGAGCATGCTGTCCACAGCGACCCGATGCTCGGTCGGATCAAAATCGTTCAGATTGGCCAGTAGATAACGAGCCGTGTTGCGCAAGCGCCGATAGACGTCCGCTGTGCGCTTCAGAATTTCATCGGAAACGTTCATCTCGGCGCGGTAATCGGTCGCCGCGACCCACAGCCGCAACACGTCGGCGCCGAGACTACCGATCACCTTCTGCGGCGCCACCACATTGCCGAGCGACTTCGACATTTTGCGACCTTTGGCATCCACGGTGAAGCCATGCGTCAGCACTTCCCGGTAAGGCGCAACACCATGGATCGCCACCGACGTCAGCAGCGAGGACTGGAACCAGCCGCGGTGCTGATCGGAGCCTTCCAAGTACATGTCGGCAGGAAACGGCAGCCCTTGGCGCTGGCCGAGCACGCAAAAATGGGTGACGCCGGAATCGAACCAGACATCCAGCGTATCCTTCACCTTTGCATACTCCGGCGCCGCATCGCCCAAGAGCTCGTGCGGCTCCAGCTCGAACCAGGCGTCGATGCCCTCTTCTTCGACGCGCCGCGCGACCTGCTCGATCAAGGCCGGCGTATCCGGATGCAGCTCCCCGGTTTCTTTGTGTACGAACAGCGCGATCGGAACGCCCCAGTTACGTTGCCGGGAGATGCACCAGTCCGGCCGCTTCGCGACCATACCCTCGATGCGCGCCTGACCCCATTCAGGTATCCAGGCGACTTGCTCGATTTCCGCAAGCGCCTGCTGGCGCAGGCCGAGCTTGTCCATGGCGATGAACCATTGCGGGGTCGCCCGGAAAATCAGCGGGGTCTTGTGACGCCAGCAATGGGGATAGCTGTGCTCGATGCTCTCTTCATGGAGTAGCGCGCCATGGGCGTTCAACACATCGACCACGTGCCGGTTGGCGTCCCACACGTGCTCACCGGCGAAAATTTCGGTATGCGGCAAGAAAACCCCATTGTCGCCAACGGGATTGTCGACTGCCAGGCCATATTTCTGACCGACGACGTAATCTTCCTGACCATGCCCCGGCGCCATGTGCACCGCGCCGGTGCCGGCTTCGAGGGTGACGTGGTCGGCGAGAACGATTGGGACTTGCCGATAGTAGAAAGGATGCTGCAACAGCACGCCTTCCAGCGCGGAACCCTTGCAATAGCCGATCACCCGGTAGTCTTCGACAGCATAGCGCAGCATCGCATCCTTCATGAGCGCCTCGGCCACCAAAAGGCGTTCCTGATTGGCGCCTTCATACTGCACCAGGGCGTAATCGAAATCGGGATGCAGCGCAACCGCCTGGTTGGCGGGCAAGGTCCACGGGGTCGTCGTCCAGATGACGACCGAAATCGAACCGTGGCCGACGTGGCCGGGCGCGGTGTGGCAGCGCGCTAGGAAATAAGGTTCATCGTAGACTCTGAACCTTACGTCGATAGCCAGGGAATGCTTGTTCTCGTATTCGACCTCGGCCTCGGCCAGTGCCGAAGCACAGTCGGTGCACCAATGCACGGGTTTCGCTCCTTTGGTCAGATGGCCGTTCGCACAAACCTTGCCGAGCGCGCGGATAATATCGGCCTCGAAGCGATAGTCCATGCTGAGATAGGGCTGCTCGAAGTCGCCGAACACGCCGAGTCGAATGAATTCCTCACGCTGCAAATCCACCTGGCTCGCCGCATAGGCCCGGCAGGCCGCGCGAAAGTCCCTCGGCGCGATCCGAATTCCCGCCTTGCCGATTTTCTTCTCGACCGCCAATTCGATCGGCAAGCCGTGGCAGTCCCAACCCGGTACATAGGGCGCGTCGAAGCCGCTCAAGCCCTTGCTTTTGACGATGATGTCCTTGAGCACTTTGTTGACGGCATGGCCGATATGGATGGCGCCGTTGGCATAAGGAGGTCCATCGTGAAGGACAAACGCCGGCCTACCGGCGAACGCCGTGCGCATTTTTCGGTACAAGTCGATATTCTGCCAGCGGCGCAATTGCTCGGGCTCGCGCTGCGCCAGATTGGCTTTCATCGGAAAAAAGGTATGGGGTAAATTAAGCGTTTTTTTGTAATCCATTAGCTGTTTTTAGATGAAGCGAGGGGTTTGGTGGCGAGGAGTTCCCGCGCGATCAGGCAATCATTGGCGATCTTGGCCTTTAACTCGTCGGCGCCGGCAAATCGCTTCTCATCGCGAATCTTGTGCTGAAATCGCACTTCGACCCGGTGTCCGTATAAATCGTCGTTAAAGTCAAACAGATGCACTTCGAGGAGGACATTTCGACCGTCCAGCGTCGGTCGTGTGCCGACGTTGGCGACACCTTTAAGCTCCCGCTCTGCAAGCCCTGCCATTGTAACGGCATAGACGCCCTGCACAGGCGTTTTTTTTCGCTGGAGTCGAATATTGACGGTCGGGAAGCCCAACAGGCGTCCTCTCTTGTCTCCATGGACGACGCGACCACAAATAGAGTACGGCCGCCCCAGCAGCCGCGCCGCCGTGGCGAGATCACCGCAGGCGAGCGCTTGGCGCACCAGCGTGCTGCTGATACGGCAGCCATCGATGCGGATGGACTCCGTAGCCGTCACCTGAAAGCCGTATTGTTTTCCCGCCTGCTGCAGCAGCGCAAAATTACCGCGCCGAGCTTGGCCGAAACGAAAGTCATCGCCGACCAATAAATAGCGGACGCGGAGAGCATCGACCAGTATACGCTGGATGAACAAGTCCGCTGGCGTATCGGCGAGCGTTTGATCGAAGCGCAGCAACAACACCTCATCAACCGGCAACGTATTGAAGCAGGCGAGCTTTTCGCGCAGCCGGGTCAATCGGGCTGGCGCCTGATCGGCCTGAAAATACTCGCGCGGCTGCGGCTCAAACAGCACGACTACGATCGGCAGGTGCCGTCGTCGACCTTCTGCGGCCAAACGTTCGATGACCGCGCAGTGGCCGAGGTGCACGCCGTCAAAGTTTCCAATGGTGACGGCGCTTCCTTGGGCCGGCATTGCTATATGGCTCAATCCCCGGATTAAACGCATCGGAGTCGAGCTTATTGCTTGAGGGCCAGGTGCGCCAGGCGCAGACCGCTCAAGTTCAGAGCGACCACATAGACCGCAGCGGCGGCGCCGATCCACAGCAACAGGTTCAAGGCGCGCTGAGCGATGGCCCACGATTGCCAGAGCGAGCCGTCGACCGCCCCCAGCAGCAACAGGCTCATCGCCAGGTTGGCCCACAAGATGCGAATCAGATAGCCTGCCCAGCCACGGCGGGGCTGGTAAATTCCGTCACGCAGTAATTTACGCAGCAATAGCCCGGCGTTGAAAAAGGCGGCCAGTGCAGTAGCCAGGGCAAGGCCCGCGTGCCCCCAGCCAATTTGCGCCAGCTCGAACACCAGTGCCAGATTGAAAACGATATTGGCCGCCACGGAATACATACCATAGCGAACCGGCGTGCGCAGGTCATGGCGTGAACTGAAGCCGGGAACCAGCACTTTCACCGCTATGAAGGCCAGCAGGCCGATTGCATAGGTCGTCAGACTGCGCCCCGCCATTTCGACGTCATACCAGGCGAATTGTTTGTACTGAAACAAGGTCGAGATGAGAGGCTTGGCCAGTAGCATCAGGCCCAGCGTCGAAGGCAAACCGATCAGCATCACCCAGCGCAGCGCCCAATCCAGCGAGTGAGAAAAGCTCGCCTGGTTTTTACTGGCGTGATTTTTTGAAAGATGCGGCAGGATCACCGTACCGATGGCGACACCGAAAATACCGAGAGGAAATTCGACCAACCGATCGGAGTAATAAAGCCAGGAAACGCTACCGGAAATCAGAAAAGAGGCGATCACGGTATCGACCAAAAGGTTGATCTGGGTGATGGAGACGCCGAAGATCGCGGGCACCATGAGTCGCATGATGCGCCGCACGCCCGCATCGTAAAAACCGCAGCGGAGCCGGGGCAACAGGCCTGCTCTGATCAACGTCGGAAACTGAAAAAACATCTGCACGATACCCGCGGCGAACACGCCCCACGCCAGCGCGGTGATAGGTTCCGGCATGTGAGGCGCCAGCCAGACGGCGGCGGCGATCATGCAGAGGTTGAGGAAGACGGGAGTGAATGCAGGTATCGCAAAGCGCCCGAACGTATTCAATATGCCGGCGGAAAACGCCGTCATGGAAATGAAGAGCAGATAAGGGAAGGTAATGCGCAGCATCTCTACGCTGAGCTCGTACTGGGTGCCTTCACGGTAAAAGCCTGGGGCGAATAGCAATATCAACAGGGGCGCGGCCAGCATGCCGGCGAAAGTGACCAACAAAAGGATGATTGAAAGGCTGCCGGCGGTCCGGTTGAGAAACGTCTTTAGATCGGCTGGGCTGTAATTTTCCTTGTAGTCGGACAACACCGGCACGAATGCCTGCGCAAACGAACCCTCTGCGAACAATCTACGCAGGAAGTTGGGAATTTTGAACGCCACAAAAAATGCGTCGGTATGGGCATTGGCGCCAAAGTAGAGAGCCACCACAGTGTCCCGGATAAAGCCTGATATACGGGATATGAGCGTCATACTAGCGACGACGGCGGTTGATTTTAACAGGTGTCTGCTCAGTTGCGGCGCCTCCGCGCTTTGGGCAAAAAACGCATAGTATAAAGGACTCGCCCGGCTAAAAAATAGTGCGCATCTAGTTGACAAGCGAGACTACGCTTGATGATAATTCTTTTTTTGGTTTTTTCATTATCGAGAGGTTTTCTTGGCCAATATCGCTTCTGCCAAAAAACGCGCCCGCCAAGCGGAAAAGCATCGCGACCGCAATGTGGCGCAACGCAGTAAACTTCGGACTCACATCAAGAAGGTCCTTAACGCCATCGAATCGGGCGAGCTGGAGAAAGTGCAAGCCAGTTTCCGTGAAGCCGTTCCCGTCATCGACTCGGCTGTCAGCAAGGGGCTTATCCATAAAAATAAAGCCGCGCGTACCAAAAGCCGCCTGAATGCCCGCATCAAAGCTATGGCAATGACTGCGGCTTGAAGCCACGCCAGCCTTTCGTCGGCCGGTGGAGAGGGTGTAAGAAGCATCTCTCCCTGGCATCAAACCAGTATCAGGTTATCCCGATGAATGAGTTCCGGCTCATCTATATAGCCCAATAATTTTTCAATCATCGCGCTCGGACGCCTTTTGATCAGGCGCGTTTCATCGCCATCGTAATTAATCAGCCCACGAGCAATTTCTTTTCCGCTCAAATCGAGACAGGCAACGAGATCGCCGCGCTGAAAATGCCCCCTGGCTTCCGTCACGCCGATTGGCAGCAGGCTTTTCCCTGATTCTTTTAATACCCGGACAGCGCCTGCGTCCAGGATCAACTCGCCTTTTACCATCAATTGCCCTGCCAGCCAGCGCTTACGGGCGGCCATTGGCGTGACATCGGGAATCACATGCGTGCCGACAATCTCGCCGCTGACGATACGATTCAGTATGGCGTCATCACCGCCGCCGGCTATGACGGTCGCCGCGCCCGAGCGTGCAGCGAGCTTCGCCGCCAGCAGTTTGGTCGCCATGCCGCCACGACCTAATCCGCTCCTGCTTTGGCCAGCCATCATGTCAAGCCTGCTATCGTTGACGGCTGCCTGATGAATCAGTGCAGCGCGTGGATCGACAGCCGGATCCCGTTCGTATAGACCGGCCTGATCGGTCAAGATGATCAGTAAATCGGCCTCCAACAAGTTGGCGACCAGAGCAGCCAAGGTGTCATTATCACCGAAGCGAATTTCTTCAGTGGCTACGGTATCGTTTTCATTGATGACCGGCACCACGCCCAACTTCAAAAGGGTTAATAAGGTACTGCGGGCGTTCAAGTAACGCTGGCGGTCCGACAAGTCCTCATGGGTCAATAACACCTGTGCAGTGCGCAAATCCTGCTTTTGAAATAGTGATTCATAGGTCTGAATCAGGTCCATCTGCCCCACCGATGCGGCGGCCTGTAACTCGTGCAGCATTTGCGGTCGTATTTTCCAACCCAGGCGGCACATACCTGCAGCGACCGAGCCCGAGGAAACCAGAAGAATCTCTATGCCTTGCCGCCTAAGACGCGTCATCTGCTCTACCCAACCAGCGATGGCAGGCACATCGAGACCTCGCCCCCCGCAGGTCAGTAGCGAGCTGCCGATCTTAACGATTATGCGGCGTGCGTTCGCCAGCTTAGATCGGCTATCCATGGGTCTTCTGGCCCTGTTCCAGATAATCCATAACGCTGAAGATCAATCGATGTAAGCCCTCGCCGGTCAATACAGAAACCTGAAATACAGGTCCCCGCCACTGTAGTCGGGCCACGATTTCACGACAGCGTTGTTCTCGACTTACCGGTGGAAGACGGTCAATTTTATTCAGTACCAGCCAGCGCGGTTTGGCCGCTAGTTCTGGGTCCCATTTGACTAACTCCTTGCTGATTTTTGTTGCCGCCGCGACGGGATCTTCAAGGCTTTCGTAAGGCTCCACGTCGATCATGTGCAGCAGAAGCTTGGTCCTTGCAAGATGCTTGAGGAACTTTGTACCCAAACCCGCACCTTCGGATGCGCCTTCGATTAGACCGGGAATGTCGGCCATCACGAAACTGCGCTGGTGATCGACGCTGACAACACCCAATTGCGGTTGCAACGTCGTAAAAGGATAATCAGCCACTTTCGCTCTAGCGGCAGATACGCTGCGAATGAGGCTCGATTTTCCTACATTAGGCATGCCCAGTAAACCAACGTCAGCGATCAGCATCAATTCGAGCCGCAGTAGACGCTTTTCGCCCGGCTTACCGAGCGTTGCTTTTCTAGGCGCTCGGTTGGTACTCGTCTTGAAGTGAGTGTTTCCCAAGCCATGGCGGCCGCCTTTAGCGACCAGAACGGTGGCTCCTGGTTGCACTAAGTCGCCCAGTTTCTCTCCCGTTTCGGCATCATGCACGACGGTGCCCACTGGCACACGAATATAATGATCGGCGCCATCTTTACCGGTGCGGTTCGACCCAGCGCCATTTTGTCCTCGTTCCGCTCGATGTATGGAGTGGAAGCGCAGATCAACCAGGGTATTAAGATCATTCGCGGCTGAAAGGTAAACGCTGCCGCCATCTCCGCCGTCGCCTCCATCGGGTCCGCCAAACGGAATATATTTCTCCCGCCGGAAACTGACGCATCCGTTCCCCCCGTCCCCGGCTTCGACCCGAATGTTGGCTTCGTCTATAAATCTCATCTACCCGCTACCCGCGTCTGCATGGTCGACCGCATAAGGTCAGCTTTTGTGAGCTTGCCAGACTGGCATCCCTTGCCGGTAATGCTCGCCGACAAAAAAGCCCCGAGCGGGGCTTTGCCTTATGAGTCGCTCTCCAACTGAGTGGCGCAGCGCTGTCGTGTCCCCGATTCCGGGCAGGTCAAGCCGTGACTATGCTGATGTGTTTTCGCTTGTTTGGACCGCGTTGATGAAACAGAACGTGGCCTTCCTTCGTGGCAAAAATCGTATGATCTCTGCCGCAGCCCACGTTTTCACCAGGATGAAAACGGGTACCCCGCTGCCGAACGATAATTTCTCCTGCTTTCACGCGCTCTCCGCCATAGCGCTTTACGCCTAGACGCTTGGACTCGGAATCGCGCCCGTTTCTTGAACTTCCACCCGCCTTTTTATGTGCCATGACTCTTGCCTCGTCTTGATTAGGTTAGAAAAATTTCCGTAATCCGGACTTCCGTATAGTTTTGCCGATGACCCATCCTTTTCATGTGGTGTTTACGTCTTCGGAACTTGATGATGTTGATTTTCTTATGCCTGCCGTGGGCTGTCACCGTCGCAGTGACTTGGCCATTCGGGATGAAAGGGTTGCCCACTTTCAAGCCGTCATCCCCCTGGACCATAAGAACTTTGTCAAAATTTACAGGTTCTCCGGGAGTGGCATTCAGGGTTTCGATTTTAAGGCTGTCACCTGGTTTAACCCGATACTGCTTCCCGCCCGTATGAATGATCGCGTACATTTATGAGCCTTTGTAAAGTGAATGCAACAAAATTCGCTAATTATATTGTTTTTATTTACTGAGTCCAATGGTTCCACGATGTGCTCGGCGTTCTCGCGTCTTTCGCGGAAAAGGAATAATGATTCCAACCGAGGCAAAAGCGCGACTCTTGCTGAGTTAAGCCATAACGTCAAGCGATTCAATGGCTTAATGAGGGTTCGCTACGGAACTCAGGCCGTGATTATTAAACGCGTCTCCTCTTGCATTTTTGCGCAATGTTCTTTATAAAAGGTTCTGTGCTGAAAGCACTGCAAAACATAATTTACATGAGGAGGATTTTATGAAAAAGCTACTATCGATCATTGGCATTGCACTGGTAACACTTGGCCTGGCCGGCTGCGGTAATTCCCCCGATGGAGACAAACAAAAAATTTCGAACTCTTCTCTGTCCTTAGAATTGTAAGCTTAAGCACTTCATTTCATTACAACTTTTAAACGAAAAGTGCGCTTCGCAAAAGCGCATACAGGAATGCATTTTATAGATTGGCCTGGATACGAACTATCCGGGCCCTTTTTTGGGGACGGAGAATTCCTTATTTGATCGAAAATGATGTAATTCGTGCCCTATATCCCGGTATAGGCCATTACCGGCCAAGAAAAGTCTTTGCTTGACATGCATTGAGCAGAAGGTAAGATAAGCCACGATAGTGGTTGGAAGCAGTTCGATCGCTGTTAGGTAAAAATACAGATTTCGAAAATATAACGTTAAGGCAGGTAAAGATGGGAGCTATCCTAGATCTAGTCGAGAAAATGAGATCGCCAACCGGAATTATTGTAACGATCGTGATTATCGCCGTGGGCGTTTTTTTTATCCGTTGGGTTTTCTCAGACCAGGAAAAAAAATAAGCCTGATATACGCTGCGGCGAGCATGAGAGTGTGGCGATTTACCGGGCGCATTCTTATTGCTTGCCACACGCTTTGATTAGATGGCAGCGACTAATCAAGATACCAAGAGGACGGACGATCATGCCAACAGAGCCGTCAGCCAATCCCGCCATCGCGCTGCAATTTAGGTTCCCTCGCCTCCAGTCGTCAATGCCCAGATAGGAAAACAGGTTTTCTTGATATTTGGCAAGAGCTCTTCTATTTTCGCAAAACCTGGATATCGCAAGCCCCGATAGTCCACCGGGGGACCGATGATTTTAAAAGAGAAACCAAAACGCTGAAGCAGTCGGAAGAGCGCCGGCTCCATTACCGCGTACCAGTGGGTAATCTTCTGTTCGATTGTCATTCGCATCAATGCAGCCAATAAACCGATCGTAATATGAGGGATGATCCGCCGTCGATCGGCTGCAAAATAAGCATCGGCATTCTCTGAGATACCAACAAAGCTGTTCGCCTCGCCGAACCTCCGCTTAAAATGCCTGGAGACTGCAAACCTCGACACTTCAGCCAGCCCCGCTCGAACAAGCGGATCCGAAATGCTCTGGTTTAAACTGCAATGCTTTTCGATAGGAAATGGCGCTTGCAAATTTTCGTAATCTGGTAGTATCAATCGGACGGTCGCAGCGTAGAGTCCACTTTGGCGATGACGAATCAGATAATAAGAAGATCGGTCATCGAACTCGTCAATTTCGAAAAAAACTTTTTTGCCATCCTGACCGTATTCAAACGAACATTTTTCCTGGCTCTCGAAGCCGGTTTCAAGGCAATAAACTTGATACCGAAGTATATAAACTTGTTTCTTCAACTCATCAGATAGAACCGGGACCATTTCAAAGTGTTGATTAAAGTCAGCGGCCAAACTTGAAGTCATCGATAACCCTCAGTCTACTTCTACCATTCATTTATGGCATATGGATTAAAGTATTAGCAGAGTTTGTATCTCGGTAAGGCGCCTGGCCAGCCCATCCGTTAACCGCTATCTCACCGGGGACGGCCTCCGGTTTTAGCGGCTCCTCCTTGGCTCACTTGCCGAATGACCTGTCCTACCCCGCCGACGGAGATCCTTCAAGAATACGGGAGAGCGGCCAAGGAATAGCACTAGGCTCTCGCGAGCGAACGGCAAGAAAAGCCACCGGCTGGCGGTTCTACCTGCGTTCGACGCCCTTTCAACCATTCGCTGCATTAAAGCTCCATCAATGGCAAACCCGCCAAGAACGCACCTCGCCTTCGCTTTGCTGCCTATGGCATGAGCTATTTGAAGCTCGCTTCTTGAGAGCTTCAGGGCAGACGTGTAATGTGCCTCACTATGCCTGTCCAGAACAAAAATGTCATCGAAGTCGAGAAGCTTAGCAAGTCGTTCGCCGGCAAACGGGTAGTCAACGAACTGTCGATGACGGTAGCACGTGGCGAAATTTTTGGTTTCCTAGGGCCCAACGGCAGCGGCAAGACGACCTCCATCCGCATGCTGTGCGGTCTGTTGACCCCGGACAGCGGTCGCGGCAGCTGCCTCGGCTACGACATTCTGACAGAAAGCGGCGAGATCAAGCAGCACGTCGGCTACATGACGCAGCGTTTCAGTTTCTACGAAGAGTTGAGCATCCGCGAGAATCTCGAGTTTATCGCCCGCATCTATCAGATGCCGGATCGCAGGCGGCTGGTTGATGCGACCATCGAGCGGCTGGGATTGGGCCACCGCCAGCAGCAGTTGGCGGGCTCCCTGTCCGGCGGCTGGAAGCAGCGGATGGCGCTCGCTGCCTGCATGCTGCACCAGCCGAAACTCTTGTTGCTGGACGAACCCACCGCCGGCGTCGACCCGAAAGCCCGCCGCGATTTCTGGGATGAAATCCATCGGCTCACGGCTACGGGCATCACCGTGCTGGTGAGCACCCATTATATGGATGAAGCCGAACGCTGCCACCGCCTGGCCTATCTCGCTTATGGCGCTATCCTGGCGCAAGGCACTCCGGACGAATTGCTGGCCGCTTCCGGCATCACCACGTGGACCGTCGAAGGTCAGGATTTGTTCGAGCTCACCGAAGCCTTGCGCAAAGCACCCGCCGTCGAGCAGGTTGTGCCGTTTGGCGGCGCGCTGCACATCAGTGGCACCGATGCCGGGCGCCTGGCGCACAGCCTGGCACCCTTCTTCGAACAGCCGCGGTGGCGCTGGCAGCCGAGCAAGCCGTCGCTGGAGGATGTGTTTATTCATCTGATGAATCATGGGCAGGACAATTATTCGTGACGCTCAAGCCAATTTCGCTGGAGCGCCTCTCGGCAGTCGTTTGGAAAGAGTTCATCCAGCTGCGGCGTGACCGCCTGACGTTCGCCATGATGATCGGCATACCGCTGATTCAGTTGACGCTGTTCGGCTTTGCCATCAACTCCGATCCCAAGCACCTGCCGACTGCGCTCTACAGCAACGATCACAGCGCATTTACCCGCAGTCTCATCAAAAGCCTTGAAAACAGCGGCTATTTCGTGCTCACCGAAACGCCCGCGACGGAGGCCGAAGCCCAACGCCTGCTCGCCTTGGGAGAAGTACAATTCGTCCTCAGTATCCCCGTCGATTTCACTCGCCGTCTCTTGCGTGGTGAGCACCCCAGCGTACTGCTGGAAGCGGATGCCACCGATCCTGTCGCCATCGGCAACGCTGTCATGGCCCTCAACGAGCTTACGAAGTCTGCGCTGAGGTACGACCTGAAAGGCAGCCTTGGCTACCTTAACAGCTCCCCCGCACCGTTCGAGTTGCGCGTTCATAAGCGCTACAATCCCGAAGGCGTCACGCAGTACAATATCGTGCCGGGATTGATGGGTGTCGTGCTCACCATGACCATGATGATGATGACCGGGCTGGCGATTACCCGGGAGCACGAACGCGGCACCATGGAAAACCTTCTAGCGACGCCGTTGCGCCCGCTGGAAGTGATGCTCGGAAAAATCCTGCCCTACGTGGCGATCGGCTACGTTCAGGTAGCGGTCATCCTGCTGATGGCGTGGCTGGTGTTCGACGTGCCAATCATCGGCAGCCTGCTGCTCCTGCTGGCCTGTGTGCTGGTGTTCATCGTCGCCAACCTCGTCGTCGGCATCACTTTTTCCAGCATCGCGCGCAACCAGACCCAAGCCATGCAGATGTCGTTCTTTTTTTTCCTGCCGTCGATCCTGCTCTCCGGCTTCATGTTCCCGTTCCGCGGCATGCCGGTCTGGGCGCAAACGCTCGGCGAACTATTGCCGCTCACTCATTTTCTCCGAATGGTGCGCGGGATCATGCTGAAGGGCAACGGCGTCGGCGAGACTCTTCCGCACTTGTGGCCACTGCTGTTATTCATTGCGATTGTCATGATCATCGGGCTCAAACGCTATCGCAGGACGCTGGATTAGCGGGCTGAAGGCCGTCCATGCGGTGGCCCAGCGTTGTACTGCGCCGGGTCGCTCAGAGCCCAGCCGTAAATTCAGGCCACCCGGTCAGGCGAGAATACGGCGGCTGACCTAGCCGCTGGCCGTCCAATCCGGGATAATACAGCTTTTTGCCGTTCCTACGGCTTTAACCTGAAAAAAATCCTTCCGATGCGCGGTATCTTGAAATGGGCGGGAATCACGCTCGCGATCCTGGTGATCGCGATCGCGCTGGTGCTCACCTTCCTTGACTGGAATACGCTCAGAGGCCCTTTGTCATCACGGGTGAGTGATGCGCTGGAGCGCCGTTTCGCGATTCGCGGCGATCTCGATGTCGATTTATCGTTGACGCCGCGCATCACGGTGAATCAGGTCGAATTGGCCAACGCGTCCTGGGGCAGCAGGTCTCAAATGTTCACGCTCGATCGGCTTCAATTCAACATCCGGCTGCTCGACCTGCTCAGAGGACGGCTAGTGCTGCCCGAGATCAAATTATCACAACCGCGCATTTTTCTTGAAAAGAATCCCCAGGGCAAAGGGAACTGGGAGTTCGCCACCAAGACACAGCAGAAGGAACCGGCAGACCGCACCGAGTTCCCGAAAATTGGCCTCCTGAGCATCGACAAAGGCAGACTCGACTATCGCGACGCCCGGACCGACACAACGATCGATCTCGATATATCGACGGCCGTCGGTCGTTCCGAAGAGCGGGCGATTGAACTCAAGGGGGATGGCAGTTTTCAACAGGAGAAGTTTACGCTGCGAGCACAAGGCGGCTCCCTACTGAGCCTGTGGGACAAAAACAAGCCTTATCCCATCGACATCAACATTGCTTTCGGCGACACCAAGGCGATAGCAAGAGGCACTTTCGTAGAACCCCTGCAACTGCGGGAGCCGAATTTGACCGTTGACCTGCAGGGTCCTGATCTTGCCAAGCTGTACCCCATCATCGGCGTGTCGCTGCCGCAGACACCTCCGTACAAGCTCGCGGGCCAGCTCACGCGGCGGAAGGCAGAATGGGCATTGAAAAAGCTCAAGGGCTCGGTCGGCAATAGCGATCTATCTGGCGCAATAGCCTATGGTATACGCGGGGAACGCCCGTACCTGAAAGGCGATCTTCGTTCCCACAGGCTCGATTTCAAGGATCTCGCAGGGTTTATCGGAGCCAATCCGACACCCCGGGAGCGCGAGAGCAAGCGCTTGTTTCCCGACCAACCTTACAATCTCAACGCCCTCCGCGCAGGTGATGCGGATGTCGAATTCCGTGGCGACAATATCATTACGCCCAACCTGCCGATCGATGAATTCGTGGCCCATCTGCGACTGGATCATGGCGACTTGAGCATCACGCCACTGAATTTTGTCATCGATATCGGCCAGATTACATCGAGCATCGGCCTGGACGCACGGCAGGAAAAGATCGCAACCAAGGCGAAGATCGAGATCAACAGAGTCCCGCTCAAGCGCTTGTTGGCAAATACCCGCTTTGCAGAGGAAAGCGCCGGCACCTTCATCGGCCGGGCGAATCTCGAGGCTCGTGGCAACTCGATAGCAGAAATGCTCGGCGCAGCCGATGGGGAAGTCGTGATCGTCATGGAGAATGGGCGCATCAGCAATCTGCTGATGGAATTGCTGGGCCTCGATGTCGCAGAATCGCTCGGCCTGCTGCTGACGAAGGATCCGAGCATCCCGATCCGCTGTATCGTCGCGAACTTCAACGTCAGCCAGGGGCAGATGAAAACCCAGCCCTTCGTCATCGACACGACCGACACCAATGTCATCGGCGAGGGGTGGATCAACCTGCGCGATGAGACCGTTGATTTCCGCCTGACCGCCCACCCTAAAGACCCTAGCCTCTTCAGCATGCGGGCGCCGCTCATCATCAAAGGAGCGCTCAAGACCCCCGCCGCTTATCCCGACCCCGCGACTTTGGCGGCAAAAGGCGCCGCCTCAGTGATCCTGGGCACACTGCTGACACCCGCCGGCGCGATCATTCCGTGGCTAGAGCTGGGTCTCGGCGAGGACAGTCAATGCCAGGCTCTAATCGCGGCGGCTAGACAGACGAAGTCCGCTTCCCCACCAAAACCGGCGCGAAAAAAACGTCGATAGAACCGCATTCGCTCTCGCAGCCAGACAACCCCTGGCTGTGGCGAAGAAAGCCTTGCGCGAAGGTAAGCAATTGCTGCATGAAACCATTCCTTCATCGATTATTAACCTGGCCTATTCAAGGGCTGGGTGAATAAAGGGGCAGGGAGCCGAAAGCGCGGCGCTGAGCCGCGGGAGCCAAGGCCGGGCGTATATCGGCCTTGGCGATGGCCGGAAATACCAGGAGGCTATTTTCGGGCCGGAATAATCATCGGCTGCATCGGGTGCCGATCGGCGCTTGACGGCCGCAATGAAGAGTGTGCGGTAGCTTTTATTACCGGGCGACGGGTGAGATTTTATGGTTTTTCACTTCGCCTCGCTGCATACGGGCGTATTCTTCCAGCTGCCGCTTGGCGGCATCGAATGCATCGCGAAGAGCGATATAGATGTCTTCATGCGCCTGATTGTCGTGATGCTCGTGGCTGACCACGATCTGCCTTTGCGGCACGCTTAAGTCGATACGGACATGATAGAGATTACCTTGATGCTGGCGATGATGCTCTGCCTCTACGGCGACTTTACAGCTGATGATGTGATCGCAGAAATGCTCCAACTTGGCTGCCTTTTCACGAATTTTTGCCTCGACTGCGTCGGATTGCGGTAATCCACGAAATGTAATCTCTAGTGGTAATTGCATGACAAACCTTTATTTTTGAGAAATTATTTTTTCATTTGGCTTAAGTTTACGATGCCGTTAAGCCCCGGATTTTCGGCTTTCTTATCATGAGAGCCAAAAATCCTATGATACAGAGTCTTCAATTTATTTGTCACATTTGAACCTCCTCGCTACGCGGGGCCTGCACGGGGGCGTGATTCCAGGATGGCGGAGCGGATCAGCTTTTTCGGGACGCGGAAAAATAGGGACAAACGCTTGTCTCATCCGCCATGAGTCCATATCATTTCGAGCTCTGAATCTCGTGTCTCATGACGGTAGGCTACAGGGCGCCAAACGCCAGGCAAAATCCCAAGAAGGTATGACTATGACACCATCTCCCATTTTAACCCAATGGTATCAAGAGGCGGAAACCGGAAGGACATTTAAAGTGGTCGCCCTTGATGAAGACAATGACGCCATTGAAGTTCAATATGCCGACGGCGATATCGACGAATTTGACTTTGCCTCATGGCACGAATCTCATTTGCTGCCGATAGAACCGCCGGAGGATTGGAGCGCTCCATTTGATGACGTCGAGCCTGACAATTTGGGCTATTCCGACGCAGATGTCCACGAACCGGACAGGCGGGATATTACGCTGGATGATATCTTGAACGGCAATGATGAAGATGAGTGACGACGCCCTGGCCGGTACCGCAATGGAGTTTCACGGGCGCCTCGCCGCGCGCTTGGCGTTTCCCCTCAGCAAGGTTCGACGCGCGAAAATACGCTGTAACGCGACATTAACCCGAACGCCTCGGCGACCGGCTGGTAAGTCACATAACCTTGGTAGACATTGACCGCTTTGCTGAAGCCTGGGTCTTCTCTCAGCGCTGCAATGCCTTTATCGGCCAGCTTTAGCGCATAAGGCAGCGTGGCCTCGGTCAAGGCGAAGGTGGATGTGCGCGGATAAGCACCGGGCATGTTCGTCACGCAGTAATGGATAACGCCGTGCTTTAGATAGACCGGATCGGAGTGCGATGTCGGCCTCGATGTCTCGATACATCCGCCCTGATCGATGCTGACATCGACGATGACCGAGCCGGGCTGCATCGATTTGACCATCGTCTCGGTCACTACGTGCTCGGCTCGGGCGCCGTGCAGCAAGACGGCGCCAATGATCAGATCCGCATCTTTCGCGTGTCCGGCGATAGCCTCCGAACTGGACAGGAAAAAATTCACATCATCACCGATTTCGCGCTTTAACAGCTCGCCACGTTCAGGCCAAAGGCCTGCCACGAAAACCGACGAGCCCATGCCGTGAGCGGTCCTCGCGGCGTGCATGCCGACGACGCCATCGCCAATGACGAGAACTTTGCCATAGCGCTGTCCCAGCACCGAGCCCAGTTGCATGCCTTTTCCGTGGTTGAACTTGGCAAGATAATAACCGCCCATCTGCACCGCCATGTTGCCGGCAATGGCGCTCATCGGCGCCAGCAACGGCAGCCGTCCTTGATCGTCCTCCAGAGTTTCGTAAGCGACCGCCGTCGTCCTGCGCTCGAGCAAAATCTCGGTCAGGCGGCGGTCACCGCCGGCGAGATGAAAATAGGTAAAGATCATCTGTTCATCGAGATAGTCATATTCCGATTCCAGCGGTTCTTTGACCTTGATGACCAAATCGGCGTCCCAGGCGTCCTCTACCCCGCAGATGGTGGCTCCGGCATCCTGGTATTCTTCATCGGTGAAACCGGAGCCCAAACCAGCGCCTTGCTCGATGAAAACGGCATGGCCTCTGGCCGACAGCGCTTTGGCGCCGGACGGGGCCAAGGCGACGCGATATTCTTCGTCTTTGATCTCTTTAACGATACCTATTTTCATGGGAATAAATAACTGCGGATATCCGCTTCATCTTTTTGTACGAGGTTCTTGTCGATCGTCTTGCTGACCATCTTTGCGGTAGGAACGCTTAAGCCTTGGCGCAGCATGCCCAGGAACTCTGGCGGCGCGATCAGCACCAGATCGTCGCATTCGCCCTGCGTTCGCGCGTGATCCAAGCGCTCGGCGATGCGCTTGGCGAACAGGGTGACCTCATGCCGCCTGGCGTCAACCTTCCGCTCCATGGCGTGTCGGCCTTCGCCGGCGCTGTCGA
>CADDZF010000013.1 GCA_902812445.1 Methylococcaceae bacterium | reverse complement strand
CGAACTACATCGGGGCTTTCACAATATTTGCAACGAACGAGTTGATGCGCCATGGTTGTGCTTCTGATAAACGAACGAAAGCAAAGTGAATATTCTAGCCATTAAATCAAATTAACCCACCACCCCCGCGAGATGGCATTACGCATCGGCCTGGCGGCCCGAGCACTGCCCGATGTAAGCGCGAAGCAACTGCTCGAAATCTTGATCGACAAGCTAGGCCCCCCGCTGACCGAGGAAAAACTGACTCGCGTGACCGTGACCCAGCTCAAGACCGGTCTGGCCAGTCCGGACGGTGAGGAAGACACCGAACATCTGGACGCCGTCACCATTCCGAATTACAAGGAGGCCGTGCGCATTCTATGGGGTGAAGCGGAGGGAACCGAGCTGCCCGAAGCGCGACCCTATGGCGACGGTGACATGCCGGGCTCCATTCGAGTCGCGATCGCGTCCAACGTCGGCGAGCGCATGGATGGTCATTTCGGCTCCTGCCTGCACTTCCTGGTCTACCAGGTAAACAAGCAGGAAATCCGCCTGATCGATCTGCGCTCTGCGCTGGGCGCAGGCCAAGCAGATGACCGCAACGCTTTCCGTGCAGAACTGATCAAGGATTGCCAAGTGCTGTATGTAGTCTCCATCGGCGGCCCGGCCGTGGCTAAGGTGATTAAGGCCGGTGTTTACCCGATGAAGCTGTCGGAGGAAGCGGAAGCCAGGGATGTGCTGGCCAAGCTCCAGACCATCCTGGACAGAAATCCCCCGCCTTGGCTCGCCAAGATCATGGGGGTGGCGGCGAAGGATCGAGTGCGTTTCGCTGCGGCCGAGCCTTTGGAAGACCGTGGATGTTAAACCCGGAAGTCATCGCCGCGATCGCCACCATCGTTGAGAAGAGCGGCTTGTCCGAAGCGACGCTGGCAGCGTTGCGAAGTAAACTGACGGACATCCATTTCACCTATTGCCTCGATGATGACATCGGCGGATACCCGCCTTACTCGTCTCATCCGGGCTTCAACATTTATCTGGTCGACGGGCGCGAACACTGTCTCAAATTCACCGCCGATCTGGCGCAGGCGACCGGCCTGGTGCTGGCGGAGCTGCCGGATGATGCCTGATGGAACACCCCGCGTGGTCGAAGAGCACAACCGGCGTTCGGCCCGCTTCGATGGCCTGCTACTCGATAAATTGTGTAAGCACACCGTGCCCGAAGCCGGCGACGAGGCGCTGGTGGAACGGATACAAAAAGCTTATCCGGAATATCCCTTGCATCTCACCCGGCTAAGTCATGAATGGTACCGGCTTGGCGGCATCGTCAAGGCCGACGGCAGCCGCGTCGCCTATGACCTCAATGAATGGGCGGAGCGAAGCTTTCTCGAATGCGGACAAAATTTTAATACGGTTCTTCGTTACTGCGAGGAGGAGGGCTTTCTTGCCACCAGGCATAAGGGCGTGACGCTGTATTTGATCGCGCGAAGCGGGCAGCATGCCGAGGACTTCGTCCAGATCGAGGCCGATCGAAGCGAGGAACTGGCTGACCGGTACCTGTTCAACGTTGAACAGCCGCCCGGGGATTTGGAAGAGTTGATCGATCCGCTAACGCCACTGGCGGTCGAGCCTTTCATCGTGAGCGCTTCTCATTACGCTTATCGACGAAAAACCGAGGTCGCCCGGTTCATGCAGGAGTTAAGCCGGCACCGAGTCAACCGACATCCGGTGCAACGCTTCATGGACGACTGGGACGCTAGCAGCGCCGGTAGCGAAAAAGCCTTCTGCGAGGATTGGAGCTTACGGCTTTATCAGCACGTCGGGCGGCACGGCGAGCAGATCATGAACGTCGAGACGGTCCACAGTCCGATCAGGGACGTACCCCGATTGGAGAACACCCAAGGCAAAAAGGGCCGTGCCTTGGCGAGGCTGCTCGGGCATTTCGATAGTCTGGCCGGCTATCGTTTCGCCTGGTATTTTCTTATGTTGAGAGGCTTGGTTTCGGCACATGTCGGCGAGGCGGTGTACCAGGAGCTCAAAGGCGATTACGCCTATCTGCCCGCGCGCGATGCGGCCGTGCTGAGTCAGTGGATTGCCGTGCCCTATAGTGTGTGACGGCGTTGAGAAGCCTTGTGGTTCCCAGCCGACCCGAAAATTGCGAGCCCCGAAATAAGCCAATTTCAATGCCACACCAATTGCTCTGCGAGCGAGACGCCACACCTGCCGCCGACTGTGCGACCTGTCCCTATCGGGACAGCCTGTTACGCGCCGGGGGCTGCCAGCCCGGTGATGTCTGCGTGCAGGCGATGAGTGGACGGCAGATCGATCGCTTCCTCAAGGGCAACACGGAGTTGGCCGAGCGGTACATCGATGATGATTTTTGGGAGCGGCGCGCCATTGCCGTGCGTTATGCACCTGCCGCCGCCGTAGCACGCCTCGTCCACGACGGGGACGAAGTCGTGCGGCGCGCCGTCGCTTATCGACTGCCGCTGGAACAGCTGGGTTTATTGATCAACGATCCCGATCGCGAAGTACGGATTACCGTGGCCGACCGCTTGGCTCCGAGCGGGCTCGAGGCGATGGTCAACGATGCGGATTACATGGTGCGGGTCTATGTCGCGAGAAGATTGCCGGAGGGGCGCTTATTCCGGATGATCTGCGATCCCGATGGACAGGTCCGAAAAGAGGTGGCCAAACGTCTACCGCTCGCCAGTCTCGCACTCATGGTTCATGACATTGAGCTGCAAGTGCGGCAGATTATCGCTGAACGCCTGCCGCCTGAATCTCTCGTGATCATGCTTGATGATCCGGAATGGCTGATTCGCTATCTCGCGGTTGACAAAGCGCCTCTAGGTGCCATCGAGCGGCTGCTGCAGGATCCGGCTGCGGAGGTGCGAGACGTCGTGCGGCGACGACTTGGAGAGCGGGATGAAGACCTTCCTTGATTGCGCATAATGTATATTATGTTAAATACGATCGGTTACAGCTAATCATTCGGAATGCCGGTTATCCTTTTTAGGCCAAATCACTTCCCGCTCTGATTTGGCCAGTGCATACGCGCTGGCATCGCCGCGCTCTTCATCAGCTCGGCGCACGACAAACCGCGAGCACAATAGCCCCGCCTCAAACAACAGCCACATGGGTATGGCCAGCAAAACCTGCGAGACGACGTCGGGCGGTGTCAATATCGCGCCGACTGTAAAGACAGCGACGATGACGTACGGACGCTTGCTCGCTAACCCGCGGTACGACACGATGCCGCTCCAGACCAGCAAAATCGTGGCTATGGGGACTTCAAACGATACGCCGAAAGCGAAAAAGAGCGTCAGCACGAAATCCAGATAATGGCTGATATCAGTCATCATGGCGACGCCTTTGGGCATGGTCGCGGTTAGAAAACCGAAGATCAGCGGGAATACCACATAATAAGCAAAGGCAATACCGGCAAAGAACAGCAAAGTGCTGGCAACCAGGAGCGGCAGTATCAAGCGGCGCTCGTGTCGGTATAAACCAGGCGCGATAAACGCCCACGCTTGATATAGGATGAACGGCATCGCGATGAAAACCGATACAATGAGGGTCAACTTAAAAGGTGCCAAAAAAGGCGATGCAACCTCGATCGCGATCATCTGGGAACCCTGCGGCAGATGGCGCATCAGCGGACCGGCCAGATAAGCGTAAATCGGATTGGCAAAATAGGCCAGACTGAAAAACACCAGCAGAACCACGATAACCGCTCGCAACAAGCGATCACGTAACTCAACCAAATGCGAAATAAAAGGTTGCTCGCTATCGATCGGCGGCCTAGCGTTGTGGTTCTTCATGGGAAGGACTTTGGTCCGCCGACTGCCTCTCGTTCACTGCAAGGTCTTTGGTAGATGATCGGGTTTTCGGTTTGCTCGCAGCAATTTCCCGGGCAGTTTTTTCCAAGGTCGCACGGAGGTCCCCGGACGGATCATGTTTCAAGAGCGCTTGCTTCATCTCGTCCAGCTGCAGCTCATGATCGATCTCCCGCTTTACTGAAGTTACCAACGAGCGCGCCTTCTTGAGCCACAACGCCGCTTCCCGGGCGACGCGCGGCAGGCGCTCGGGGCCAATCACGAGCAATGCAACCAAGCCGATCAATAGAAGTTCGGAAAAGCCGACCTCGAACACCGGACTGCTTCAGAAAATAATTTTTTTTAAAGCTTTTCCTTATCGGAAACCGCCTCTCCATCAATGGTTCGATCGCTTTCGCGTTTATCGATGGCAGGTTTCTCTCCGTCGCCCTCGTTCATCGCAGTGCGAAAACCTTTGATGGCACCGCCTAAGTCGTTGCCGATATTGCGCAGTCGCTTGGTGCCGAACAGTAAAAGTACGATCAGGAACAGAACCAATAATTCCCAAATACCGATGCCCATAAAGCTACCTCTCTTAGTCACATTTTAATCCATAGTACTCCATTTTTCGATGCAAAACATCGAGGCAACATAGCGACTCGCTGGAAGCTCGAGTGTTTCACCCATGCGGCAACCTTCGGCCAGTTAGCAAGTCATAAGGCGGTGCGATAGAAACCACATTTGCGCTGGCCTGAATTTTTGGAAATAATCAAGGAGCGATAAAATCTATTCCGCCTGTCTGAACCGTATCGCGTACAGGGCCCGTTGAGCGATCTTTCCCGATTATTACTCGCTTGTTTTCTCCTCGTGCCACGTGCTCGTTCAACCCGATAAGATCATCAATCCTGCGCAACTGTCCAATAGCGTGTTTCTCAGCCCCATCACTCAGGAAGGCCACCTCGAGGTAGCGCAAGATACGGTGCTTTATAGTACCTGTTTGCCGTTCTTGCTGTTGTCGTTACTCTTGCACGGCGCGTTCGGGTGGTGGCTTGTTAAGGATAACGACCTTGTGGCAGCCAAACCGGTGCGCACCGTTGAAATCGTGCTCGCCGTTGCTGCACCCAATAGCGGGCCCCCGCAGGCCACTCCATCCGCGCCGTTGAGCCAGGAGCCTGCGAAGCCGATCGACTCCCCTGCCCTAGCGAAAAGATCCAAGGCGAAGCGGCCGCCGAAAAAGACGGCCAAGCCGATCAAGCAACCCAAAGTGGCCCGTGTGCCGGCTCTCGAAAAGAGCGAACAGGCGGTCAGATCAGCGCCGCTCACCTCTGACACGGCGTTAGCTGACGAGGCGCCGTCCCCCGGGAGTCGCGGCATCACCGACCCGGCCGCGCCACGCGACAAAAGTAGCCAAAACGCTTCCGGGCCTACTGTGGCTGCTAGTTTTCATGCCCATTACCTCGAGAATCCGAAGCCGCCTTACCCGGCAGTTGCCCGTCAGCGGGGCTGGGAGGGCGATGTAAAACTGCGCGTCCATGTACTGGAAAACGGTTTTTGCGATCAGGTGCTCATCGATGAAAGCAGCGGTCATGATAGCCTCGATGAAGCGGCCCTCGAGACGGTCAAGAAATGGCGCTTTGTGCCGGCGAAGCGCGGCGATACGCCAATTATCAGTTGGGTCATCGTGCCGATCACGTTTAAATTAAATAACTGAATAGGGAATTGATGCTCACTATATCGTCTTCCGCCGTCGTCAATAGTACGCTCTGGATATTGGCCGGATTCTCTGTCGCTACGTGGACGATTATCCTGTTTAAAAGCTGGCAATACTGGACGCTGGGCCGGCAAAACCAAACGTTCACTTCTGCGTTCTGGAATGCACCGGAACTGGGCGCGGCGGTATCGTTGCCGCCCAGTCAGACTAAAGGTCCTCTCGCGCGGATTGCGCAGGACGGGTTCGGGTGGTTGGCCGATATCAAGAGCCCCGGTAATGACAGCCTAAGGTACCGCGGGGACCCCCAGAATCTGTTAGAACGCGCATTAGAGCGGCGCCTGCAGCGAGAACAGCGACTCCTGGAGAGCGGCCTCACGGTGCTTGCCAGTATCGGCAGCACCGCGCCTTTCGTCGGTCTGTTCGGCACCGTGCTAGGCATCATGCACGCGCTTCAGGAAATCAGCAAAAGCGGTTCAGCGAGTCTCGATGTCGTGGCAGGGCCCATCGGCGAAGCCTTGGTCGCCACGGCAATCGGCATCGCCGTCGCCGTACCTGCCGTACTGGCGTATAACTTTTTTTTGCGGCGCGCCAAGCTTAATCGTACGGCCTTGGAAAACTTCGCACGCGATTTCTTGCACCTTGTGAGCCGCACGTCTTTATCTTGAAACTTAAAACTTGAGGAATCGATATGGCGTTTCAAACCCCGTCCGAAGAACCGGACGCGATGAGCGACATCAACGTTACCCCCTTGGTGGACGTGATGCTGGTACTCTTGGTAGCTTTCATGGTTACCGCGCCGCTGCTGACCCAGGCAGTACGCGTCAACCTGCCGAAAACTGCTGCCACGGCAGCCAACATAGAGGCTGAGCCGCTACAGCTCAGCATCGATGCTCAGGGTGCGATAAGCTTGAACAAGTATCCTATCAACGACATGACGGAATTAGAGACACGATTGAAAGATGCGCTACAGCGCAACGACGCGGTAGGTATCCATCTTTATGTCGACCAAAGCGTTCCTTACGCCAAGATCGCCAAAGTGATGGCCGCAACGCAGCGTGCCGGTATCAACAAGTTATCGTTCGTCACCGTGCAGGAGTAGCACGCGATCCATAGCCCGGCAAACGAGGCGCCTTCCCAGAAGCAAGCGCAGATGGGCGTCGCATGAGTTCGCTCATCCAACGCCCACGCTATAACAGCCAAACTCGATCGATGCGGGCGAGAATCCCCTCGACTATAGCTTTTCGGCGTGCTTGCCAAGGTAGGAGGCCACTCCTTCCGGACTTGCGGACATGCCGATATCGCCCTTGCTCCAACCGGCGGGGCACACTTCGCCGTGCTGCTCGAAGAACTGGAGGGCATCGACCATGCGGATCAGCTCATCCATGTTGCGACCCAGCGGCAGATCGTTGACGACTTGATGGCGGACGATGCCATTTTTGTCGATTAAAAAAGTTGCTCGATAGGCAACTGCCGCGCCTTCTGCTTCCACATCATAAGCCTTTGCAATCTTATGCCCCACATCCGCTGCCATGACATAGCGCACCGGTCCGATGCCGCCTTTGTCAACCGAGGTGTTGCGCCACGCGTTGTGAGTGTATTGCGAATCAACCGAAACCGCGATGACTTCAACGCCGCGGCTTTTTAGCTCATCCAGACGGTGATCCAAAGCGATCAGCTCGGTCGGACAGACAAAGGTAAAATCCAGCGGATAAAACACCAAAACAGCATATTTACCTTTGGTCTTTTCCGAGAACGGGTACTCATCAACGATAGTGCCGTCGCCTAGCACGGCGGGTACCTTGAAATCAGGGGCGGGTTTACCAACTAGTACACTCATTAAAGATCTCCTCTAATTGCCATTCAGATAAAACCACTGCCCAGCAGCCAGACCACTCCTGTGGCAAGCCACCTGGAAAAGTCAACAACCGGCGCCTCGCAAGCGGCTACTCAGGGCTGTAATCGGGCGAACGGACAAGATTTTACACAAAGTTCGCCTGATATGCTCCTCGTGTGAGGTTTATCCAAAGCGATGCGGCCTTCGGCAGAGCCCACGCCGCTATAGCAGCAACGTGCCGATAATGTCGCGCCATACGGCATTTTCGAGTTTCGTCGGCATGCCCGAAAAACGCATAATAAGAGCGCCGGATCGGGTGAACAGTTCCAGCGAGACCGTGGTGACATGGGCAAGAAACCGGCTGACCGCCCAAATGGACCCAATGCCGTGTTCTGGAAGGTAAAACTTGAAATCCTTGCCTTGAAGTTTGAGCCATCCTGCTTGACTGTCAAAGCCATTCATTAGGCCACTCGCTGCTTGCCCGCCCGAAACACCAGCGACGTAGCAAATATAAGGCACGCGAAGCTCGGCAATGAGTCGCATGCGCTCCTGAAAAGCGTCTAACGTTACCTGGCAAGTCCATGCAGAGTGAGTCGCTCTGGGCGGGCGCTGGACGGCTGTTTTATGATCGGCCCCCAACGAAGCTGGGGCGTGCTCGTCCGGTGCTGAATGTTGTGCAATCAGATGCGCTGCCACAATCCTGCCTCTTGGTTAAGTAAACAATCGACCCTAGCGCTCAAAACGCATACAGCTTTCACGCCACTTTATACAAAATGGCCTGCGGCGATTTGGTTCATGATAAATGCACCACTTAAGTCAAGCAATGATTGACATTGCACCAACTTAGCAAAGCTAATTTAAGGCTTCATGACATTTGCGTGAGGCGAACCATGCTATCTCCTGCTTTATATGACGCGCTTTTGCTATTTTTTTGCGGGATATCAAGCAGGATTCCTATCGATCGTTTCGATGGCTCCGATCACGGTCATCATTCATTGTGCTCGTCGGCAGCCTCGATAAGTTCAATGAAATTAAGCCCAATTCGCTGTCGTGATTGGCAAAACCCCGGGGCGCCGCCGCAAAAAGGGCATCGTGCCCGGATAACTTTAACAGCGCGCTTACGGCCGTTTCGGTGGAATGGGTAGCGAAGCCTTCACTTTGCGCGCTAGAATGTTGTTGTTCTCTATATCCCTTACGTACCTGTTCGGTTATCTAGGCTATGAAAAATCCAAACAACACATCAGAAGTCGTGACCATCACGGAGGATACCTATAACACTGATGATTTACGTATCTGCGAAGTGAAAGACGTAATCGCGCCCATCCAGGTGCACAGAAAATACCCGATTACGCAAAGGGCTGCCATGACGACTCTGCAGGCGCGCCACGACATTCATCGAATACTGGCAGGCCTAGATGATCGCCTTTTGGTCGTGATCGGCCCTTGTTCGATTCACGATCCCGTAGCTGCGCTCGAATACGCCGAACGCTTGTTAGCGGTAAAATCGGCCCTCAGCCAGGAGCTGCTGATCGTCATGCGCGTTTATTTTGAAAAACCACGCACGACGGTCGGCTGGAAGGGCTTGATCAATGACCCCGATCTGGATCAGAGTTTCAACATCAACAAAGGCCTGCATCTGGCGCGTAAACTCCTGCTGGATTTGAATCAGATGGGCGTGCCGGCAGCGACGGAATATCTCGATCTGATCACGCCGCAATATGTATCAGATCTCATTGCCTGGGGTGCGATCGGCGCGCGTACGACGGAAAGCCAGGTTCATCGCGAGCTGGCATCTGGCTTATCCTGTCCGGTCGGTTTTAAAAATGCGACGGACGGAACGGTGAAGACAGCCATTGATGCGATCGCTGCTGCGAGCCGCCCGCACCACTTTCTCTCGGTGACGAAAGGCGGCCATTCGGCTATTTTTTCCACCACCGGGAATATCGACAGCCATATCATTCTGCGCGGCGGTCAGACGCCGAACTACGATGCCGAAAGCGTAGCCGCGGCGATCAAGGCACTGAAGGCGGCCGGCCTGCCCGCCAATGTGATGATCGACTTTAGTCACGCCAACAGCTCTAAACAGTATGAGCGCCAACTGTTGGTAGGCAAGAACGTGGCAGAGCAGCTGGCAGACGGCAATTACGCCATCATCGGCGTCATGATTGAGAGCCATCTCAAGCCGGGCCAGCAAAAGCGGGTTTCGGGCGAACAATTGATCTACGGCCAGAGCATCACGGACGCCTGCATTGGGTGGGAAGCGAGCGAAGAACTGCTGAATCAGCTCGCCCCCGCCGTGGCGAAACGACGTCGCCATGCCCGGGAGAGCCCGGCTTGTCCACATTGATGAAAGCGCGACCGCCATTCGATCCGGGCAAGGGATGCTGAATATGGAAATATATCTTAACGGTGAGATCAGAGGCGTGGCAGAAAACACCACGCTGGCCCAATTGGTCGACCACTTGCAATTGACCGACAAACGCATTGCGGTGGAACTGAACCGCGAAATCGTACCTTACAGTCAATATGGCGCCTTAACGTTGAAGCAGCATGATCATGTCGAAATCGTTCATGCTATCGGCGGCGGGCGGCCTGATCCGCTAGTCATCGCCGGCAAAATCTATCAGTCTCGTCTGCTGGTCGGCACCGGCAAGTACAAGGATCTGGAGCAGACTCGACAAGCGATAGAGGCAAGCGGCGCGGAGATCGTAACCGTCGCCATACGGCGTACCAATATAGGCCAGGATCCCAACCGGCCGAACCTGCTCGACGTTCTATCTCCTCAGCGGTACACCGTGCTACCCAATACAGCGGGCTGTTATACCTCAGACGATGCCATACGCACGTGCCGACTGGCGCGCGAACTCCTAGGCGATCATCGTCTGGTCAAACTGGAAGTCCTGGGCGACGCCAAAACGCTGTTTCCTGATGTCACGGCAACCCTGCAGGCGGCGGAAATTCTAGTCCGAGAAGGCTTTGATGTCATGGTGTATACCAATGATGATCCGATCGTAGCCAAGCGCCTGGAAGCGATTGGTTGTATCGCCGTCATGCCGCTGGCCGCCCCCATCGGCTCCGGATTAGGCATTCGCAATCCTTACAACATCCTCACCATCATCGAAAACGCCAGCGTACCGATACTTATCGACGCTGGTGTAGGCACGGCGTCGGATGCCGCGATTGCCATGGAGCTGGGCTGTGATGGCGTGCTGATGAATACCGCGATAGCGGAGGCGCAAAACCCAATTTTAATGGCGTCTGCGATGAAAAAAGGCATCGAAGCCGGACGTGAGGCGTTCCTCGCCGGGCGCATGCCACGCAAACGCTACGCCTCCGCATCCTCGCCGATCCAGGATGTCTTTTTCTAATTACATGAGCCGCCGGAAAGTGCTGGTCACAGGGGCGACCGGTCACCTGGGCGCCAATCTGGTGCGCCGCTTGCTGGCCGATGGCGAGGATGTACGCGTCATGATGCGTCCGGGCCGCGACAACGGTGCCCTGGACGGTCTCGCTGTAGAGCGCGCTTATGCTGATCTACGCGATAAGGAATCGGTGGACAGCATCGTGCGCGGCACCAACCGTATCTATCACTGCGCCGCGCTAGTTTCGACCATTGAAGGCAATGCGGCGCACAAGCGCCAGATTTTCGATACCAACGTTCGAGGCACCATTCACCTGTTGGATGCGGCAGCGCGTTTAGCGATCGATAAGATCGTGGTATCGGGATCGCTGAGCGCCACTGGATATGATCCCGATCATCACAGTCACGAAGGCATGCCGTTTTACCCCTTCGAACGTCATCTGCCCTATGCCGTTTCCAAGCATCTGGTGGAACACGAGTGTCTGCGCGCTCATGCCAATGGACTCAACGTCGTCGTTGCCACCTCCTGCGCCATCATTGGCCCTCACGATTACGGGCCGTCTCGCATGGGCCGCGTCCTTATTGACTATGCGCACGGGCGCCTACGCGCCTACATCCCTGGCGGTTTTGCATTCGTTTCCAGCCACGACATCGCCGAAGGCCATGTCCTCGCCATGAGACAGGGCCGCTCGGGACAGAAATACCTATTCAGCACTGCCTACGCCAGCGTGGACGAGCTGATGGCAATGTTCGGGGAAATCAGCGGACGTCCGCCGCCTCGAGTGCGCCTGCCGCCCGCGCTAGTGGCGGTGCTGGCGGAAATTGCCGACAGAACTTGGTATCGCGCTTTCCCGAACGCACCCCGCCATTTCACGCCGGCTGCGGTGCGGTTGCTACAGATGCAGCGTCGGGCCGATCATGGCAAGGCTCAGCAAGAACTTGGCTATCGACCAAGCAGTATCATGCAGGCGATCACGGACGCCTATGGAGATTTCGTGCGCCGCGGTGTGATCCGGCCCTCCGCACGAACATCGCCGACGTGGGGCTTAGGCACCCGGAAGACGGGAGAGGTATGAGCGTCGAGGGAGCATCATCACGGCGGCCACCGAGTTTTCAACAGGCGGAGAACACGCGCCAAAAAGCGCGCGCTGCCGGGCTGGACCCCGATCGCTGGTATGCCGTGGAGTACGCTCGTGCTGTCAAGAAACGACACATTACAGAGGTGACGTTCTGGAACACCTCGATCGCCCTTTATCGGGGTGAGGACGGAGTGCTCGCCGCCGTCCAGAATCGCTGTCCACATCGCCAACTCAAACTCAGCCATGGCGTCGTCCAGCGTTGCCACCTTCGCTGTGCATACCACGGATGGACCTTCGACCGTGACGGCCGACTGGTCGATTACTCTCACGACAGCTTCGGCAAGCCACTGCTCAAGAAGCGGTTACGCGTCTATCCGGTACGGGTACGCTATGGCCTCATCTGGTTATTTCCCGGCGATCCCACGAAAGCCGAGCACCAGCTGTTACCCACCATACCCGAGCTAGAAGGAGACAGTCCATGGGCGCACATGATGATGGATTTTACGTGGCAGACTCACCATTCTATGGTGATCGACAACATCTGCGACTTTGCCCACGCCTTTCTGCACCGCAAGTACCGGCCTTTCACCGACGCCAAACTACGCCACTATCAGGCCGATGAACGGCGGGTGACATTGACCTATGACACTCACATGGCCCAAGGCCGCATCTCCGGAATCTTTGTGGATCGCCGGCGGGTAAACACCCGTTCCATCGAACTCTGCTACGAATATCCCTATCAGTGGTCCGACACAGGCGGCAAGATCAAACATTGGTGCTTCGTCCTGCCCGTGGATCTGCGGCAGACTCGAGTCTTCTTTGTTTTCTACTTCGATGCCATGAAGATTCCTCTGACACCATTGAAAATGCCGCGTTGGCTGCAGGAGATGGCGCTGCGCATCGCCAAACCCTTGCTCTTCAGGCCGCTGCTTGCTCAGGACGGCATGGCCCTGGAGGCCGAGCAGCAAGGCTATGAGCAACACTGGGACGCGCCTCCCATCGAGCTTAACCCGACGGTGCCGCTACTACAACAGCTAACCGCCCGCAAATGGGAAGACTATCTGGCGCGAAGCGGCGCCGGGATCGAACAGAGTCCTCCTCAGCGCGGCGAATGAAGAGGAAGTTTGCATCCGTTGCAGAACGCACGGGAGATTGCTCGGTCTTCGAGTACCTACTTACCCACTATCGCGGCCTGTTCGCGACGGTCGTTCTGTTGCCGGCCTCCTTGCTGTATGAGGCCTATGCAACGATCCGTAATCGAATCCTCTTCTATCTTACCAGCGCGCCAGCCCGACACGACCTGCGCGTGCAGCGAGTGATCCGGCAAATTGAGGAATGGCGAAAAGAGGGGTGCAAAAAAAAGCTATGCACCGCCCGATCCGGCTGGAAATCCATGAGCGAACTGGTGCCCAAATACAAGTTGTCTCATCAGCATGTCCATATCGGCATGCATGACATCCTTCAAATTGATGAAGATCGGCGAGTCGTGAAGGTAGAACCCCTTGCCACCATGGGCCAGATCTCCCGCGCGCTGGTGTCCCGGGGTTGGATGCTCGCCGTCGTTCCCGAGCTGGATGACTTGACCGTCGGCGGATTGATCATGGGTTTCGGCGTGGAGACCAGCAGCCACAAATTCGGGCTGTTCCAGCATATTTGCGAGTCTTTTGATGTCGTGACTGCCGAGGGCAAGCTGCTGCGCTGCAGCCGTTCCGAGAATGTCGATCTCTATTATCTGCTTCCGTGGAGCCACGGCACATTAGGCTTCCTGGTGGCGGCCACACTGAAGATCATCCCGGCGCGGAAATATGTCAAGGTCCGCTATCAGCCGCTCTATACCTTGGATGAGGCGATCGCTTTCTTTGTAACGGAAAGCAGGGATGGGGAGAAAAACGACTTTGTGGAAGGCATCCTCTACCGTTGCCATGCGGCCGTGATCATGTGCGGTCAGTTGACCGATGAGCTAGGTTCGGACGGGATGCTAAATCCTCTTGGCCGATGGCCCAAACCCTGGTTTTACCAGCATGTGCAAACTTATCTGCACAAGCGACAGCACGGGATCGAATATATACCCTTGAGGGATTACTTTCATCGACACACGCGAAGCTATTTTTGGGCGATGGAAGACATCATCGCTTTCGGCAACCATCCCGTCTTCCGGTGGCTGCTGGGCTGGGCCTTACCGCCGAGCATTCAATTGCTGAAATATACCGAAACCGAAACCACCCGGCGACTCAGGGAAAAGCATCACGTCATTCAGGACATGCTCGTACCGCTCCGCTATCTCAAGAAATCCCTGCAGTATCTCGACGCTCATTACCAGCTCTACCCTTTGTGGCTTTGTCCCCTGGCGATTCATGACAACGACCGGCGCCTCGGATTTATTCACCCGTTCCGCAACGAGGAGGGTGAGGCGGACGAGCTTTATGTCGATATCGGCGCGTACGGAACGCCGGCCAAGGAGAACTTCGACAATCGGTCCGCCCTGCCCGCGCTCGAGGCATTTGTGATCGAGCATCACGGCTATCAGGCGTTGTATGCGGAAACCAAGATGACGCGCGAGCAGTTCAGAACCATGTTCGATCATCGGGACTATGACCGGCTGCGGGCGCAGTTGCCATTCTGCAAGCAAGCCTTCGATGAGGTTTACGACAAAGTGTCTCACAGGGGCAGAACTTCGCCTGCGGAAATGAGAAAACTGAAGACGCTCGACTGAAACGCCAGTGCAATGGGTCGCTAGCCGACGTAGCTCAACCAGTCGGCATGATCGGTCCGGCGGCCGTATACGTGGTCAAAATAGAGCGCCTGTAGCGTTTCCGTAATTGGTCCACGACGGCCTTGGCCGACCGTGCGCCCGTCCAGTTCGCGTATCGGGGTGACTTCCGCCGCGGTACCGGTGAAGAACGCCTCGTCAGCAACGTAGACCTCATCGCGTGTGATGCGCTTTTCCACTACCCGTAGACCCACCTCCTGGGCAAGGGTAAGTATGGTTTCCCGGGTAATTCCTTCGAGAACGGACGTCAAGTCCGGCGTGTAGAGATTACCACGGCGGACGATGAAGATGTTCTCGCCGCTGCCTTCCGCGACATAACCTTGATGATCTAGCAACAGAGCTTCGTCAAACCCCGCTTCGACGGCTTCTTGTACCGCCAGAATGGAATTCACATAGTTGCCGTTGGCTTTGGCCTTGGACATTAGACTATTGACGTGGTTACGCGTGAAAGAAGACGTATGAACCCGGATGCCGCGTTCCATATTTTCGGCGCCGAGATAACTGCCCCACTCCCAGGCCGCTATCATGACGTGAACCTTCAACCCGGCCGCGTGCAATCCCATGCCCTCGGAGCCATAAAAGCACATGGGACGAATGTAGGCGCTGGCCAAGTTATTTTTACTCACCGCCTCGCGCTGGGCCCGATCGAGTATAGCCTTGTCAAACGGCACGTTCATTTTCATGATATGGGCAGAACGGCACAGGCGGTCGGTATGATCGCGCAAACGAAAGATCGCTGTGCCTTGTTTCGCCTGATAAGCCCGCAGCCCTTCGAATACGCCGCAGCCGTAATGTAGCGTATGGGTCAACACGTGAACCTTGGCATCCCGCCAGGGCAGCCATTCACCATCTAGCCAGATAACGCCATTTCTGTCGTCCATCGCCATAAAGTTGTCTCCAGTCTGATCGCGTCCTGTGGTTCCTCAAGTTACACCCTTAAGTTAGGCTATTCGGCTACGCCATGATGGTTTGCCAGATTTGACGAACCCGCTCGCGCAATTCCATAAATTCAGTAACCGGCACGACCGCCTGTGTTTCCTTGAGGGCCGAGCGGTGTACGCGTTCTCGATACAGATAGTAGGCTTGCTCTAACGTCGCAAAATCGTCTGGGCACAGAAAACCGATCGCTTTGAGGGTCTTCAGAAGGCCTATGGTGCTGGTCCAGGCCAATAATTCCGGGTGATCGCGCGCTCCCGCTAAAGTCCCGAATTGTACTATAAACTCGATGTCCGCCATACCGCCCATACCTTGTTTTAAATCGAACACGGTAGGGTCTTTCACCATCAGAGTGGCCCGCATTTTCTCGCGCATGCCTATGACGTCATTGAGCAGGGTTGCCGGGTCACGTGGTCTTCTCAGCGATTCAACCCGAACCTCCGCGAAGCGCTTCGCGATTGCGGGATCACCGGCGACAAAACGCGCTTTGATCAGCGCTTGCTGTTCCCAGGTCCAGGCGCTGGTCATCTGGTAACGCGCATAAGCATCGATACCGCTGACCAGCAAGCCGGAATTGCCGCTCGGTCTCAGGCGTAAATCCACTTCATAAAGCTTGCCTGAAAGCATCTGCGTCGTGAGCATATTGACGATTTTCTGCGCTAGCCGGGCGTGGAACTTAGCACACGGCATAGGCTTTTCGCCGCTCGTCATGGCATCGTCGCCATTGTACAAAAATACCAGGTCAAGATCAGAGCCGTAGCCCAATTCGAACCCGCCCAATTTGCCGTAGGCGATAATACCGAATTGTTTGATTTCATCGAAGCTTGCCCCAGGGGGATAGCCCCATCTGGCTAACAGGCGCCATGCCTGGGTCAGGACAGCATCGATAACCACTTCTGCGATATCGGTCAGATAGTCGCTCACGACGCCAATCGCTATGGCACCCATAATGTCCGCTGCAGCCACGCGCAGGACATTGGTCTGCTTGAAATGGCGCAATGCGCTCATCATCTGCTCAAGATCATCATCGCCAACGGCTTCGAGTTGCCCGGCCAGTTCTCTGGCCAGTTCAGCTTTATGAAGGGGCGTATACAGTTCACGCGGATCGAGTAGTCCATCCAGCAACAGCGGGAAACGGGCAATGTAGTGCGTGATCCAGGAACTGGCGGCGGCCAGCTTGACCATTTGTGAAAGCGCCAAAGGATTTTCTACCAGCAGCGTAAAATAAACGTTGCGGCTGGCAATCGATTCGAGCAACGCCAGTATTCTTTCAAGGACGACTTCAGCCTCTTCCGTCTTGGCCACCGCCCGCAGCAACATTGGCATGAGCCGGTTCAACTCCGCCACGCCTTTAGCCGTGAGCTGTTGCAGCGAGTAGGAGCTCTGAAACGCCTTAAGCAAACTCAGCGCATGGTACGGATCGCGATAGCCTATGGCCTGCAAGGTTTGCAACAGACGTTCGCTGTCGATTTGGCTCGCTCCTACCAGCTTGAGCCACGCGTCGTGATCGTCCGTGTGGGGCGCTTCAACGACCTGCTCGAATACCGCGTGAACTCGTTCGCGCAGTGTATCTAGGCGCCGCTTGAAGGAGTTCCAGTCGGAAAATCCCAGGGAAAATGCCAGGCAGAACCGCTGCAGCGGTTCTTGAGGGAGATCATGAGTCTGCTTGTCGGCATATTGCTGTAACCTGTTTTCCACTGTGCGGAGGAAGCGGTAGGCTTCGGCAAGCTTGTTCACAATCGCTACCGGCAGATAGGCCGATTCGCCGAGCACGGACAGCACGCGCAAGATGCTCCGCTCCTGCAGCCGCTTATCCCGGCCGCCGCGAATCAGCTGAAATGCCTGGCCGATAAATTCGATTTCGCGTATCCCGCCAGGACCTAGCTTGATGTTTTCCAGCCGGTCTTTCCTGCGCAATTCCTGTGTGATCTTTTGCTTGAGATCACGTAGCTCGCCGAAAGCCCGGTAATCCAGGTAACGCCGGTACACGAAAGGCCGCAAAAGCGTCTGCAGGCGCCTGCCCGACTGAAGATCTCCCGCTACCGGGCGGACTTTAACCATGGCGTACCGCTCCCATTCCCGAGCCTGGCCCTGATAATACGTTTCCATGGCATGAATGCTCATCACCAAAGGACCACTCTCACCGAACGGCCTGAGCCGAGTATCCACGCGGAATACGAAACCGTCTTCCGTAACGGCGTCGAGTACTTTTACTAAGTTTTGGCCCAGCCGGGTAAAAAACTCCGCATAACTCGTTCCCCGCTTATCCGGCAAAATGCCGTCCTCGGCATAAGCGAAGATGAGATCGATATCTGAGGAAAAATTGAGTTCGGATGCTCCCAGTTTGCCCATGGCCAATACGACCAGTTGCTGTGGCCTTCCCTCTTTGGTGATTGGAGTGCCTCTGAGCCTGCAGGCATTTTGATAAAGAAAGGCCAGGCTCTCCTGAATGCAAACTTCCGCCAGCGCCGATAAATCCTCCAACGTTTCTTCCAAATTCGCCCAGCCGGTGATATCGCGCATGGCAATCCGCACCATTTCGAGATTCCTAAATTGGCGCAGCGCCGCCATTAAGCCAGCTTCCAGATCGACGGCCCGAAGGCATTCCTGTAAACGTGTCCGATACCCGCTTGTAGCGCCCGACGCCTGCCGCCAAACGCCAGAACTCATCAAGTTGGCGAACATCGCTGGATGACGCAGGGACCAATTAATCACAAAACCACTGGCTGCCCACGCCTTGGCTAACGATTTCAGCAGGCTCTCGTCTGGGCAGAATTCAACTCCCAGCGCTGCGAGTCGCTCGCTGAAACCGTTCCACACGAGATCGATGGGTGCTTTTAGTTCATCGGGCAACGAAGCAGTAAGGTCGTTCATAAAACGCTTGATAATCCGAACCGACGCATAAGATTTGGATGGCTTAAGCCATTTCTTGGACGATTTCTTCGTGCTACAGGACACCGGAGCGGACCACTCCGAAGAGCCTGTTTCCTGGGTCAATAGCCATTCAAGTTTCCAAGCTGAATACCGCTAACTATTCCGAGAGTTACAGCGTGGGACATAAGACCCACGCCAATCCACTTAATCATAGGAGATTACAATGCCACAAGTCATTAATACCAACATCGCTTCCCTCAATGCTCAGCGCCAGTTGAACCGTTCGCAGCTATCCATGCAGACATCGATGGAGCGCCTATCTTCCGGTATGCGGATCAATAGCGCGAAAGACGATGCCGCCGGGCTCGCCATTTCCGATCGCATGACAGCACAGATAAAAGGCTTGAATCAGGCCGTCCGCAATGCCAACGACGGTATCTCCGTCGCCCAGACCGCAGAAGGCTCGCTAGGCCAAATTACTGATGCCCTGCAACGTATGCGTGAACTATCGGTACAATCGGCCAATGATACCAACTCGGCAGGCGATCGCGCTTCGCTGCAGAAAGAAGTTGCGCAGTTACAACAGGACATTACGCGCATCGCCAACCAGACGCAGTATAATGGCAAGAATCTGCTGGATGGCAGCTTCACCAGTCAGAAATTTCAGATCGGCGCCTATGCAGATCAGACCATCAGCTTCTCCATCGGCAACGCGAAGGCGACCAATATCGGTGCGAATAATGTCGATGGAAACGGAACCCTGAACAATGCCCTGGCTGGCGTCGCCGATAAAGCCGCTATCACGCAACCTGTGCTCGCGACAGAAGATTTGACCGTAACGGGCAGCCTTGGTACCTCATCCGTCGCCGTTAACGCAGGCGACAGCGCGCGTACTGCCGCCGCTGCGGTAAACGCCGCTACCGCCTCGACCGGCGTGGATGCAACGGCCATTACCAAAGCCAGCCTACAGAATTTGGGCAGCGTTGGTACGGTAAGCTTCAATCTTTACGGATCGAATACCGGCTCGCCGGTGGGCATTTCCGCCAATGTCAGCAATACGTCCGACCTCACAGCGCTGGCCGATGCGATCAATGCGTCAGCATCGAGCACCGGTGTTACGGCTGAGCTATCCACCAACCGATCGGCTATTACACTGACCCAAGCGGAAGGTTATGACGTCGTCTTAGAGGACTTCAACAACAGTGGAGCGACCAAGACCTTGGAACTGCAAGGGCTGGACCAAAACGGTGTCACCAAAGGCGCAGCGCAGGTGCTTACCGGCGGCGCGGCTACTGATACGAGCATGGTGGGCGGCACAGTAAGCTTCAACTCTGCAAACGGCTTCACGGTAACCTCTGGTGCAGCGGGCGGGTTGTTCAGCGGCACGGGCGCCAATTCGAGCAGCTTGAGTGCGGTAGGCGGTATCAGCGTGGGGACTCAGTCGGGTGCCAACAATGCTATCAAGTCCATCGATGGCGCGCTGTCCTTCGTCGACGGCCTGCGAGCCGATCTAGGTGCGATTCAAAACCGTTTTGGCTCAGCCATAGCTAACATGCAGACTACCGCGGAGAATGTCACATCCGCGCGCAGCGGCATCCAGGATGCTGATTTTGCAGCGGAAACGGCTTCGCTGAGCCGTACCCAGATCCTACAGCAGGCAGGCACGGCTATGCTGGCGCAGGCGAATGCATCATCTCAGAACGTGCTATCGCTACTCAGAGGTTAACAAGCCGCAAGTGGCCGGGCGGATGAACAAGTCTGTAATCCGCCCTCCCAGCTTCGCTGGACTCACGTAAGGAGAGACAATAGTGGAAGCAATGTCAGCATTGGCGCACTTCAATGCCCCCCGTTTTGCTAACGCGCAGGAGACCGATCTGGCCCGACAAACTGCGTCCGCGACAACTGATTTTCAGCCCCTTGAGATAACCGGTGCCAACGTCCTGAAAGAGGACTACACGGTGGTTCAAAACGGCCCACCGAAACGCCGTTTAGCGCAGGCGGTCAGCAATATCAATGATTTTTTGCAGCAGGTTCACCGTGAATTGCATTTCAGCGTGAATGAAGACACTGGACGTACGGTGATCCAGGTTGTCGATCAGAGCACGCAAGAGGTAATCCGCCAGATCCCGGCGGAATCAGTATTGAGGCTGGCCGCGGATCTAGAAGAGCTTTCCGGCTTATTATTGCGAGAACGAGTCTGAATTCTTAACAAAAGGATAGGTCATGGCGGTCATTACCTCAACAGGCTTGGGATCGGGCCTGGATATAAACTCGATGGTCAGCAAGCTGGTGGCTGCGGAGAGGACGCCGAAGGCTTCCCGGCTCGACGGGCAGGAGGCTAAATTGCAGGCCAAGATTTCAGGACTGGGTACGGTTAAAGGGGCACTGAGCGATTTCAGGAACAGTTTGGACGATTTGCGCGTCAGCAGCACGTTTGAAAAACTGGAAGCGAGCACGAGCGATCCCTTGATTGTGTCCGCCTCCGCTAGCGGCAATGCCGATCTGGCCAATTACCAGTTGGATGTCAAACAACTGGCTCAGCCGCACGCGCTGGCGACCAAGACCTTCAGCAGCGCGAGCGATTTGGTGGGTACTGGCACCTTGACTATCAAGTTCGGTGCAACGAGTTATGACGGTAGCACCGACGCCTATACCGCTTTTTCCCAGAATGCCGAAAAAGGCACGTTAAGCCTGACGATCGATTCTTCCAACAACAGCTTGGGTGGTATCCGCGACGCCATCAATAACGCCAAAGCAGGCGTCACGGCCTCGATCATCAACGATGGCACGGGCTACCGGCTGGTACTCAATGCGGAAGACTCTGGCGCCAGGAATAGCCTGCAGGTTAGTGTAGCGGACGGAGATGGCGCGGATATCGACGATTCGGGGCTATCGGCGCTCGCGTTCAACGCCTCCGCCACGCAGATGATCCAGACGCAGAACGCTCAGGACGCTATCGTGAACATCAATGGGCTCGATATCACGAACTCCTCAAATACGGTATCCAGTGCCTTGAAAGGCGTCACCTTAATACTGGCCCAAGCGCAGCCGGGGAAACTCGTCAGCCTAAGCGTCGAGCAAAGTAATGGAGAGATTACTAAGGCCGCAGAAGCATTTGTCGAGAAATTTAACGAAGTAATCAACACCGTCAAAAAGCTATCCAGCTACGACGCGCAAGCCAAAAAAGGCGGAACGCTCATGGGTGAAGCCAGCGTTCGCGGCGCGATGGCTCAGCTGCGCTCTCTCATGAGGGAAAAGGTAGAAGGTCTTGGTGGCACGATTAGCACGCTCGCCGAGATTGGCATCGAAACTCAATCAGACGGCAAGCTCGCACTTGACAGCACCCAGTTTGAGGCCGCCCTGGAGAAGAACAGAGACGATGTCATTGCAATCTTCGCGGACATGGGAAGCCCATCCCATGATGGTGTTGCATTTATTGAGAACACCGGCGCGACTCAAGCCGGTTCCTACAACGTGAGTATCACGGCAGCGGCAACACATGGTGAATTGGCTGGCGCGATGTCGCCATCATTAGGTGTGGATGGCTCGAACAATATGCTAAGGATAAAAGTCGACGGCATTTTGTCTGGCCAGATCACTTTGACAGAAAATAACGCATACACGGCGTCGCAGTTGGCAGCCGAGTTGCAATCACGGATTAACGGCGACTCTAGCTTGAAAGACGCTGGGGCCGGCGTATCGGTTCAATATGACAGTAGCGCAAACCAGTTTACGATCCGATCACAAAGCTACGGCGATACGTCGCTGGTCGAGATCACTCAAATCGGCGCTATCGGTAGCGGCTCCACCATCGCGGGTTTCGGCATAGGGGCCGGTAGCGTAGGTTGGAATGTAGCAGGCACTATTGACGGCCAAACCGGCGAAGGCAAAGGGCGGAATTTGACCGCAATCAGCGGCGCGGCATCTGGGCTTAAAGTCCAAACGACCGATGATTTGACTGGCTCACGCGGCACTGTGCGTTTTACCCGCGGCCTTATCGACCGGCTGGACAACGTACTGAAAGGGATTTTGGATGAGGGATCAATCGATGCGCGGACCGAAGGGCTGCAGAAAAGCGTCGACAAAATCGGCCAGGAAAGAACCGCTCTGGACGATCGTCTGGAAAAACTCCAGCAGCGCTTGCTTGACCGTTTCAACGCAATGGATCGACTCGTCGGTCAACTTCAGAGCACTAGTACTTATTTGGCACAGCAACTTGGAGCTTTGCCCTACGCGCAATCCAACCAAAAATAACGCTACGATCAGAGAAGGTACATCATGAGCTACTACTCGCATAAAGGCACGGCGATCAACTGCTATAAGCAGGTCAATTCTGCCGCTATGGATGCCAGCCCACACCAACTCATCTCTATGCTCTACGATGGCATCTTGGAACGAATAGCCGTTGCTAAAGGTGCAATGTTGCATCGAGCTCTCGCGGGGAAAGGCGAGCGAATCGGACAGGCGATTTCGATTATCGGGGGGTTACGCGAAAGTTTGTATGCTGAGCGGGGCGGTCAGCTAGCCCGTAATCTGGACAGATTGTACGACTATATGCAGCGGCGATTGACGCAGGCCAATATGGAAAATAGACCAGAAATGCTGGATGAAGTGGCGAGACTTTTGAAAGAAGTCAAAGCTGCATGGGATGCCATTCCCATCGACATGCGCGATGGTTGCCCGGCCGCTCTCACCGGTTGATTTATGCGAAAGGCCGGCATGACAACCGCTACACTCGATTGCGAGATCCTGATTGAAGAAATTCAGCAGTACAGTCGAATGATGTTGATCGAGGCGAATGAAGCGAATTGGGAAAAGGTGAGCAATCTGGAAACTCAGTGCGAGCGCATGATTAGAAGCATGTTCAACACGGCGATTCCCGAAGGAAATGCCCTCGCCATTGCCGCCCGCTGCGAAGAAGTGCAGCGCGTGCAGCTCCAGTTGGTCGAGCTGGCAGCCGCCGCACGAAACGCTGCCGCCGAGGAACTCATTAGACTTAGAAATGCGAGCAAGGTGAAGCAGAGCTACAGCGATTTTCGGTTTGTCTGAGAGAAACAGGGCAGAGCCGGCTCACACTCTATCTAGGATAATTTCCAACACCATCTTACTGCCAAAATACGCCAGCATCAGCGAGAAAAATCCGCCCAACGTCCAGCGGATCGCGACCTGACCACGCCATCCACGATAAGCGCGCCCCCACAGCAAGACAGCGAATACGATCC
The DNA here is from genome assembly GCA_902812445.1 of Methylococcaceae bacterium. Lineage (GTDB taxonomy): Bacteria > Pseudomonadota > Gammaproteobacteria > Methylococcales > Methylococcaceae > CADDZF01. The sequence continues at coordinate 12,726 of CADDZF010000013.1, read as the reverse complement.
AGGCGAGAATCGACAGCACAGTCTTATGTGCCAAGTGCTGCGTAAACAGATTCTCCAGAAACATAAGGCCGCTCAGCAAGGAAACGCTGAGCAACCCGAAGCCGACGCCAATTAATTGAAATAGCAAAGTTTCCATCGTCTGCAGCGGTGGAAGCGCGCGCGTGAAGCGGTTGACATGGCGCGTGCGCAATTGCCAATCCTGCAATGCCAGCAGGACGGCCTGAATAGCAGCAATGTTCAATAGGCTGTAGGACAGCATAGACACGAAGATATGCACATCCATGCGCCAGGAGTTGGTCTTCACCACATAGACGTCTTCCGGCAATGCAATGTCGAGCAGTAGTAGCAGCGATGCCGCTGGGAAGACAACAATTCCGAGTTTATCAACCGGTTTGCTGATAGCCGTAAGCAAAAGCAGCAGAACCACGACTAGAGCAGTCAACGCCGCGGCACTCAGAAAGCTGAAATTTATCCCTGCAGCGCTGTGAAAAATAGGCCAGATCGAAAACGCATGCAGGCCAGCCGCCAACCACGCTACACCAAGGATGCGCCTCCGCTGATGAGCGGAATCCGCCTCAGCGGCATAGTCCGTATTGAACCCCTTGATCATCATGCCTGTGGCCAGCATATACGAGCCGATTGCGACGGCACCGAAGTAGAGCGAATTCATCGAGTCAATGCCCTCCTTGGGCTTTAGTCTGGCATAATGTAGCCATAAGTTGAAGCAAGTCGCCCTCATTGGCGCCTCAGGTCCATTCTTAAAGGTTTTGACAGTCATGTCTTAAAGGTTTTGACAGTCATGTTTGAAAATCTTACCGAACGCTTAACCGAATCACTGAAAAAAATTCGCGGTCAGGGCAGGATTACCGAAGATAACGTCCGTGATACTCTGCGCGAAGTCCGTATGGCGTTGCTGGAAGCTGATGTCGCGCTGGCTGTCGTGCGCGACTTTACCGAGCAGGTCAAACAGCGCGCACTTGGCCAGGAGGTTCAGGCGAGCCTTACACCCGGCCAGACATTGATCAAGATCGTCAAGGACGAATTGGTTAAGGTAATGGGTAGCACCAACGAACCGCTTAATTTTGCTACCCAGCCGCCCGCGGCTGTTCTTATGGCGGGATTGCAGGGCGCCGGAAAAACCACCACAGTGGCCAAGCTGGCGCGCTGGTTAAAGGAAAACGAAAAGAAATCGGTCGGCGTGGTCAGTGTCGACGTCTATCGCCCAGCCGCTATAGAACAATTGAAAATGTTGGCTGAAGAAGTCGGGGTCGAATTTTTTCCGAGCGACTCCGCGCAAGATCCAGTCGAAATAGCCATAAACGCGGTAGACCAAGCGAAGCGGCGCTATCTCGACGTGCTCATCGTCGATACTGCTGGCCGTCTTCACATTGACGATGCCATGATGGATGAAATTAAACAAATCCACGCGGCGATTCGACCTATCGAGACCTTGTTCATCGTCGACAGCATGACGGGTCAGGACGCTGCTAATACGGCCAAGGCCTTTCACGATGCGCTACCATTGACCGGCGTCATTCTGACCAAAACCGACGGCGACGCCCGCGGCGGCGCCGCCCTATCGATTCGCCACATCACCGGAAAGCCGATCAAATTCCTCGGCACTGGCGAGAAAACTCAAGCCCTGGAACTGTTTTATCCTGACCGCATCGCTTCACGTATCCTCGGCATGGGCGATGTGCTCGGTCTGATTGAGGAAGTCGAGCGCAAAGTGGACCGGCAGAAGGCCGAGAAACTCGTCAAAAAGATTCAGAAAGGGAAAACCTTCGATCTGGAAGATTATCGCGATCAGTTGTTGCAGCTCAAAAACATGGGCGGGCTCACATCAATGCTGGATAAGCTACCGGGGACGGCGAACCTTCCGCGAAACGTCAAGGAAAAAGTGAACGATAACGACATGCTGCAGCAAGTCGCCATCGTCAATTCAATGACGCGTCAGGAGCGTTTGTTTCCCGACGTTATCAACGGTTCGCGCAAGCGTCGGATCGCGGCCGGTTCGGGTACCCAGGTTCAGGACGTTAACCGCCTCATCAAGCAGTACACGCAAATGCAGAAGATGATGAAGAAATTCAAGAAGGGAAACATGGCGAATCTGTTGCGTGGACTGAAAGGTAGTCTGGGTCGAGGACTGCCATTTTGATGGGAATAGTGGGCGCGTAGCTGCGGGCTTTGCCGCGTTCTCTACCACACCGGGAACCACTATCAGCGCAAGTAGTTAAACAAAGATAGCCCTTGTACTTTGACATACGCTTGCTGCGCAGCCTGGAGGGCGGTATTTTGCAGGTTGAACCGGCCAATGGCTTCGGCATAGTCCAAATCCTCGATTCCGGATAACGTTGCTCGCGTATCGACGAGCAGTTTTTCGTTGCTGCTCGTTTGATCGTCCAATGCGTTCAGCCTTGCACCAATGCTGGCGCGAGCCTGGTCCATCTTATGTAGTGCATTGTCCAGATTGGTGATGGTGTGACTGATCGTAGCTTGCGGCGTATCTGGCGTGGTCGGTGGTTCTACCGCAGAGGACCGTCCCGCTAGAGCTTCGGCGAAATTGTATAAAGTCATCAACACGTTCTGCGTGCCGCCATTACTCGCTGCCGGTGCGCCGACGGCCGCGATCTGCCCGAATACGTTATCGCCCGTATCGCCGTCGGCTAACCAGCGGGACGAGCCTATCTGCAAGTTACGCTGTTGCGCATCTGCTTGAAATACATAACCGGGCGGGATGGTGGCAGGAGCCGTTACGGTGGGATCCCACTTATAAGCCGGCACATCCGACTGCAGACCGGAAAAAATATACTCTCCATTAGCCGCCTGCGTATTAGTTATCCCTTCCATTTGGTCAAGCAGCTCGCGCACCTCTTTTTCAATGGCCAGATGATCGGACGCATTTAACGCATCGTTTGCTCCCTGCACGGCTAGTTCCCGCGCACGCTGCACGATGCCGGTAGCCGTGTCCAAAGCGCTATCCTGCAATGCCAAGCGCGGGCGCATCGTTTCTACATTGGCCTGATATTGCCCGATCACTGCGATGGATTCAGTCAGGTCGAGCGCTCTGGCGGAAGCAGACGGATCATCGGCCGGTGTCAAGATTTTCGAACCCATGGAAAGCTGTAGCTGAGTTTTCGCCAATTTCGCCTGCTGGTTGAGCATGGCGTTGACGCTGAGCTGCTGGGACAATGAAGTAGAAATCCTCACGATTAGCTCCTGAATGCACCAAGCAAAGTATCGAATAGACTATTGGCGACCGCTATGACCTGCGCGGATGCTTGGTAGGCCTGCTGATAATTAAGCAGATTAGCCGCTTCTTCATCCAGATTAACGCCGGACACTTCTTCACGGGAAGTCTTCGCCCGCTCGAGTAAGCCTTGCTGGGCGGTGCGGTTGATTTCGGCGCTGCGGGTGAGCGTTCCTACGTTGGTGACGATCTGCCCATACACGTCATGCATATTCGCGCTGCCGCCTAGCAGAGCTTTCTTCTCCCCAAGACCTGCTAGCTTTAAGGCGTTGCGGTTGTCTCCGATCAAGGGGATGGGATTGCCGCCGCTATCCAGTACCGGATTGTTGGCGGCGTCGCGTTTGATATCGCCCGCCGCTGCAACCCGCTCTGGATCAGTAACGGTGACGCTCAGACGGTATGCGCTATTCTGCACCGACTGAATGATAAAACGGCCGCCAGCAGGTGGTGCCGTGTTCACAGATAAGGTAAAGCCGTCCTGGCTGAAAGTGCCCGTTGGATTAGCCCACTGGCTTCTGTCGGATAATCGGGTCAGCGTATAGATAGAGCCGTCGTAATCCAGCTGATAATCGCTAGGCTGCAATGCGGCCGGCGCCGTTGCAGGGTCATAAGTGACCGAAACGATACCCGGGTTGCTGGCCGATTTCAGGACTCCGATTACAGGCGGATTGAAAAAATCGATGCCTGTGTGCCCACTAAGATCGTAACCGGCTTCGTGCTGCCGGTTGAACTCCAAGGCTAGACCTGTGGCTAACCGACCGAATTGCTTTTGCGCGGGATCAAGAACTTCTTCTTGAAACTTCAACAGGCCACCCATCTCTCCGCCCGAAATATCGTTTGTGATCACTATACTTCCACTCACTGCAACATCCTTGTGAGAAGGATCGATCGCAGACGGCTGCGTATTCAGCCTGTTCGCCTGAGCACCCGATACCAGGGACTGTCCGTTGCCGACCGACACGCTCAGCGAGCCGTCGTCCTGTTTGATGGCATTAACGTTTATTTTCTCGGATAGCTTTACCAGGAGTTGATCGCGTTGGTCCAAGAGGTCGTTCGGCGGCTGGCGGCCGCCGGAGCGCCCCAGTTCGAAAACAATCTTTTGGTTCATATCCGCAATGGAATTTGCCAAGGCGTTGACTTCATCGACTGCCTCATCGAGCCCCTTGGCCGCGTTTGTGCGTAACTCGTCAAAATGGCCGTTCATGGCATTAAAACGGTCCGCCAGTGATTCGCCTTCGGCCAGCAGGGTCTGTCTTGCAGGAATGGAAGTGGGATCATCGGCCACGCCATGTGCGGCGTTAAAGAAGGTACGCAAGGCTGCCGCCACACCGGTAGCCGGATCGGCCAGGATACTGTCGACCTGTGTCGCCATTGAGTGATACCGATCCGCTTCGACGAATGCCGTGGAGCTGGAGCGTACCTGCTGGGATAGAAAATCGTCATACTGGCGGCGCACCGTTGTTACATGCACTCCATTGCCGAGGAAGCCCGCGCCGGTAAACTTCGGATTGCGTTCCGTCAACTCGGCGCGTTGACGGCTGTAACCTTCGGTATTGACGTTCGCGATGTTGTGGCTTGTGGCATTGATTGCGCGCTGGGTAGACTGAAGTCCTGATAGCGCTACACCGAAAAGTTGGCCCGACATCGATCATTAAACCTTATCGTTTTGAAGTTCGCTTAACTAGTTTATCGCTCATTTGAGGGTTATCTTTAGAAGAACCCAGATGATATCTCTCGAAAACCCCTGATTAGAAACGCCTCTCACACCAGGTTTGAGAAGCTTTCATGTCTGGCGATACTGAGAATTTTCCGCGCGTATTGCGGGTCTGTTGCATAGCCTGCTTGCTGTAATGAATGGACGTAGGCTTGCGGATTGCCAGCATTCGCCAGCGCTTTAGCATAGCGCGGATTCGACTGAACAAAGCTCACGTAGTCCTTAAAGCTGTCGGCAAAACTCTTGTAGGCGCGAAACGCGGCCCGGTTTTTCATCATGGTCCCGCGATCGTATTCCAAGGTCGTCTTGACGACGCGCTCACCCTGCCAGCTTTTATCCGCCTTAATACCAAACACATTGTGGCTGTGAGTACTGCCGGAAGAACGCAGTAGCGATTTCCCCCAACCGGTCTCCAGAGCCGCCTGCGCCAGTAGCAGTTTGGGATCGACGCCGAGCTCCTCTGCCGCTGCTTTGGCATGCGGCCAGAGAGTATTGATGAACCCTTCCCGGCTGGCGATGGCCGATTCCTGGGCTGGAGTGGCGTCCCTACCGGGTTTCGCTCCTTTGGCGGTCTGGCCGATCAGCTGCTCCATAAATTTCACCGGTCCTTGAGCATCTTCGCTGTCTTCACCCGGTTCGCCGTCATAAATCCTGGGAACCGCGTGATGGCGATAATCGGCCAGAGTCTTGCCCGCCTCCTTACCTTCTGTCCCCACCTCATCGCCCAATTGCTTGACCAACATATTGGAGAGCCCTAAGTTTGAATTTTTGGCCAGATGTATGGCGAGCTGTTGATCGTGCATGTCTCGGTAGAATTGGCTCTGCTTATTATCCATCAAGCGGTCACCGGGACTTGCGCTACGCATGCTTTTCAAGGTTTCCTGCAGAAACAAGGCTTCGAACTGGTTGGCGGCTTCTCTCAATGCGCCCGAAGAATTCGTTTTCGCCTGGCTTCGCAGCTGCGCTAAGCCGTTAAAATCGGTGTAGATGTCCGCCGCGCCGGTTTTTGGCAACATAGCGCCGTCCCCTCCTGATAACTACTAAATAACGACCAGCTCGGCGCGCAGCGCACCAGCACTTCTCAACGCTTCCAGAATGGCAACGAGGTCGCTGGGCGCCGCGCCAACCCGGTTGACGGCCTTGACAATCTCGTCCAAGGACACACCCGGACTAAACACGAACATGCGATTGCCCTCTTCCTGCACGGCGATGTCTGTGCGCGGTACAATGGCCGTGTTGCCGCCCGCGAACGGTTGAGGCTGGCTCACCTGCGGCTTCTCGCTGATGGTGACCGTCAAATTACCGTGGGACACGGCAGCTGGCTGGACGCGTACGTGGCTGCTGATCACCACGGTGCCCGTACGTGAGTTGACGATGATTTTCGCCGGCGCATCGCCGGGATTGATTTCGAGATTCTCGATCATCGCGGTGAACGAAACACGCTGTGAAGGATCGCCCGGGGCCGCGATCTGAATCGATGAGCCATCCAACGGCCGGGCGATTCCAGTGCCGAATGAACGATTGATCGCCTCGGCCAAACGGTTGGCGGTCGTAAAATCCGGTGTATGCAAATTGAGGACGAGATTTGCGCTTTCTGCAAACCCCGTAGATACGGCCCGTTCCACAGTCGCCCCGCTCGGAATGCGTCCGGCGCTAGGGATATTGATGGTAATCTTCGAGCCGTCCTGCCCGGAGGCACTTAAGCCACCCACCACGAGATTGCCTTGGGCCAAGGCATAGACCTGCCCGTCTGCGCCTCTGAGAGGGGTCATTAGCAAGCTGCCACCGCGGAGACTCTTAGCATCGCCGAGAGACGCAACCGTCACGTCGATTAGCTGGCCCGGTTTTGCAAACGGCGGCAACTCGGCATGGACGGAAACGGCCGCCACATTTTTCGTATTCAGATTGGTGCCGGGCGGCAGATTGATGCCGAGTTGCAGCATCATGTTGCGCAAGGTTTGACTGGTGAAGCGGGTCTTATCACCGGACAAGTTGAGTCCGCCTACTAGGCCGAAGCCGATAAGCTGGTTGTTACGCACCCCGGCAACCGCGGCAATGTCCTTGATCCGCTCGGCCCGCGTTCCGGTTACAAGTAGCAGGAGACTCGTCAAGCCGGCCAGAACCACGCTTTTGCGGATATGTTTCGACATTCCTATGCTCCAGTGCTGAATGCGTATCAAAATGGAAACAATACGCTGGTGAAGAAGCGTTGCAGCCAGCCCATCCGATTGACATCGGCTACCGCGCCTTCGCCGGTGTACATGATGGTGGCATCGGCGATCTTGGTCGAATCCACCGCATTGGTGGTATCGATATCTGCGGGGCGGACGATGCCCGACAGTTTGACGTATTCATGGCCTTGATTAAGCGATACGCGTTTCTCGCCGCGGACTCGCAAGTTTCCATTCGGCAGCGTCTCGACGACCGTAACGGAAATGCTACCGGTCAGGGCATTACTCTGCTTGCTTTCTCCTTCGCCTTTGAAATCGTGCTTTGAATCCAGGCTGCTGGATAACTCATAGCCAAGTAGTTTGGCATTATTTTGTCCGAGAATAGTTGGCACCGAGATCGAAGTCGAACCGTTCCGCTTGACATCGGTATCAGCGTCCTTCTTCGCATTAGTCCGTTCGACCAGGCGAACAGTCAGAATATCGCCGACCCGCCGCGCCAGGTTGTCTTCGAACAGGCGAATTTCATAACCGGGCTGAAAGATCGCGCCGGCGTTGTACTGCGGCGGCGCTTGCATGTCCTGCGGACGTACGGCCGCAAACGCCGGGTCACGCCGGGGCAGCGGGTTCAAAATACTGGCGCAGCCCGTTTGCAGGAAAATGATGACGAGGAAAAGGATTTGTCCCATTATCACGGAGCGTTACAGCGTGTTGGAAGCAAAGGCAAGCATTTCATCAGTCGTCTGAATAGCCTTGGAATTCATTTCGTACGCGCGCTGGGCTTCGATCATGTTGACCAACTCCTCAACGACGTTCACGTTGGAGGTCTCCAGTGACCCCTGGGCCAGCTTGCCGATGCCGTTTTCCCCCGGCGTACCGATAATGGGCGCGCCGCTAGAAACCGACTCGCGGTACAGGTTTTCGCCGATCGGCTCCAGCCCGACCGGATTGATGAAATCAGCGAGCTGAATGTTGCCTATCTGATTCAACGCGGCATTGCCGGCCTGTTTGGCAGAAACCGTGCCGTCAGCACCAATGGTGATACTTTCGGCATCCTGAGGCAGGGTCAGGCTGGGCTCCAGTGTGTAGCCGCCCGATGTTACCACCTGGCCGTTAGCATCCATTTTGAGCGAACCGTCTCGGCTATAGGCGATCTCGCCATTCGGCATGAGGATCTGGAAATACCCCCGTCCGCTGATCGCGATATCTAGCGAGTTCTGGGTCTGCACAATATTCCCCTGAGTATGGATTTTCTCTGTCGCCACAGTGCGGACGCCGGTACCGAGCTGAAGCCCTGAAGGCAGCATCGTGTTCTGGCTCGATTGGCCACCGACTTGGCGAACGTTCTGGTACAGCAAGTCTTCGAAAATCGCCCGTTCTTTCTTAAAGCCCGTGGTGTTCACGTTGGCTAAGTTATGCGAAATGACCGACATGCGGGTCTGTTGTGCGTCCAGACCGGTCTTGGCGACCCATAATGATGCTGTCATGAGCTTGTCTCCACGGTACTCTCCTGATTCGTCATTCAGCCTACTCGCATGATCTGCGCGCTGGCGGCTTCATTGTCGTTTACTGTTTTCATCATTTTCATCTGCAATTCGAACTGACGCGCTAGCTCCATCATATGAACCATGGCGCCGACCGAATCAGCGTTACTGGTCTCCAAAGCGCCGGCTACCAGCTGGACGTCGGCGCTGGGCGCCAATTTGCCGCCTTCTCTGGCGTGCATGAGGCCGTCATTGTCCTTGTCCAACTGTTCGATCGAAGGTTTCACCAACTTGATTTGGTCGATAATCGCCAGCGCGGCCACATTGGTGCCGGGCGGAATGATACTGATCGTGCCATCAACGCCAATCTCTATCTTTTGCGCCGGCGGAAGGGTGATGAATCCCTTGTTGCCGATGAGTGGCAAACCGGTGCCGGTTTGCAAAAGACCTTCCGCTGATACACGCAGGTCGCCGGCTCGCGTGTAGGCTTCCCTGCCATCCTTAGCCTGCACCGAGATCCAGCCGTCCCCGTGGATTGCGACATCGAGCTCGCGACCGGTAGTCTGGATCGTGCCCGGGGTAAAATCGACGCTCGGCCGCTCGCTCATGGCATAAACGCGACTCGGATAGCCTTGCCCGAATACCGGCATGCTGCGGAACTGTTCCAGATCGGCGCGAAAGCCGGTCGTGTTGACGTTCGCCAGATTGTTGCTGTTGGTTACTTGCGCTTGCAAGATCTGCTTGGCGCCGCTCATGGCGACATAAATGCTGCGATCCACGACAAATGCCTGCCGCTAGTCGTTAGCGGATGTTAAGGATCGTCTGGGCGATCGAGTTTTCCGTGGAAATCGTCTGTGCATTGGCCTGATAACTCTGCTGAGCGACGATCAGATTAACCAATTGCGCTGCCAGATCGACATTCGATTCCTCGAGGGCGCCAGATTCTATGGTACCGAAATTAGACGTACCGGCCGCACCTGAAATTGGCAGCCCGGAATCCCCGCTTTCCGCCCAATTGGTGTCGCCCAGTTTAGATAAACCCTGCGCGTTGGCGAATTTGGCAAGCGCCACTTGCCCTAACGGCTTTGCTGCCCCGTTGCTATAGCGGGCGAATACCACGCCGGTCTTGTCTATATCGACGCCGTTCAAGCGGCCAATCGTCAATCCATCTTGGCTCTGCTGGTCAACACTGAACGCAGTACCGAACTGCGTTGAGCCGGTAAAATCAAAGCTCAACGATAAAGGGTCTGCCTTGCTCGTCGGGTTAATGCTACTCAGATTAAATGGCGGATAACTGACTTGACCATTGGCCGGAGATTGCAGCGTGCCGTTGGTGTCAAATAGAAGAGTATCCGGTGTATTCTTCAGGAGTTGTCCGTTCAAAGACGTATAAACTTGCCACTGGTTCGGCGTCACGGCGTTGTCGGCGACAAAATAGGTCGTGGCGTTATACGGATTCCCGAGCGAGTCATAGACGGTGAGCGAGCTGGTTTTGGTAAAACTGGCTGTATCAGTCGGGCTGAATGGCACCGTCGGCGGCGTAGCGCGCGCGTCCAGATTAAATTTCATATCCACATTTGAAGTCGCTTTCGGGAGGCCTTGCGCGAAGTCGAGCTGGAGAGTCTGCAGAATACCCGTGCTGAATCCTTCGTCGACGGTAGCTCCGTTGGGCTTGTAGGTCAGTAGAGGTTTGCCATCATTGTTGACGACATAGCCGTCCTTATCCAGATGAAATGCGCCAGCGCGCGTGTAGACTTTGGAGTTGATGTCGTCGACGTTACCACCCAGGATAAAAAGACCTTCGCCGCTGACAGCCAAGTCCAGGCTGTTATCGGTAAACTCGAGATTGCCTGGAGTTAACTGCTGGGCCACGTTTGCGACCCTGACGCCTGAGCCGGGTGTAGTCGCACCCACATCGCCAAGGCTGGTGGCATACACGTCGGCGAACTCGGAACGGGATTTTTTGAAGCCGGTGGTATTGGCATTGGCGATGTTGTTGCCGGTGACGGCAAGGTTATTGGCTGCCGCGTTCAACCCGCTTAACGCTGTGTTAAAGCTCATTTTGGACGATTCCTCTGCCTCAATAGATTTTTTGTAAATCGCTAAACTTGACCGGTCCGATGCCGGCTAGATTAACTTCCAGCCGGTTACCATCCCTACCGAGCGTCACGCTCTCAACCTTGCTCAGCACCTGGGTCTCGACGCTCTGGTTTTGGCCTTCCAGGCGGGCTTCCGCTTTCAGGCCGTATAGTCCTGGACTCGCCAGAGTGCCGTCGTCCAGTTTGCCGTCCCACGCAAAGGCCGCCTGTCCCGACGAATGTGCGCCTAGGTCTAGGTGGCTCACCGATTTGCCGTTGGCATCAACGACCTGCAGAGTTACTGACGCGGCGTTCGATGGCAGCGTAATTTCACCGCTGATGTTGCTACCTAGCTGCAACAGTCCTTTATCAGCGGGCGCCAGTACCGAGCGTCCAACTAGGCTGGAGGCCTGCAGCGCTTGCTCGGAGCTAACCGCAGCCGAAAAATCGGAAAACGATTTTTGTAATTGCTGCAGGCTAGTGACCGTGCTGAACTGCGATAACTGGTTGAAAAACTGCGTAGGGTCCTGAGGCTTCATTGGATCCTGGTTCGAAAGCTGCGTGACCATCAGCTTGAGAAAATCAGCCTGGCCAAGCTCGTTCGGCTTATGGGTTGCGGCGGATTTCGTGGTGTCGGTCAGGCCCAAGGCCTGAAATGCTTCGTAATCGGTATTCACGGCTTGTGCTCCACGCTATTGTCCTAATCGAAGCGTCTGCAGCATGAGTTGTTTCGCCGTATTGGCTACTTCTGCGCTGTCTTGGTATGACCGAGAAGCGGATAGCATGTTAGCCATCTCTTCCACCGTGTTGACGTTCGGCTTGAAGATATAGCCATCGGCATTCGCCATCGGGTGATGCGGTACGTATTCCATGCGCAACGGTGCCGGACTTTCGACCACGCCCAGTACCTTAACGCCTACTGCAGCATCCTGCTTGTCCCGGGCGTCCTGCAATTCTGCGGCGAAAACCGGTTGTCGCGAGCGATAGGTCTGTTGAATGCTGCTGCTGATGCTATCGGCGTTAGCTAGATTGCTAGCGACCAGGTTGAGCCTGAGCGCCTGAGCGTTCATGGCGGAGCCGGCGATATCGAAGACTTTAAATGATGACATGGTTATTGTCCTTTGATAGCTGTCATGAGGCTGGCGATTCTGCCATCAATGAAGCGCAGGCTCGCTTGATAGTGCAGAGCGTTCTCGGCAAATTGCATTTGCTCAGTAGTGGTTTCAACCGTATTGCCATCCAGGGAAGGCTGCACCGAGACACGATACATTAGTCTGCCAGCGGAAAGACCCGCGCCAGGCACAATATGGCCCGATTGGGTTGCAGTGATATGTGGCCGAGTTGTCAGGGTATTTTGCAAAACTGATTGAAAGTCGATATCGCGGGCCTTGTAGCCGGGTGTATCCGTATTCGCCAGGTTGGACGCTAAAACTTCGGTGCGTCTATCGCGAAGCTTCAGCGCGAGCGGGTGAATACCGAATGCTTGATCGAAATTGAATGACATAGCGCTCACCTTTTTTATCAAAGCGAGCAGAGCACAAGCTATGCCATAAATTTCTATATATAAGACCCGCAGTTAGCAAGCGATACAGACGTTTCGCCGCAAGTAGCGGCAAAATTCGGCCGCTAGCGGCAATGGCGGGTGCCGGGAAAAAGGCCCGTTGGTGCATCACCCGGGTGGAGTGGAAGGCGGAGTTTGGCAACGGCGCCGGAGGAGCGATGGCTCGCGAGCACCCACGAATTGCACGCGCTGAACACGCCGGAATCGGCAACGTAGCGTCCCCATGAATCCGGATCGGTCAGGCCGGATACCAGACGGTCCACCGGAGGTGAACGCAGCGATCAAACCAGCGGCGTAAACCTTAACCACCAGGCGACCCGTATTATTCCTGCCACAAATACCCTCCTGGTATTTCGGGCCATCGCCAAGGTTGGTACATCCCGGTCTTGGCTCACGCGGTTTGGCGCCGCGCTTTCGGCTCCCTGCCCTTTTTTAATCCGGTCTATTTAAGGGCCGGGTTAATTCTACTTT
>CADDZF010000012.1 GCA_902812445.1 Methylococcaceae bacterium | reverse complement strand
GATGTAAAACACGGTGTAGATGGAGAAGGCAAAGGCCAGCCATTTGAGATTCAACAACGGTTGGTCTTTTTCTCCTTCCACGCCCGTGACAACGGATTGACTTGTTGCAGCCATTTTTACTACCTCCAAATGAATTATTGGGCGTAAATAGGACACGAGGCTGCTGAAAAAATTCCCGCGCACCTGCACTGAATAGAAAAATTTATCATCCGTCGAGCACGCGAGAGAGAGGGCAGGAATACGAAAAAGCGATGCTTTCATGAGGCATTTTCGATCGCGACTTTCGCTTCTTCAATTAGACCTGGACCTCGATAAATCAGGCCGCTGTAGATTTGTACCAGGCTAGCGCCGGCGCGGAGCTTTTCGACGGCATCATCCCCGCTGACAACGCCCCCGACGCCGATAATAGGAATTTTTTTTCCGAGCTCAACAGCGAGCTGGGCAATGATCCGGTTCGCTTGCCGTCTCAGCGGCCTGCCGCTCAGGCCTCCGACTTCCCCTGCACATGGCAGGCCTGCAACATCTTCGCGCGAAACCGTCGTGTTGGTCGCAATCACGCCGTCAATCTGTAGGTCGAGCAACAGCGCGGCGATGTTTCTAATCTCATCATCGTCGAGATCGGGTGCAAGTTTGACGACCAGAGGCACGTACTTCCGATGTATCGTCTGCAGATGCGACTGTTCGGCCTTGAGGAGCTGCAGCAGTCGGCACATTTCCTGGGCGTTTTGCAATTGACGCAGGTCCTTCGTATTCGGTGAGGAGATATTGATCGCGACGTAACTGGCGAGCGGGTAGACTTTTCTCAATCCGAGCAGATAGTCCTCGGCTGCCCGCGCCATCGGCGTATCCGCATTCTTGCCGATATTGATGCCCAGTATGCCCTTGTAGTTCGCCTGCTTGACCCGCTCCAGGAGATAGTCGATTCCTCGGTTGTTAAACCCCATCCGATTGATGATCGCTTGCGCGGCCGGCAGTCTGAACAGCCGCGGCCGGGGATTGCCCGGCTGCGGTCGAGGCGTCACCGTGCCGACTTCGATGAACCCGAAACCCAAATTCGCCAGCGCATCGATGTAGTCGCCATTCTTGTCCATACCGGCGGCAAGCCCTAGCGGGTTGCAAAATTCGAGGCCCATCACTTGCCGCGGCCGTGTGGTGTGGCTGCCGGAAAGCCGGATGCCGGCTCGCCAGCAGAGGTTCAGCATTTTGAGTGACCACTCGTGCGATCGCTCGGGGTCCAGTTGAAACAGGATTGGACGTATCACCTCAAAAGGCTTGATCACGTGCAGTCGTTCCCACAACTCAAGCTAAAGACCGTTCCCACTCGGGCGCCAGCGGCGCAGAACCTCGCCCCAAAACGGAGTGGAATCGCCTCAGCCGAGCGCGCCATCAAGCGACGGCCGATCCCAGATCCCCTCGGGCCAGACGCCGCTCTACGGGCGAGGTCTTTCGATACTGCACCACTTAGCGAGTTGATTTCTGTATCGCTTCTCCACCTTTCTCAACGTCGCGGCCAACGCCGCGTACGGTGTTGCACGCGCTTAAATCAATCATTAGCACGAGCAAGGCCATGAAGGCCAACAGTTTGTTTCGCATGGAATGCTCCTGAATGTTGCTAGGGATATGCGTTACTGGGTAACAGCATCCATGCCAAGCGATGTGGAAAGCCGATCGATCGTCATGCTGGCCGCGAGCAAATTGCGGTATAGCGCTTTGAGGCCACTGGACCGGTAAGACTTACCGATCGCGCTGTAAACTTTACGAGGCTGACGGTAGAGGATCGACGCGCTGGGCTGCCGACCGAAGGGCGTATCCGGAAGGCATTCGACTTCACGTAATCATTGTCCTGGCGGCTTTACAAACCCTTTGGCAGCCGGGGCAAACGGCCCGCCGGGACAGGCTCTCAGCTGGCGGCCGCGGTAGTGAATGACACCCGAGGCCACTGATGTTCCCGCGCTGGGCACATTGGTTGCAACGCCGACGGTTGCCATTCCATAAGCAGAGGAGAGGTAACCATGAACGAGAAGATGCAATCCTGTATACAGGAATGTCTGGGCTGCCATAGCATTTGCCTACAAACAGCCGTGCATTGCCTGCAAAAAGGCGGCGAACATGCGCAGGCGGACCATATTCGCTTGCTGCTCGATTGCGCCGAAATCTGCCAGACCAGCGCAAACTTCATGCTGCGCGGTTCGGAATTGCACACATTGACCTGCGATATCTGCGAGGAAGTATGCACCCAGTGCGGCGAGTCCTGCGAGCAGTTTGGCGGCGATACCGAAATGCAAAACTGCGCCCAGACCTGCCGTCGCTGCGCCGAATCTTGCCAGGCGATGGCTGAAGAAGCGGGAGTTGAATAAGACGCTCCAAGACGTGCAACGGCTTATCGCGAGAGACGGCTGAGTGAGGCCTTTCCTCGCGCAGGGCCGGGTTCTCAAGGCGCGCCGATGAAGAGTCGCTTGCCGCACATGCCGGTGAGGTAGTTCCTCTGGCCGCTGTCGTTGCCTTGATCGATCTCTTCAAGCCCCATGCGCCGGGTCTAGCAAGGCAATGTCCCGGCTCATTGGCGGGTGAGGTTTAAATACCTTTCATAAAGCGTCGCTCTATCTTCTTCCCGGTCTGGGTCCTTGTGGATACACTCGACCGGACAAACCTGGACGCACTGGGGCTCTGCGAAATGGCCAACGCATTCGGTGCAGCGGGCGGGGTCTATTTGGTAGATCTCATCGCCCTGAGAAATCGCATGGTTGGGACATTCGGGCTCGCACACGTCGCAGTTGATGCATTCATCAGTGATGATCAGGGCCATAGACGCCTCTCAAACATTTGAATCAAACTTTCTGACCAGGGCCAGACGGACAAGTTCGGGTACGAAGCTCGATACGTCCCCGCCGAGGCGGGCGATTTCGCGGATTACCGAGGAGGAAATGAACGCATATTGCTCGGATGGTGTCAGGAACATGGTTTCGAGTGCGGCGTTTAAATGGCGGTTCATGCCTGCCAGCTGGAATTCGTATTCGAAATCGGAAACCGCGCGCAGACCGCGTAGGATCACGGTAGCGCCGTGTCGGGCCGCGCACTCGACCAACAGGGTATCGAACCCCAGTATTTCAACGTTATTCTGAGCGCCGAGCGCGTGACGGGCGAAATCGACGCGCTCCTCCAAGGAAAATAGCGGCGCCTTGTTTTTATTTTCCGCGATCGCCACGATCAGCCGATCGAAGATTTTCGCCGCGCGGGTGATAAGGTCGATGTGCCCATTGGTAACGGGATCGAAGGTGCCTGGGTAGATGGCGGTTATTTTCATGCTGAATTCATGAGCAATGCCTAGCCCAAATCGGGCAAACGCTCGGCTTCTCGCCGCGCGAAAAGGTGATATCTCACCTTGCCCGCTCGTTTGCTGCGCCCCGCCTGCCAGTTTTCGGGCAGGCCGCAAAGGCTCAGTCCGCTCTCCGTCTCGATGTAGATTTTCGCGTTCCGGGTAAGCCAGCCGCCGCGTTCCAAAGACTGGCAACAAGTCACTGCGAGACCTTGCCCGAAAGGCGGATCGAGAAATACCAGATCAAAAAGCTGGCTTGGTGCGGCCAGGAACCGACTTACGTCCGCCTGCACGACTGCGAGCTGCTGCGCGCCCAAGCGTATGCAATTGTCGTTCATGAACGCGCATGCTTGGGGATTGCTCTCTACCTGCACAACGAAGGCAGCGCCGCGCGAGGCCGCTTCAAAACCCAGTACGCCGCTTCCGGCGTAAAGGTTGAGACAGTGCGCGCCTTCGATATCATGCTGCAGCCAGTCGAACAGCGTTTCACGCACCCGCGAAGGACTCGGCCGGAGTCCTGGCGCAGCTGGAAAGATCACTTTCCGGCTGCGCCACTGTCCGCCGATGATACGAACTTCATTTCTCACGTTTATTCGCTGCGCCGCCCACTAGCACCGTCTGCAGTTTATTGGGATCGATCCGGTCTTGAAACGCTTTTTTGATATTATCGACGGTTACCGCCTCCACGCGATGGGTGAAGGTATTAAGGTAATCGAGCGGTAGGCCATAAAACCCAATATTCGCCACGTTTTCGGTCAATTTGCTATTGCTGTCCAGACGCATGGCGAAGCCGCCGGTGATGTTTTGTTTGGCTGCGGTTAACTCATCGCTAGTCGGACCCTTAGCGATAAAATCGCGCAAGGTTTGCAGCATTACGTTCAGGGCTTGATCGGTCTGATCGTTGCGGGTCTGCAAACCCATCAAAAAAGGTCCGCTGCGCTTGAGTGGATAAAAATAACTGTAGGCGCTGTAGGACAGGCCTCTCCTCTCGCGTACTTGGTCGCTGATGCGGGAAATCAGTCCGCTACCGCCCAGAATATGATTGCCGACGTAGAGCGGAAAATAATCGGGATCGTTCACCCGCAGGCCCGGCAGGCCGGAAAAAATATGCGTCTGCTCGGAAGGAAACGTTCTCTTGATGACCGTGGACGTTTCGGGCGGTTTCACTTCCGGCAGTTCGGGCGCCCTATCACCTACCGGCAGGCCCTGCAACACCTCTTCGGCGATGGATTTGGCTAGAGTCTGCTTGATCTCGCCAACGATGACGACGACCGCGTTTTTCGCCACGTAGTACTGCCGGTAGAACTGCTCCAGATCATCGCGCGTGAGCTTGTCGACCGTCTGAATTACGCCGTCCTTCGGGTGTGCATAGGGATGATCTCCATATACAGCGTCAAAAAACGCAATGCCGGCCAGGTCGGACGGCGATTCCTCGCGCTGCTTCAGAGCGAGTAGCACGCGATGCTTTTCACGATCGAAATCCTTCGGGTCGAAACGCGGATGCGTCAGGATTTGCTGCACCGTTTCCAAAGCGATCTTGAGACGATGCGGGCTCGTCAGGCTGCGCAGTGTCACCCAGGCCATGTCTCGAGAGATGCCGGTTCCCACATTGGCGCCTACGCCTTCAAGGCGCTGCGCGATGGCGTCGGCATTCCAGTCACCTGCTCCGGTGTCCAGCAGGTTCGACGTCAGTGCCGCGACGCCGAACTGCGCGCCATCGCGGGCGCTGCCCGCATCGAACACCACGCGCAGATCGAGCATCGGCAGACCCTCGGTCTGCACGTAATAGACGCGAGCGCCTTGGCCTGTCGTCCACTGATGAATGTCGGGTACGGCGTGGGCAAACGCCGGTAACAGTAGGCAAGCCGCGAGAATGAAACCCTTAACGAACATGATGATCTCCCATGGGCGGCGCGGCCTCCTGGCGTTCGCTGTCGATCGGCAAGGGCTCCAGACAGGCAACGCTCAGCCGATCGTCGATCAGATATTTGCGCGCGACCTGCTGCACCTGTTCCGGCGTGACCGCATTGATGCGGTCAAGGTACTCATCGATTCTTTTCCAGCCTACCCCGATGGTTTCCAGCACACCGATCTGCATTGCTTGATAAAACATCGAATCGCGCTGATAGACATTGCTGGCCAGCACCTGCGCTTTAACCCGCTCCAGCTCATCTCGGGTGACCGGCTCCTGCTGCAGACGCTCGATCTCGGTCGTCAGCGATTTTTCCACCGCTTGCAGAGTCTTTCCCTGCACCGGAGTCGCCTGCAGCAGGAACAGCGACGGCAGTCGTGCATAGAGATCGTAGCCGGCATCCGCCGAGGCGGCGATCTGCTGCCCGCGCACCAGGCGGCTGGACAAACGCGCGCTGTTGCCGCCGTCGAGCACGCCGGCCGCAACTTCCAGCGCGTAGGCTTCCCATTGATTCTCGACGCTTCCGACGCTGTTCAACACGGGGACTTTGTAGCCCATCGTCAAGGATGGCAGCTTGGCCGGCAGCCGCACGGTCATGCGACGCGGGCCAAGCTGCTCGACTTCCTGGCGAGATTTCGGCAGCGGCAGCTGGCTAGGCTTGAGGGAGGCGAAGTATTTTTTTGTGAGTGACAAAATTTCCTGCGGATTGACATCGCCGACGACCACTAGCGTCGCGTTATTCGGCGCATACCAGCGGCCATACCAGTCTCTCAGGTCGTCGACGGTCAGACCGGTGACATCGGACGGCCAGCCGATGACCGGATTCTTGTACGGCCCATTGCTGTAAACTAGCGCGTTGAAGTGTTCATCCATTTTGGCGTGCGGTTGATCGTCCACGCGAAGCCGACGCTCTTCGAGCACCACCTGGTGCTCCTTATCGAATTCACCCTTGGGCAGAGTGAGGCTACGCATGCGGTCGGCCTCCAGCTCGAAGCTCACCGGAAGGCGGCTTTTTTCCAGCGTCTGAAAATAGGCCGTGTAGTCCTCGCCCGTAAAGGCGTTTTCACTGCCGCCGTTTGCTGCGATAATACGGGAAAATTCCCCGGCGGGGTGCTTTTCCGTGCCCTTGAACATCATGTGTTCGAGCATATGGGATATGCCAGTGATGCCGCCGTGTTCGTAGCTGGAACCGACCTTGTACCAGATTTGGGATACCGCGACCGGGGCCCGATGATCCTCCTGAATCACCAGTTTCAGGCCATTATCGAGCTTGAATTCATGCACTTGTGGGGTCGCCGCGTGCAGCGGCGGCAGGGCTAAAACGATGAGCAAAGCGAGTCTGAACAAGAACATCGTATGAAGTCTCCGGTGGCAAAAGCCGATTATTGTAAACGATAGCCAGCGAAAACGATGAAATCGAATATCGACGCGACGACCGCCATCGACGCGCCGTGGAGTGCCTATCTGCAGCTCTGCAAACTGAAAGTGGTCGGCCATATTGTCTTTACGGCTGTCGTCGGCATGTTTCTGGCTGTACCCGGCATGGTGCCTTTACCGGTCGTGTTTTACGGAGCCCTCGGCATCGGACTGGCCGCTGCTTCGGCCGCCGCACTGAATCACTATCTGGATCGCGAGCTCGACGCGGAAATGCCGCGAACCCGAGCCAGGCCGTTGCCGACCGGTCAGCTTAGTCCGACCCATGTCATGATTTTTGCACTGACGCTCGGCACGCTATCCATGCTGATTCTGGTTCTTTTCGTCAATACCCTGACCGCGCTGTTAACCTTTCTGTCACTGATCGGCTATGCGATCGTCTATACCGTTTATCTGAAGCACGCGACGCCGCAAAATATCGTTATCGGCGGCGCCGCCGGAGCGGCGCCACCGGTGCTCGGCTGGTGCGCCGCAACCGGGCAGGTGCATCCGCACGCACTCTTGCTGTTTCTCATCATCTTCGTGTGGACGCCGCCGCATTTCTGGGCTTATGCCATCGCCAAGCGGCAAGACTATGCCAAAGCGAACATTCCAATGCTGCCAGTCACCCATGGCGTCGAGTTCACGCAACTACACGTGCTGCTCTATACCATTCTATTGGTCGTCGTCAGCTTGCTGCCGTATCTCACCGGTATGAGCGGGGCAATCTATCTGCTTGGAGCCGTCGTCTTCGGTGCGGGGTTTTTGTATCACGCGATTCGGCTCAAGAAAGCCGCTCATAATCGAATCGCCATGAAAACTTTCGCTTATTCGCTGGTTTATCTGATCGGGATTTTTTCGTCCTTGCTGCTGGACCACTATTTCTGGAGCGTGCTGGTCAGGTGACCGGCCAGAGCCTATCGGTGCGCTGAAAACCGCGCGGCAAAAGGCTCCCGCGGCGACCTCGGGAACCTTGGTAATTCTCGATGTCCTTGGCTTGCAAGGTTAGCGTGCGCTTACCTGCCTGAACACGCAATGCAGCGTGCGCGGACAGGCTAGTCATGGCGACGACAAAATCCTCGCCCGCTGTCGAGCGATCGGCGTGAAGCTGAATCAATTTAGTGCCTTTGCCTCGGCTCAACCCCGGGATTTCACCCATCGGAAGCACCAGCAGGCGGCCTTGCGTGGTAGCCAAGGCCAGTCGGTCCGTTTCCGGCTGATCCACTCTCAGCGGCGCCATTGCCTTCGCTTCTCCCGCCAGCACCAGCACCGCTTTTCCGGTGCGGCTTTTGGTCGTGAGCTCACCCAACCGAATCAAAAACCCGTAACCGGTATTGGAAGCCAGCAGATACCAGTCCTCCTCCGATCCCGCCAGAACGGCCATAAACGCAGCGCCCGGCGGGGGATTCAGCTTACCCGTCAACGGTTCCCCCTGGCTACGGGCGGATGGCAGACCGCGCATGGGCAGCGCATAGGCGCGGCCAGTGGAATCAAAGAAATAGGCCAGCTCACTGGACCGGCCCAGAGCCGCCGCTAAGAACGCATCACCGGAACGGTACGCCAGTGCGCCGGGATCTACATCATGTCCCTTGGCCGCGCGCACCCAGCCCTTTTCGGAAAGAACGATGGTGACTGGCTCATCGGCGATCAACGTGGTGGCAGCCAGTGCCTGCGACACCCCACGCTCGACGATGGGCGATTTCCGGGCATCGCCGTATTTCTCGGCGTCGTGCCTGAGTTCACGCTTGATCAGCGCGTTCAGCTTCCTGGGCGAATCCAGAATCGCTTGTAAGCGCTCGCGCTCCTGCTCGAGCTGCTTTTGCTCGCCACGGATTTTCATCTCTTCCAGTTTGGCCAAGTGGCGTAATTTCAATTCCAGAATGGCTTCGGCCTGCCGGTCAGTCAACCCGAAACGCGCCACTAGCACGGGTTTTGGCTCCTCTTCGCGGCGGATGATGGCGATTACCTCGTCCAGCTCGAGATATGCCACGAGTAAGCCTTCCAGTAGATGCAGTCGTGCCAGTACCTTATCTAGATGGTAGCGCAGACGCTTGCGCACGGTCCCCGTACGGAAACTCAGCCATTCGAGCAGGATTTCGCGCAGGTTCTTGACCTGCGGCTTGCCATTCAGACCGATCAGATTGAAATTGACGCGATAGCTTCTCTCCAGATCGGTCGTTGCGAACAGATGGGACATCAACGGGTCTACATCGATCCGATTGTTTCGCAGCATGATGACCAGGCGGATCGGATTCTCGTGATCGGACTCATCGCGCAAGTCTTCGATCATCGGCAGCTTTTTCGCCTGCATTTGAGCGGCAATCTGCTCCATCGTCTTGGCCGGAGAGACTTGATACGGCAACGCGGTTACGACGATATTGCCGTCCTCCCGTTCGTAGCGCGCCCGCATGCGTATCGAACCGCTGCCGGTTTGGTACATTCTCAGCATATCGGTCAGCGACGTGATGATTTCCGCCTCGCTCGGAAAATCCGGACCATGGATGAAATGGCACAGTGAATCGACACTGGCTGCGGGATGGTCCAGGAGATGAATCGAGGCGCTGACCACTTCGCCAAGATTATGCGGCGGGATGTCGGTCGCCATGCCCACCGCGATGCCGGTCGCGCCGTTCAGCAGGACATTCGGCAGGCGGGCCGGCAAAAGCTGGGGCTCTTCAAGGGTGCCATCGAAGTTGGCGGTCCACCCCACCGTGCCTTGCTCCAGCTCGGACAGCAAGGCCTGCGCATACGGCGTCAGGCGCGCTTCGGTATAGCGCATGGCGGCAAAAGACTTGGGATCGTCTGGCGAGCCCCAGTTGCCCTGTCCGTCGATCAAGGGATAACGGTAGGAAAACGGCTGCGCCATCAGCACCATCGCCTCGTAACAGGCCGTATCACCGTGCGGATGGTACTTACCTAGCACGTCGCCCACAGTCCGCGCCGATTTTTTGTGCTTGGCCTGGGCCGACAGGCCCAGCTCGGACATTGCATAGATGATGCGCCGCTGTACCGGCTTCAAGCCATCCCCGAGGTGGGGTAAGGCGCGGTCGAGAATAACGTACATGGAATAATCCAGGTACGCCTTTTCGGTGAAGTCTTTGAGTGGAAGACGCTCGTGATTGGATTGGATATTCATCGTCAGTTAGGGGTTCGGCTAAGCCCGGCAGAGCCGGTGCAGTGACCGCCTGCACGCCGCACCGGGCAAGAGCCATTGACAAGCAGTTGGCCTGTCGAGCCCCTACACGCCGGGAGCACCGCGGTAGCGGCGCTGCTGCCACTTCTCCGCGTGAGGCTGCCGACTCTCGTCAGGGCTTGTAACCGAATATTCGATCAAGCGCCCGAACGGTTGGCAGGGTGCTGACCAAAGCTATTTGCACCGACGCGACTTAATGTCGGGCCGCCGCGTCGCGAGGGGCTTTACCCGTCTCGAGGAAAGTCTTCATTCGCACCAGATCCTCATTCAATTCACTCTTCGGGTCAGCACCGAACAGCTTCGCCACAACATGCCCAACGGCTCCCCCGGGCGGGTTATAGCTCATTTTAATATTCAGACGCGTGCCTTGGGAAACGGGTTCGAAACGTATGATTCCGGCATGATCGACGAGTGAGCCAGGTAGCGTTTTCCAGGCGATCACTTCGTTGGGTACCAGCTTGGTGGTCTCGGCATCCCACTCGACTGAGGCGCCCGCGGGCCCTGCGACTTTCCAATGGGACATACCGTCATGCCTCTTCACCTCGCGGACGCGGGCCATGAACCGAGGAAAATTCTCATAGTCGGTCAAGGTCTTGAATACCTGGTCCAGCGGAGCGGCTACCGTGAGGGTCTTCGCTATATCGATCGCCCGATGGCCCGCCGCGATGCCGAACAACCGTTTTAGATCAAGATTGGTGAGGCCCCGCAAGAACATAGCGGCGCCAACCGGACCGAGAAGTGCGCTGATGAGGTCTCTGCGTTGGCAGGCGGAGACGACGAGGCTTCCCCCGGCCGTCGCCATCAAAAACCGCATGGCCGGCGACCAGTTGGTCTGCAAGAGCTCAGGGCGCTCGACTCGCCGGCGCCCGCCTTGGAGGGCCGAAACACCTTGCGCCGTCTTGTGCACATCCAGATGATCCATCACATCGATCACGCCGCGCACCGATCTGACTGCGTGCAGCACATCCTCGTGCTCGCGTTCCAGTATGGGACCGCTTAAAGCTATGCGGCCTTGCTCAGCTTTGATGTCAAGGGCGCCCGGATGAGAAACCACCCGGCCGAGGGCGGCGCGTACGCGATCAACGAGAACCTCGTCGGCTGTCGAGTCCTCGAGCAGCATCGCCTTGGTTTCCGCGATGAGCCCCTGGGTTCTATTGCCGAGGTCGCGCGCCGTCATCTCAAGAGCATCATCAATCTTGCTGACGGCGCTCGAGAACTGGTCCCGAAGAAGTGCGCGGCGGCGTCCGCCCTGCTTAGGATCGAACAGGTACATGAGCGTAGCGCCCAGCGCGATACCGCTTAGCGGATGCAATCTAGTCATGACAATTCCTCCTCAGCGTTTGCGTTTTAGTTCTTTAAGGAATACAAACCAGCAATCGCCGTGCCGAAATACAGACGGAGCGGTACACCGCTTTCTGTCGCTCGATCGCGATCCTGACCCAGAACCCGTATCGCTGGCAGGCACGATCAGCGGGTGCTATGCGGTTTACCGACCCTCAACATCCCTCAGTCGCCTGCACGCGCCATCAGCGCGTCTATTGCTTTCTTACAATTCGATCTGCAATTTTTACAAGCCAGCCTTGCCCGCCAAGGCAAGGGTTACGTTCCCCTATGCGCCGAGAAAGAAAGCTCCAAGGGACTTCGCCGGCTATGTCACGACGCGGCTAATGGCGGAGTCTCTCAGCCGGCCGTTCCATCCAGTAGCCAAGCCGCTCGGCTCGAGCCGATCGACCCCCATATGCTTGCGAAACGACCCTGTTTGATGCTCAAATTTCCGCCAGGTTGCCTTTTGCTTCCAGCCAGACGCGCCGGTCGGCGGCGCGCCTTTTGGCCAGCAGCAGGTCCAGCCGACTGGTGGTTTCACCGCTTTCATCCAACGTCAGCTGCACGAGACGGCGGGTATCCGGATTCATGGTGGTCTCCCGCAGTTGCGCGGGATTCATCTCGCCCAGCCCTTTGAACCTTTGTATATTGATCTTGCCCTTGATCTTTTCGGCGTCAATGCGGTCCAGTACGCCTTTTTTCTCCGCCTCGTCCAAGGCGTAATAGACGTTCTTGCCGATATCGATACGATATAACGGCGGCATGGCGATGTAGACGTGTCCTGCGGCGACCAAAGGGCGGAAATGCCTGACGAAGAGCGCGCACAGAAGCGTCGCAATATGATTGCCATCGGAATCCGCGTCCGCCAGGATACAGACTTTGCCGTAGCGGAGGTTTTCCAGCCGGTCCACGCCGGGCTCGACGCCAAGCGCCAGGCTGATGTGGTGCACTTCCTGCGAAGCGAGCACGCTGGCGGAGTCGATCTCCCAGGTATTCAATATCTTGCCGCGCAGCGGCATGACCGCCTGGAATTCGCGCGCGCGCGCCTGTTTGGCAGAACCACCGGCCGAGTCACCCTCCACCAGAAATAGTTCGGTCAGGCGACTATCCTGTGCGGCGCAATCGGCCAATTTACCGGGCAGAGCGGGTCCGCTGCCGGTCTTCTTACGGATTACCAGGCGGTCTGCACGCAGGCGCTTCTGGGCGTTGTCGATAACCAGCCCGGCGATTTTTTCACCCACGGTCGCGTGCTGGTTCAGCCATAAACTGAAAGCATCCTTGACCACGCCGGATACAAACGCCACGCATTCCCGAGAACTCAAGCGTTCCTTAGTCTGCCCGGAAAATTGCGGTTCTTGCAGCTTGACCGAAAGCACGAAGTGGCATTTTTCCCAGACGTCTTCCGGCGCGATCTTGACGCCGCGAGGCAAAAGCTTGCGAAAATCGCAGAACTCCCGTACCGCCTCGGTCAGCCCAGTCCTGAAGCCGTTCACGTGCGTGCCGCCTTGCGGGGTGGGCACCAGGTTGACGTAACTTTCGGCGACGGGCTCTCTCACCTCGTTTGCCCAGACGGCGGACCAAGCGACTGCTTCCTGCTTGGCCTCCAGCGAGCCGGCGAATGGCTCTGCCGGTAAACACTCGACGCGACCAAGCTGGTCGAGCAGATATTCGGAAAGACCATTATGGTAATGCCAGAGCTCTTTTTCGCCCGTCTCTTCGTCTTCCAGGCTGATCTGTAGACCCGGGCACAGCACGGCTTTGGCGCGCAGCAGATGCTTCAGCTTGTGGACCGCGATGCGGCCGGAGTCGAAATAGCGCTCTTCCGGCCAAAACCGTAGCAAAGTGCCTGTATTTTGCCGGGCGACCACGCCGGTCTCCTGAAGCTCGCTGGCTTTATCGCCCTGTACAAAGGCCATGTTGTAAACTCTCCCGCCGCGTCTGATTTCGACTTCCAGGCGCCTGGATAAGGCATTCACCACGGACACGCCGACACCATGCAGACCGCCCGAATAGCGGTAACTCTTATGGTTGAACTTGCCGCCCGCGTGCAGCCGAGTGAGGATGACCTCGACGCCAGAGATGGCAAGCTCCGGATGCCGATCCACTGGCATGCCGCGTCCATCGTCGCGTACCTCGACGCCTCCGTCTTGCAACAATCTGACCTCTATCTGCCTGGCATGACCGGCCAAGACTTCATCGACGCTGTTATCGACGACTTCCTGCACCAGATGATTGGGACGCGTCGTATCGGTATACATGCCGGGCCGTCTGCGCACCGGGTCAAGACCGCTCAACACTTCGATGGCGGATGCATCGTAAACTTCATTCATGGCGGGAAATTAGGCAAAAAATCGCTGCAGCCATTTATTCATGAAGGCTTCGAGCGGGCTACGTTATAGCGTAGAGTTTCCTCGGGCCTTGAGCAAGTTCCCTGATCTACCGGAGTGCCGGGCCAGCCTGTTTTTTGACAGCAAAGGGCTGTAACCTTTATCGTACCGTTTCGTCTGGCTGATTCGTTGAACAATGGCAAGAAAAACCCCGCCCTTCGAGGAATCCCTGGCCGAGCTCGAACATCTGGTCGAACGCTTGGAACAAGGCGATCTCGGACTGGAAGAATCGCTGCGATTGTTTGCGCGCGGCGTGCAGCTGAGCCGAATTTGCCAGACCGCGCTGAAAGAAGCCGAGCAAAAAGTCCAAATCCTGTTGGAAGAAAATGGCGAACCCGCCTTGAAGCCTTTTGCCGATGAATCCTGACGCGACACTTAGAGATTTCATGCAAGCCTGTCAAGAACGGGTAGAGAGCGCACTCGACGCTTGGCTCCCGGCCGCCAGCAAGTTACCCGTACGGCTGCACCAAGCGATGCGCTACGGCGTGCTAGGCGGCGGCAAACGCTTGCGTCCCTTGCTGACCTACGCGGCGGGTCACATCCTCGGCATTCCATTGGTTGTCCTCGACGGCCCGGCCTGTGCGGTGGAATTCATTCACGCCTACTCGCTGATCCACGACGACTTGCCGGCTATGGATAATGATGAACTGAGGCGCGGTAAACCGACCTGCCACCTCGCTTATGACGAAGCGACCGCCATTCTCGCCGGCGATGCCTTGCAGACGCTGGCATTTTACGTACTGGCTCACGATCATACGATTGCGGTACCGGCGGAGAACCGGCTAGCGATGATCGAAACGCTCGCCAGTGCGAGCGGATCGTGCGGGATGGTGGGTGGGCAAGCAATCGATCTGGCCGCCGTGGGCCAGAAACTTGATATCCCTGGCCTCGAGAACATGCATATCCACAAGACCGGGGCACTGATCCGCGCCAGCATCCGGCTGGCGACCCTGGCTAAAGCTGCGCTCGATGCTAGTATTGTCGATAGGCTCGATCATTATGCCAAGTGTATTGGCTTGGCTTTCCAGATCCAGGACGACGTGCTCGACGAGGAAAGCGACACGCAGACCCTCGGAAAAACCCAAGGCAAGGACCGCGATAACAATAAACCCAGCTATCCTGCTCTGCTCGGCCTTGCCGGTGCCAAGCAGAAAGCGCTGGAGTTGTATCAAGACGCTATGGACAGCCTGGACATCTTTGCAGGAGAAGCCGACTTACTGCGCTCGCTTTCGCTTTTTATCGTACAACGGCAGCACTGAGCCGTCCCCTGCACGCTTAAGAGCCGAACACCTCAGGGCTCGAAGTGCAGCGGAATGAGTCATTCATGGGTCACCGGTCTTCCTGAATCTTCGCTTGAAAGCGAAAAGCCAGCGTTTGATAATGATCAGCCTCGTCGTGATTGTGGGCAAGACAAACCGGCCGCGCGTCTTACGCAGTCGCTAATATTCTCGATGACGCCTTGAAATGTCTCATAAATGAACGATAAAACTGAAACGTATTCCTTGTTGAGCCGAATCGAATCGCCCTACGATCTGCGTAAGCTTTCCGAAGACCAGCTGGTTCCGCTGGCAAGAGAGCTGCGCGGCTTTTTACTCGACAGCGTGAGCCAATCCGGCGGCCATTTCGCGGCGGGGCTCGGTACTGTCGAGCTCACCATCGCGCTGCACTACGTCTTCAATACACCGACGGATAAACTGGTTTGGGATGTAGGCCATCAAGCGTATCCGCATAAGATTCTCACCGGCCGCCGTGACCGGATGTTGACAATTCGCCAGAAAGGCGGGCTGTCCGCCTTTCCCAAGCGCGGGGAAAGCCCCTACGACTGCTTCGGCGTCGGTCATTCGAGCACTTCCATCAGCGCGGCGCTCGGGATGGCGATCGCTGCGACGTTGGAAAAACGGGGAATGCGCGCGGTGGCGATCATCGGTGATGGCGGGCTCACAGGCGGCATGGCGTTCGAAGCGCTCAACCACGCTGGCGTGCTGGATGCCAACCTGCTGGTGATATTGAACGACAATGAAATGTCGATTTCGCCAAATGTCGGTGCGCTCAATAATTATCTGGCCAGGCTGCTTTCCAGCAAACTTTATGCGACCGTGCGGCAAGGCAGCAAACAGCTACTTAGCCGGACAATGCCCAGCGTCTGGGAACTGGCGCGCCGCGCCGAAGAACACGTAAAGGGCATGGTCGTGCCCGGCACGCTGTTCGAAGAACTCGGCTTCAATTATATTGGCCCCATCGACGGCCACGATCTGAATACCTTGGTCTCGACGCTGCAAAATCTACGGGAAATGAAGGGCCCGCAATTTTTGCATATCGTGACCAAAAAAGGAAAAGGCTATCTACCCGCCGAGAAGGATCCCGTCGCATACCACGCCGTCTCCGCATTCGATCTTCGCCAAGACTGCCTTCCCAAAGCGCGAGTCAGTAGTCCTAGCTACACCGAAATCTTCGGCCAGTGGCTGTGCGATATGGCGGAGCAGGACAGTAGGTTGCTAGGCATTACACCGGCCATGCGCGAAGGCTCCGGCCTGGTCGAATTCTCCAAGCGTTTCCCGCAACGCTATTTCGATGTCGGCATTGCCGAGCAACACGCCGTCACGCTGGCTGCCGGACAGGCCTGCGAAGGCTATAAGCCTGTGGTCGCCATCTATTCGACTTTCCTGCAGCGCGCTTATGATCAGCTTATTCATGATGTGGCCTTACAAAATTTACCGGTATTATTCGCGATCGACCGCGCTGGCCTAGTGGGGCCAGACGGACCTACGCACGCGGGGAGCTTCGACTACAGCTACCTGCGCTGTATCCCAAACATGCTGATCATGGCGCCTGCCGACGAAAACGAGTGCCGCCAGATGCTCTACACGGGCTTCGTACACGCCGGGCCGGCAGCCGTTCGTTATCCACGCGGGAAAGGCCCCGGAGTCCCGATCGAGAAGCCAATGACCGCGCTGGCCATTGGCAAGGCGGTGATCAAGCGCCGGGGCAAGCGGGTCGCCCTGCTCGCGTTCGGCAGCATGGTCGCGCCAGCCTTGGACGCGGCACAGACGCTGAACGCCACGGTCGTCAATATGCGTTTCGTCAAACCGCTGGATCAGGCGCTGCTTCTGGAACTGGCAAAAACCCATGAAGCGTTTGTCACCCTAGAGGAAAACGCGATTGCCGGCGGTGCAGGCAGCGCGGTCAATGAGTGTTTAAATGCTCATCACTGCCTCATGCCGACGCTAAATCTGGGTCTATCTGACTGTTACATCGAGCACGGCAGTCGTGAACAGTTGCTATCCGAGTGTGGACTCGACGCAGTGAGCATTACACGCTCCGTGCAGAATTTCATCTATCCGCAAACAGCGCTCAAGCTGAAGAATGAACGTCTAATCTCCAAAGGGGTGTCATGAATGGAGCGGCTTAAGGCAAAAATCAGGGACATTCCCGATTTCCCAGAACCCGGCATTTTGTTCAGAGATATCACTCCACTGGTGAAGGATCCGACGGCCTTGCGCCTGACCGTGCACCAGCTTTTGCATCCATTTCTCGGCCAGGACATCACCGCCGTCGCCGGCATGGAGGCACGGGGATTCATCTTCGGCTCGCTGGTCGCCTGGGAACTGGGCGTCGGCTTCGTGCCGCTGCGCAAACCCGGTAAGCTTCCGTATGACGTGCAAAGCGTCACTTACGATCTGGAATACGGTTCGACTGCGCTCGAGGTCCATCTCGATGCTCTCGGAAAAGGCGACAGGGTGTTATTGGTGGACGATCTGCTAGCCACCGGTGGCACTGCCAGGGCGAGCTGCGAGTTGGTAGAAAACCTCGGCGCGGAAGTTGTCGCCTGCTCGTTTGTGATCGAGTTGGATGCGTTGGGAGGTCGGGAGCAATTGAAGGATTACCCGGTGTACTCCGTGCTGCACTATTGATGCCGGCCTAACGGTTAATTCCCGTCGTTGTTCTAAGACCTTACCATCCATCCGCCAGGATGCCAACCGTCTACGGGCCTAGCGGGCCGCTAGGCCCGTAGCGGCGGCCGGTAGACGACAACCGGCGTCAAGCAGGCCGCTGATGCTATCGCAGCACCACTGCTGAACGCGATGGTTTAATCAGTCGCTTCGGCGCTAACCGCAGCGCCTTCTTGAGTCGGCCTAGGGTCGATAGCGTATTCGGGTATAGGTTCCGGCGCCATGGCGCCCGTTGTGCGAGGACCGAACAGCGCTACATAGCCAGCCTTCAGCGGGTGCCGCAAGGTGTCCTCTACAGCTGTCGGCTCATAACCGCAATGCGCCATACAGTTCGCGCACTTGGGATTTTTCGAGTCGCCATATTTATGCCAGGGGGTATCCTCCATCAGCGCTTTGAAGGATGGCGCATAACCCTCGTCGACCAAAAGATAACAAGGCTTTTGCCAACCGAAGATATTGCGCGTCGGATTCCCCCACGGCGTACATTTGTAGCTCTGATTGCCGGCTAGAAAATCCAAATAAAGGCCCGAGTGATTCAGCTTCCATCGACGTTTCTTGCCCAGCTCGAAGATGCGGCGAAACAGCTCCTTGGTATCCTTCCCTTTGATGAAGATGCCTTGTTGCGGCGCATGCTCATAGCTGAAGCCGGGCGAAATGGTAGCGCCTTCAGCACCGAGATCGCTGACATAATCCAGAAATTCCGCCACTTCCTTGGCCGATTCACCCTGAAACAACGTACAGTTTACGGTTACCCGAAAGCCTTTTCCAACGGCCAGTCGAATAATCTCGACCGCCCGGTCGAACACGCCCTTCTGACACACCGAGGTATCATGACGCTCGCGGTTTCCATCCAGATGAATAGAAAAAGTCAAAAAGGGCGACGGCGTGTAATCATCAATCCTTTTTTTCAAGAGCAAAGCATTAGTGCACAGGTAAATGAACTTCTTGCGCCTGATAATTCCTTCGACGATCTGCGGCAACTCTTTGTGCAACAACGGCTCGCCACCCGCTATCGACACGATCGGCGCACCGCATTCATCGACCGCAGCCAGGCTGTCCTCTACGCTCAAACGGCGATTTAAGATTTCTTCCGGATAGTCGATTTTTCCACAGCCTGCACAGGCGAGATTGCATCTAAACAACGGCTCTAACATTAAAACCAAAGGATAACGCTTGACACCCCTTAGCTTCTGGATAACCAAATACCGCGCAACGCTTAATTGTTGACGTAGTGGAACACTCATGCATCGTCTCCTGAGTAAAGAAAGATAAAGCGGCTCGATATCGCTCTGCTACTTAAAAAACGCGTGGGTTTTGAGAATGCACCATAACGCCATAGCGACGAGAACTGGTTTTGCGGGTACGGCATGAATTTGATTGGTTTTCTTTGCTGTTCATGACTAAATGTATATTGTGATAGTTTTATCCATTCGACAAGTGTTTTGCGCAAATTAGTTGTATTTTAATCAAAATAATCATATATGACGCAACAATGCTTGACGCATTTGCCGAAATCACTAGAATCGGCGACGATAAATCCCGGCCAAATTCACTTGGCCCGTTTATTTGGCTTGATGGATTATGAGTTTTCTGACCCCGGGTCGAGTTCGCGGTTCGGTTGAGCGTCCCCCACCATCGTGGGCGGTCTGTGAAGACCGGCGTTTTCGATCGAGACCCAGCATACGCCCCGGGGCTTCCGATCATTACACCGCGTACACGAGTTCATCAGTGGATCATGCAAGCGCTTTAAATATGCTCCAATCAGCCAGATTTTCGATAACTACTCGACGTTGGGTGGCAACGCTCGATAGCGGGGGGAACTAGTGAACGGAGTGCAAAGGCGGCACCCCGCTGGGTCGATTCCGCTAAATACCTTGTCGGATGACGATTTGCAGGCGAGATTGCTGGACGGCGTTTCACGTACCTTCGCTTTAACCATTCCCCAGCTGCCACGGGCTTTGACTCGAGTCGTCGCTAATGCCTATCTACTATGCCGCATCATCGATACCATCGAGGACGAATACAACTTGACATCGCAGCAGAAACGGCGCTTCTGCCAATGGTTTGTCGAGGTCGTCGCTGCCAAACAGCCGGCGGTTGGCTTTAGCCGTGAACTCACGCCTTTACTGTCCGAGCATACCCTTCGCGCCGAACACGAACTGATCCAGTGCGTGCCGCGAGTGATTCATATCACCAAAAGCTTCGATTCGATCCAGCGGAGTGCGCTCGTCAGTTGTGTCGAGACCATGGCGAGAGGAATGGCCGAATTCCAAGATCGCGACCTGAGACATGGACTCGCCAGCGTGGCCGAGATGAGCAATTACTGCTATTACGTAGCTGGCGTTGTAGGCGAAATGCTAACCCGGCTATTTTGCCATTACTCTGCCGAGATTGCGGCCGTCAGATCGACCTTGATGGAATTATCGATCTCCTTCGGTCAAGGGCTGCAGATGACCAATATCCTAAAAGACATCTGGGATGATCGCGCGCGCGGGGTCTGTTGGTTGCCCAGGGAGATCTTCCTTGAAGCCGGTTTTGATCTCGATCGATTGACCCCTGATCACCACAGCTTGGCTTTCCGTCAGGGCTTGCGACACTTGATCGGCATGGCCCATGATCACCTAAAAAACGCGCTGGCCTACACCTTGCTGATCCCGCGGCACGAAACGGGTCTCCGCGAATTCTGCCTGTGGGCGCTGGGGATGGCGGTGCTCACGCTGCGCAAGATAAATCGCCACCTCGATTTCAGCCAGTCAACGCACGTCAAAATCACTCGCCGCAGTGTCAAGTCAACGATTTTGACTAGCCGCTTGATGAGAAGCCACGATTCCCTCTTAAAGCTTACATTTTGCCTGGCCGGATTAGGCCTTCCCTCCTCAGGAAAGGCCTCGACCGCACTTGCCAATCGAACCGACAGTTGAAACGCCTTGGATTTAAATAGAAAAATGCACATGCGAAGAGACGCGACAGCACCAGCGGGTTTGGCCCCAGCCTATTTCGACGACGCAAGCACGCAACCGTTGGAGAGCGCCATCCGATGCGCTGCGGACAGCTTATTGAGCTTGCAACACGCGGACGGCTATTGGGTTTTCGAGCTAGAGGCAGATTGCACCATTCCGGCCGAATACATCTTGATGATGCACTACATGGATGAAATCGATCAGAAATTGCAGGCAAAACTTGCCAACTACCTGCGCGCGCACCAAAGCGCAGACGGCAGCTATCCGCTTTTTCAGATCGGTAAAGGCGATATCAGTTGCTCAGTCAAAGTTTACTACGCATTGAAACTCGCCGGCGATTCACCCGACTCGGCCCACATGGAGAAGCTGCGCGCGTGGATTCTGCAGCAGGGCGGCGCCGCCAAAGCCAACGTTTTCACCCGCATCATGCTCGCCATGTTCGAGCAAATCCCATGGCGGGGCGTGCCATTTATGCCGGTGGAAGTCATGCTGTTGCCGCGCTGGTTCCCCTTTCATCTCGATAAGGTTTCCTACTGGACCCGAACAGTCATGGTGCCTCTACTCATTCTGTGTAGCCACCGAGTTAAGGCACGCAATCCACACGCCATTGATATAAAAGAACTTTTTCGCATACCGCCAGAACGAGAGCAAAGCTACTTTTCGCATGTCAAGACTCGTCTCGGCAAAACGGTTCTGGCGTTAGAGCGATTAGGCCGCTTGGCGGAAGCGCTAATTCCCAAGTCGGTTCGCCGGAAAGCCACGCAAAAGGCTCAAGACTGGTTGCTGGCGCGGCTCAACGGCGTGGCTGGACTGGGCGCCATTTTTCCCGCCATGGTAAATGCTTATGAAGCAATTGATTTCTTGGGCCTTCCAGCGAGTGATCCACGCCGGAGGATGGCGAAGGAAGCGCTCGAAAAGCTATTGGTAATGGGTCACGATACTGCCTATTGTCAGCCTTGTGTATCTCCCATCTGGGATACGGGCCTCGCCGTCCTGGCCCTGCAGGAAGTTCATTGCAGCCAGCGCGATGTGGTCATCAAACGGGCCACCAAGCGTGGCTTGAAATGGCTGGCCAGCAAACAGTTGCGCAATGAACCGGGCGACTGGCAGGTCAACCATCCCGGTCTTTCAGGTGGCGGTTGGGCGTTCCAGTTTGACAACAGTTACTATCCTGATGTGGATGATAGCGGAATCGTGGCTTCTGCCATGGTACAAGCGGACGAACCCCAGTTTGCCGAAAATATCGTACGGGCGGCACGATGGATCGCTGGCATGCAGTCCTATAACGGCGGTTACGGCGCGTTCGACAGCGACAATACTCATTACTACTTGAACCATATTCCTTTCGCCGACCACGGCGCCCTGCTCGACCCCCCTACCAGCGACGTCAGCGCCCGCTGTGCCATGCTGTTCGGCAAACTGGTGGACCGCTATCCAGAGTTTCGCAAATCCCTCGATGATTGCATCCGCTATCTGTGGAAAGAACAGGAAGCGGACGGCGCATGGTTCGGTCGCTGGGGAACCAATTACATTTACGGTACCTGGTCAGTGCTCATCGCGATGGAAGCCGCCGGCATCCCCAACGACGATGCGCGCATCCGTGCGGCGGCGACCTGGCTGAAAAGCATGCAGCGCAGCGATGGCGGTTGGGGTGAAGATAATTTCAGCTACCACGATGCAAGCCTGCGCGGACAGTATCACGTCAGCACATCCTTTCAAACCGCCTGGGCGCTACTGGGCCTCATGGCGGCCGGTGAAGCCGCTTCACCCGAAGTAGCGGCCGGCATCGAGTACTTGTTACGCACCCAGAAAGCTGATGGATTCTGGCAGGACGACTGCTTTACGGCCCCCGGATTCCCCCGCGTGTTCTATCTCAAGTATCACGGCTATGACAAATTCTTCCCGC
Source organism: Methylococcaceae bacterium (assembly GCA_902812445.1). GTDB lineage: Bacteria > Pseudomonadota > Gammaproteobacteria > Methylococcales > Methylococcaceae > CADDZF01. The sequence goes on along the minus strand of CADDZF010000012.1, from coordinate 17,278 downwards.
TATGGGCGCTGGCCCGCTATCGTAATCTGCGCCGCTCAACGTGAAGCGAGTAGGGCTCGTCGGCGCGCTTTCTGAAGAATGCCGCAGCCTCACTAGGCAACCTATTGCTATCGGGGGATGGATGCCTCTGAACGACCGCTGCCTGCTTGCGCTCAGCGGTACCGGTCCGCTCAAGGCAGGTCAGGCGGCGGCTTTGCTGATTGCCAATGGTGCAGACGCCCTTGTCAGTTGGGGTTGTGCCGCCGCGCTGAGTCCAGACCTTGTCGCGGGCGATCTACTGCTGCCGGCGCAGCTGGTCGGCATCGATGGCCGCCGCTACGCCGTCGATGCCAGCTGGCGCCAAAGGTTACAGTCGCAGCTCGGCGAAAAGCGGCCGATACATTGCGATTCCCTGCTGGAAAGCGACCGCATCCTCACCAACGCTGGCGATAAAAAAGCGCTGGCTTCAACCGCGGATGCAATAGCACTCGATATGGAGAGCGTTGCTATTGCAAGAATCGCCGGGGAAAGGCGAGTACCGTTCGTTGCCCTGCGCGCTGTTGCGGATACCGCCGACATGGACGTTCCCGGCGCGGTCATTTACGCGCTGGAAGCTCAAGGCTGCATCAACCGGCGCAAATTACTACATCACACTGTTCGCCACCCAGTGGGCATCATTGGATTAATGCGTCTCGCCAGAGCTTTTCAGTCTGCAATGAGAACCTTAAGAGAGCTGACCCCGCTCGCCGAAGTCGCCTTCTTGCTTGATGCTAAACCATCGAGCTCCGGAATTGCTTAGCCAAGAAACAGCGATGTCACAACCGTTAACGCTCAACAAGAAAGCCAATAACGTACTGATACGGTTCATGATTGGGTGGAACCAGAAAATCCTGAGTCGGCCCTGGTGGCTGCTGTTATTCGTGCTCGTCGCCTGTGGCCTGACGTTAAAGTATTCGCTGGACAATCTCAGCATCAATACCAATACCGCGGATATGATATCGACCGAGGTACCGTTCCAGCAGAAACGGCTACGCCTGGAGCGCGCCTTTCCGCAGGACGTTAATGACATTCTGCTGGTGGTCGAAGGCGATACGCCGGAAAGAACTGCACAGGCGGTCGCACAACTCGGCGAACGACTCCGCGCCGACAAGCAATTTATCAAGGCCGTCTATATTCCGGGTGAAGAAGCATTCTTCACTCAAAACGGTCTGCTGTTTCTCGATCTTGATGAGCTGGAAAATCTCTCGGCACAACTCGCCAGCGCTCAGCCTTTTATCGGTAGACTGGCTGAGGACAACAGCCTCGACGGCCTTTTCGGAATACTCGAAACCGCCCTCAAAACATCCGCCGATGACCTGCCGCTTGATCTCGACCCTTTATTGAAAAAAATCCAGCGCAGCGTGCAAGCGGTTCAGGAGGGAAAACCTTACCAGTTATCCTGGCAGCAGCTCATGTTGGAAGGCAAAACCAAGTTGGGAACCACCCAGCGCTTTATTCTAGCCACGCCGATACTGGATTTCAGCGCCGTACTGCCGGCGGAAAAACCCATTCAGCTCATTCATGGACTCATCGCGGGCCTTCACGACGACCGCCTGCCGGACGTCCGCGTGCGCATGACCGGTGAGGTCGTGCTCGAACACGAGGAGGTGCAGGCGGTCGGTCAAAGTACGGCGATCGCCAGCATCGCCTCGCTCATCCTCGTATGTGCCACCCTGCTAGTCGCTTACCGATCAATCAAGCTGATGTTCGCGACCTTTTTCACGCTATCCGTCGGATTGATCTTTTCGATGGGTTTCGCCACCGCGGCGATCGGCCATTTGAACCTGATTTCCATCGCTTTCGCCGTCCTCTTCATCGGCATGGGCGATGCTTATTCGTCGCATTTCTGCTTGCGCTACAGAGAATTATTACAACGCAACATGACACCGCGCGAAGCCTTGGTACGCACCATGACATCGACGGCATCGTCACTCCTTCTCTGCACTTTGACGGCAGCGATCGGACTTTATGCCTTCATCCCGACCAACTATTCTGGCGTCTCTGAACTGGGTATCATCGCCGGTACCAGTATGTTTATCGCCTTGGTGACTACTTTCACGATATTGCCGGCCCTACTGAAGATCATGCCGCTCAGACCGGTTTCAACCTGGAGAACTGAAGCGTCCGCGAAGAAAACGTCCGCTGTGCTGCAGAACTGGCCTTTGCGGTACGCGCCGCTCATTCGCGGCGTAACTTTAGTGTTGGCCCTGCTTTCGTTCGGCCTTTTATTTCAGATAAAAATCGACTTCAATCCGATCAATTTGCGCGATCCCAACAGTGACGCGGTGAAGACGTTCAAATCCTTGTTATCATCCAAAGACACCTCGCCGATGACGCTGGCTTCGTTAGCTGGCAGCGAAACCGAAACCTTCGCCAAAAAGGCGCGCTTCGAGCAACTCGAAAGCGTCGATAAAGTCACGACCATTTTCGATTTTATCCCGGATCACCAGGAAGAAAAGCTGGCCATTATCGAGGATCTCGCCTTGATTCTAGGTCCTCAACTGGATCGGTTCCCGCCGCCGCAGATGGGTAAAGCGAGCGTCGAGACCATCGAAAAGTTTACCCAAGCCGTAAATGACAGCCTCAGCAAAAAAACAACCGATGCACAAACCGAAACCTTGACCGCGCTTCGCGATCAGCTTGATCAATTCCTCGCCACCATCAAGGCCGCGGACGACATGACGCGACGCGACCTGCTCGAGAAGCTTGAGTTCAGCCTGCTCAGCGCGCTGCCGAAAATGATCAAGGACCTGCAATCCAGTCTGCAGGCTCATCCCGTTGGCCTTAAGGATCTGCCACAAAGTTTATCGGAACGCTGGCTCAGCAAGTACGGCATATACCGCATCCAGATTTTTCCCAAGAAAGACTTAAACGACCTCGCCAATCTGCGAGAATTTATCCATGAAGCACAGCGCGTAGACCCGGACGTGACCGATTTGCCGGTCACCTATCTGGAATCGATGCAGGAAGTCATCAAAGCGTTTCAGCAAGCCTTCGGCACCGCCTTGATAGCCATTACCATCCTTTTGCTCATTATTTTGCGAAACATCCGCGATACCCTGCTCGTCCTATTGCCTCTCTTGCTTTCGTCGCTATTCACGGCCGCTGCGACAGTGATCCTTGACATACCTTTCAATTTCGCCAATATCATCGCCTTGCCGCTCTTGTTTGGCCTCGGCGTTGATAGCGGTATCCATATGGCTCACCGCTTGCACTACTTGAATGCCGACGATCAGTCGCTGTTCAGCGCCAGCGAAGCGAAAGGCGTATTTTACGGCACCTTGACCACCATCTTCAGTTTCATGAGTCTTGCCTTTACTTCTCATGTCGGGATGGCGACTATGGGCGAGTTGCTGGCGATCGGTCTGCTGCTGACGCTTTTGTGCGCGTTGGTCATATTGCCCGCATTCAGCGAATGGGGCAAACGATCGGCGCAGCTGCGCGCATGAGCGCCCAATCGTTGCCACTTTAGCGTTTGAGGTTTTTTACCATGTCCAGTTACATCACGGATCTACTCGAAGAGCACCACGGAGAAAAATTCGCGCTGCATGAAAACTACCTGAATACCCAGATGGTCAGAGTGCTCAAGGCTATCGGCTATGACCGGGTGTATGCCAGGGCACGTGGTCCCTATCTGTACGATGAGAAAGGCAATGAATACCTGGATCTGCTCAGCGGCTTCGGCGTTTTCGCCATTGGCCGCAATCATCCGACCGTGGTCCGCGCCTTGATGGACGTATTGCAGAGCGAACTGCCCGACTTAGTCCAGATGGACGTCTCTTTGCTCAGCGGTTTATTGGCGGAACAAATCCTCAAGACCACGCCAGGCGAGCTCGGCAAGCTGTTTTTTTGCAACTCCGGCGCGGAAGCGGTCGAAGCGGCAATCAAGTTCAGTCGTTACACCACCCAACGGGAAAAAATCGTCTTCTGCGAGCATGGCTTTCATGGGCTGACCCTAGGTGCTCTTTCACTGAATGGCGAAAAGGTCTTCCGCGACGGCTTCGGTCCTCTGTTGCCACAGTGCCTGCCCGTGCCTTTCAATGATCTGCGCTCGCTGGAGAACGCCTTGCGCAACAAGGATGTAGCCGCTTTCATCGTTGAGCCGATCCAGGGCAAGGGAGTCAATCTACCCACGGATGAGTACTTGCCACAAGCGGCTCGCCTCTGCCGGCAATATGGCACCTTGTTCGTCGCCGACGAAATCCAAACCGGCATCGGACGGACCGGGAAATTCTGGGCGATCGAGCACTGGGGAGTCGAGCCCGACATGATTTTGATGGCAAAAGCGTTATCAGGCGGCTTCATCCCGCTCGGCGCCGTGGCGATGAAAAAATTCATCATGAATGCGGTATTCAATCGCATGGACCGCGCCGTTGTGCACGGATCAACCTTCTCCAAGAACAATATGGCCATGGCCGCCGGCTTGGCGACGCTGAAGGTAATCGAGGAAGAGCGCCTGGTGGAGAACGCCGCCCGAATGGGCGATGCGATAACCGGCGATCTGCGCGCTCTGATCGATAGGTTCGAATTTTTTCAAGAGGTTCGCAGCAAGGGCTTGATGATCGCTCTGGAGTTCGGTGCGCCCAGAAGTTTCTCGCTCAAGGCTGCCTGGAATTTGCTGGAAACGGCGAACAAAGGCCTGTTCAGTCAGATGATTACCATTCCACTTTTCAAGAATCACAGGATACTGAGTCAGGTTGCGGGCCACGGCATGAACGTGGTCAAGTTTTTACCGCCGCTCGTCGTTTCGGAAAAAGACAGGACGTGGATCGTGTCCGCTCTTGCAGGTGTGATCGCAGATTGTCACAAAGTGCCGGGCGCCGTCTGGGAACTTGGGAAGACGCTGACTGGCCATGCGCTCAAAACCAAAGCCGGCTGACTAACGGCAATACGAGAGACGTGTTCAATCCAATAGCGGGTTCTCTTTGGCGGCATCGATGCGGCGTCACGGCAGCCCTACTGATTGCACTGGCGCCATTGTCAAACCTATCGGCACACGCGGTCATTACCGCATCCTCGCTCGAAACCAATCCGATAAAGCCGGCTACCACAGCCACCGTGGCTCTTTATTTCAATACTCACATAGAGCTGGCGCTGTCGAAGGTCTTTCTGATCAGCAAGGGCGACATTCACCAGCCGGTGAAGATACATAACGGCAAAAAACCCGGCGAGGTGCTGGTTGCTCTTCCGCCGTTAACGGTCGGTGATTATGCCCTGAAATACAAAGTATTCGCGGCCGACGGACACTTGACCGAAGACATCGTGTATTTCCACGTTGCAGAGTAACGGTAGAGAACGATGCAAGATATTCAGGGGGTAGCTAACTTTACCGACGATCTCATGAGCGGTTTACAGCTCATCAGCTTTTGCATCGCCGTTGGTAGCGTCCTCTGGGGTCTTTTTATCCTCAAAGCATGGCGATCTAATGTTGAGGACGCCCTTTTGTCGCGCTGTCTTTATCTCCTGCGCGCGGGCGCCTACGCGCTGGCGATTACGCAGGCGATCGAGCTGTTTCTAAAACCTGTCATTCTGTCGGCGACCTTGGGCGAATTTCCGATAACCGCTTATCTGTCCACCCTACAGTTCAGAGCAGGACTGTTGCGCGTGGTGCTTGCCTTAGCCCTGGGCGTCGTGAGCGGGCGACTGGGTAAGGTGCCTTCGGGCCGGTCCAATTGGATATTGATCACCTGTCTGACGCTTCCGCTGGTTTTGTCCGGCGCTTGGCTGGTGCACGCCGTAGGCCGTTTCGAGCATCGCACGCCGCTGATGATCATGACCGTTTTGCACCAGATCGCGGCGGCTGCCTGGTTCGGCGGCGTCGCGCAGCTGCTCTCATTGTGGCGGCTCAGTAATCGTGATCCAACCGCGAAAGCGCTATGGCCGGTGATGATCGCGCGCTTCTGGCGCCTCGGCATTACCTCGGTCATGCTGCTACTGGCGACCGGCGTACCGCTCGCTTGGTTTTACGTTGGCACTTGGGAAGGACTCTTCGGCACGGGGTATGGTAGCCTCGTCTCCACTAAAATTGTGCTGTTGCTGATTGCGCTTTATTTCGCTTATCTCAACTTTACCGCAGGGCGGCGCTGGAGTAATACAGGAGGCGCTTCGGATATCATCATCAAAGTCCCGCATTACATCGCGGGCGAATCCTTCATCCTCGTTAGCATACTATTTATCGCCGCCACACTGTCGTCGCAGCCGCCCGCGGTCGATATTCCAAACTTGACCGTACGCATTTCCGAGGTTGCGGGCATGTTCAGTCCGAAGACTCCTCGGATCATTTCACCAACACATGAACAGCTCTTGGCCGGTGAGCCGGGACGCGTTGCAGTAGTCGGCAAGATTCCCTCCCGAGCCGCTACCGACTGGTCCGACTACAACCACAATATGGCGGGCATTTTTTTGACCACCATGGCTGTAGTCGCCATGTTTTCCTATGTTAAACACTTCAGATGGGCACAATACTGGCCGCTCGGCTTCATCATCCTGGGGATTTTTCTGTTTTTCAGAAGCGATGCAGAGGCTTGGCCACTCGGTCCGCTTGGTTTCTGGGAGAGTACGTTCAAAAATGGCGAGGTGTTCCAGCACAGGATCGCTACGCTGCTGGTATTCGTGCTCGGCGTATTCGAGATCAAGGCCCGGACCGATTCAGAGCATAACCCTCGTTTGCCCTATATGTTTCCCTTCTTGAGCGCCTTTGGAGGAATACTGTTGCTGACCCACGCGCATGCCGAATTTCAGTTAAAGACCGAATATCTGATTCAATCGACTCACATAGGCATGGGATTGCTCGCGGTGATTCTGGCATGCAGCCGCTGGCTGGAGCTCAGACTTCCATCGCCCGGAGCAAAAATTGCCGGATTGATATCGGTCGCTTCGCTGTTTCTGATCGGCAGCTTTCTAATGTTTTACCGAGAACCGCTGGTTTAAATTCGAAGCCAAGCGGACCTTCCACCTTCCTTTCCGGATTTCAGGATTTGCTGTTGGCATAATCGGCGATTTTTTCCGATAACTTGTTCAGTAGACTGTCAAATCCTTCTCGGGTAATGATGCTGGTATATTGAGCTTTTCTCAGGGCAAGATCGCTTATTCCATCGACAATTATATTGACGATCCGCCACCGGCCATTCTCTTCGGTCAAAATGTAGTCAAACTTGACCGGCTTGTCTTTCGGGCTATTCAAAAAATAACGTAGCAAAACGCGATCCGGTTTGAGCCTTTGTTCGGAATCATATTTAAAGCTTTCCCCACCATATTCGTTAAATTGGGCGGCATAGGTGGCGATGCTGTGCTCGGTTAATTTATCGACAAAAGCCTGCTGCTGCTGCGAGGTCAAGGTTTTCCAATGGTTCCCGATAGCGATTTGAGCGACGGATTCGAAGTCATGGGTTTTCTTTACAATCGGTTCCAGTTTCTTGAAGCGCCCTTGATAGCCGAGCTGCTTCGCGTTTTTCATGACGTCGATCAAGGTGCCGTTCAATGTATCCACGGCCTCTCGTGGGGTGGCGCCGAGTTGTTGCGGTTTAGCCACGATAATCTGCGAGAAACAGGCGATGAATAGCCATAAAATAAGCTGTCGAAACATGTCCGCTCCAAGTCTTATAGTTTAAGTTACTATAACATAAACCCTATTTTGCAATCTAATTTACCTATAAGGCCGTGTATGGAATTCGCAAATCCTGTCGTCTTGTGGTTTTTCACCAACATTACGGCGACCGAAAAACTGCGATCAATCGTCAAAAAATCAAAGCGACAGGGGTGAAAACGCGTTAGTTCAACGCTGTTGCATAAAATCCGAGTCGCCGGCGAACCCGCCACGTCAGAAACAGGTGCAAAGCCACCAGACTCAGCCCCTTGCCGAATGCGACGCCATTGATTCCCCAGCGCGGCGCAAATAACAGGATCAGAGCCAGATTTGATAGCGCGCCGAGCGCGAATGCGCCGGCAGTATCGCGTTCATGGCCGGTCATCGTCAGCAGCAAACCGGCCGATCCCATCGTCATGCAGCTCACTTGGCCGATGCTGAGGATCGCCAGCGCGGTGGCGCCGCCGACGAATTCAGCGCCGAAAAGTGCCAGAAACCGCTCCGCGAAGACTGTCAATACTAGGCCAGCCGGCAGGGATAACAGGAACACGCTGCGCGTACTGCGCGCCATCATCCGCTGCAAGCGCCCGCTCTCTCCGCTCGCATGGAGACTGGCCACGGCGGGAGCCAAGACGGTATTCACCACCTCCGCCACGATCGCCACCAACGCCGCTCCCTTCAGGGCCACCGCGTACAGCCCGGTCTGCTCCGGAGACAGCAAAACGCCAATCAACAGTAAGTCGATCTGCGCGTTGAACGCCTGAACGCAGCCTAGGGCCATCAAGGGCAATGCACCGCGCAGCCAATCATCGGTCCTGTAGGCGTGAGAAGAGGCGCGGACCGGCTGAGGAAATGCCTTGCGCAGCAGGATCGCGCCGTGAATAAACGCGCCAGTGCTCGCGAGCAAATTCAGCGCCAAAGCCGAAGTCGCAGTCGGCGCCAGCTCGCCAAAACGCCACAGACAAAGCAGCAACAACACAAAAACCGCCGGCTGTGTCACCATCTCAGGCAACTGCGCTCGCGCGGCTTGGTGCAGTCCGCGCAAGACCGCCTGCCGCAGCCGCGTCAGGCTCAATGCGGGAAGAAGGCCCAGCGCCAGCCACACGGTCTGCGGCGGCGTGATGCCGATCATGTGCGGCGTCCACCAGACCACCCCGCCGGCGACGAGCCCGAGTCCGAGCGCCAAGACGAGCGCCGCTTGATTCGCGCGGCGCAACAAGCCGCGCAGCAATCCCCATTCGGCCTGGGCAACATAAATGGCCGATTGACGCATCAGTAGCTTATCCATACCCATCAGCGCCGGCACACCGACCAAACCAGCCAGCGAGACCGCGAATGCATAAGATCCGTACTCTCCGGCGCCCAGCAAGCGGGCCAGCAAAAGACTCAAAAGGAAATTGAGCCCCAACCCGCAAACCCTAAGGCCAAATGCGCCAACCGCATCGCGGGTGAGACGGCGTCTCAAGCCGCCCCCCTGTAGGTTATTGAGAAGACGCAAAACTTTTCACCACGGCGAAGGGGCTAACGCATCGACGTCCCCACGCACCCGGCGCCGAGCCTTGTAATGAGCCTTGATGGCAGGATTCATCCTGATCCGATTGGCATGGGAAACTGCGCTCGATTATCGCAGGCCTGCAAAAAACAAGCATGATGGCCTGCCGGCGCGGCCGTTGTGGCCAACGCCCGTTGCATCGAGACGAACTGCGAGACAAACGTCGCGCGCAGGGCGCCAACGAATTTTTACAAAGGCTCAACGAGGGGCGTCGACCGGTTTAGCCCCGACGTCGCACGCTTGTGCCCAGCTTCGCCAGCAGAAACCTGCGGGCATATCCGAGCGACCAGCCGAGCTTGAACCGCCTCACGGAAGCCGCAAGCGAGCGGTAGCCGATCCAGACCCGCCGCCAGCACTTCTGCATGTCCTCCTTGCCGCCTCGCGCCAAGGCATCATCGAGGTATAGAATGACGGCCTCTTTGGCGAGCGCCGCATGGCCTGTGGCGTAGTTATCGATGGACTGATGCAGGCGGACGATCGATGAGTCGATGCCCCAGTAATCCATCTCATCCGCGAGTCGGCGGTAGCCAGCGCCCAGCCCGCTCAATTCAATGGCCAGGTTGAGACCGAGAATTTCGGGCTGGAATTCGCGTGGAAGCAACGAAATCGCCATGAGATAAACCGGCAGATCAAAGGCCGCATCGAGAAATCCGGGATGGGCGCAAAATGCGCGCGAATCGACGGCGGGCAAGTGGATGTCAAGACTTCCCAACAAGCGCCGGTAAACATTGGCATGATTGCGCTGCGGATCACCGTTGCCGACCTCATCGGCGTAAATCCTGAGCAGGCGCTCGGCGAGGTCGGGTTGCCCGGCATCCGCCCGGAAGGCGTTCTGCAACCAGCAGCCGTCGACCAGGATGGCGGGTGCAAACTGTTCGATGCTCCATCGATACGCTTCCCGGCTTAACCGAGGGGGCGGCGTGACCGGCCTAAAGGCTTGCGCTTGTCGTCGGTAAAGTTCATCAAGCCAGCGCGCGAAGCGATCCGGGCGATAAGGAAAGAACTCCTGATGATCTCGCCGCTGGAACGGTGTGCCGCGATCTGTTTTCCGCAAACAACGCGCCACCCGCCGCCTGGCCGTGTGATACACGTCAGGATAGCGATCGCAATTGATCAAGTAATAGAACGCCTCGCGGTTTTTCAGACGGTCCAGGTCGAGGGGGTTCGCCGCCTTATCGCACAGTCGGTCGGTCGCTGGCTGTGGCATCCCTTGCGCCCGTACCAGCGGTTCAGCGGCGGTATCGGCCAGCCGGATTTCAGCTTTCCCGCAGGATGCAGGGTCTCCCACGAATTCCTGCGTGTCATCGTTTCGTTTGATGGACTCTAGCCAATCGCGAAAAATCCTCTGCTCTTCTTCGCTGAAAACGCCGTACATCGGGCCGCCGAATTCGAGCAGCCTAAAAAATGAACTTGCCTCCGGCTGCTGCGGATCAAGATAGGACGATGCGGCGAGCTCGTCGAGAAACCGCTCGGCATCGAAGGGTTCTGCGGCGAACCAGGCGTCCAGCGGTTCTCCCCCCAACCGGGCTTGCCGGTGGAAGCCGCGGGCATAGGGGGCCTTGCGCCGCAATAGGTCAGCAAGCTGTGCCCGCGCATCGGGAGCATCGTTCAGCCGATGAATCAGCGCCGAGCGAAAACGAGCGTCGGCGGACTCATAGAGGCCAACACCGGTGCGAACTCTCTGACGTCCGGCAGCGCGTTCATCATCGCCCGGAAGCTCGCGGAGATACTGTTCGATTGCCTGCTTGCAAGAATCGCGCTGCGCACCGAGAAGCCGGTCGTAAAGCGTGAAATAACTCAGCGGGATAGCCGCTTTAGGCTGCGTGGCCATAGACCAGGCAGATAGCGGTGCCCGGTCCTGGCAGTGCGCCAGCGTAAAGCCGAGAATTTCGGGGAATAGAAGGCGGGGAAATAGCCCCAGGCAGAGGCTGATCACGGCAGGCTCGAAGGCGGCATCCAGCAGCTTCTCGTGCTGGGCAAACACCCAGCTATCGATCTCCGGCAAAAAGATGCCCAGGTGCGCCAATAAGGCGCGGTACAAACTGGCCGGCCGCTGATCCCCACGATCGCCTTCGGTGAGATGCAAATACATGCCGAACAAGGCTGCGTGGACGTCGAGGTGGCCGGTCGCCGCTTGCGAGATCGATTGCAACCAAGCGACTCCCAATAAGCGCAGCGGGGCAAGCTGGCGCACCAGTTCGACACATCCCGCGGTCGTGGTGAAAGTCGCACGCTCCGATCGCGGGGTGAGCGTCAGTGAATCGGGCAGGGTGTCATCATCCAATCGTCCTTCTCTGCCGAATCGCCCGCGAGCGTCGGCCAGCGAAGCGTTGATCAAACACCAGGCGACCGGGACGATCTCGGGATATGCATCGCTATGAATCAGGTAATAGAACAGCTCGCGCTCGGTGTAAGCACGAGGGACGCTTCCCGATTCCCTGACGGCCGCGGTAACCGGCGCCCGCATCACGTTCACGAACGCCAATCCGGTTTGGTAAACATATAATCCTCGATAACCAGGGCATCCAGCCCGGAAGTCATGAATACGCCGACGATATCCTCGACGGAGTGCGCCATCGGCTTGCCCATGACGTTGAAACTGGTATTGATCAGCAACGGCACGCCGGTCAGTCGATAGAACGTCAGGATCAGATCGTAGAAGCGCGGATTCCATTCCCGTTTTACCGTTTGCAGCCGCCCGGTGCCGTCCACGTGCACGACGGCGGGCACCTTGTGCATGGCTGACTGGCGAAAGCGTAGTGTTCTCTCCATATAGGGCGATTCCTGATATTGCAAGAAAAACTCATCGCCGAATTCGTGCAATATGGAAGGCGCGAGAGGTCGATATTCCTCGCGCAGTTTGACAAGATTGTTAATCTTATCCCGCATTCCGGCATTGCGCGGATCGGCCAGAATGGAGCGGTTACCCAAGGCCCGGGGCCCGAACTCCGCCCCGCCCTGGACCCAGCCGATCAGTTTGCCATCCGCCAGCAGCCGGGCGGTTTCCACCGCCGATTTTCTCGGCAAGTGCTGCACTGAAAGGCCGCGACCAAATCGCGCCAGGTTTTGCAGCGTCCGCCGCGAAACGTCCGAGCCAAGATAGGGCGATAGCATTTCGGCCTTGGGTCTCGCTTCGGGATGATCATTGAAATAAGCCAGCCAGGCGGCTCCCAAGGCGGTACCGTCATCGGCCGGAGCGGGCGGAATATAGAGTTGGGTGAACGGCGTTTTTTCCAGAATCTGGCCGTTATAGGATGAATTGAGTGCACAGCCGCCGGCCAGCACCAGGTTGTCCGATGCGCCTGCGGCATGGAAATTGTTCAAGATCGTCGTCATCAGCTCGGAAAAAAAATATTGCCCGGTATAGGCCAGGTTCGCCACCAGCCCGGGCGCCGTTCCGTTTCGCAGAGCGCGCCGCTCTAGCTTGTCCAGTGCCTCGAACAGCGGCCGGCGACGGTGCTGCAGGGTAAGCCCTTCCACCCTCAGCATCGATTGCAGTAACGGGTAGATCTCTTCGTCCAGGCCCCCATAGGCGGCAAGTCCCATCACTTTCCACTCCTCGCCCTTCAGCCAGTCGAAACCGCAGAGCTCGGTGAGCTTCATGTAGTAAAATCCCAGACTACCGAGTCCGTGCGTTTCGCAGTGAAGGCTCAGCTTTCCGTTCTTATAATGATAAAAAGCCAGGGCGCCCCGTTCGCCGTACGAATCCACCACGGCGCAAGCAGCCTCCTCGAAAGGGCTGGCATAACAGGCGCCGGCGGCATGGGTCAGGTGATGCTCGAAGTCGGTCAACCGAATGCGGCTGTGCGGGAATAATTCGTGAATGATGCGCACCAGGTTCAGACCCGCTTTGGCCAGACTGTTTCGCTGGCAGGCCATCATGTGGTGCAGCTTATAGTTCGGAAGCGGCGAAGCCAGCGGCTGGATGCCGGTCTTGAGCAGTCCGGACGCTTTCAGGATGCCCATTCGTGCGACCAGGCGCTCGTACAGCGGGCGCTTTTCCTGCCAGTTGTAGGCGACGACGAAGCCATCAGGCGACGGACAATAGGTCTTGAGCAACGTGGGGATCAGGTACAAGTTGTCCGGTTCGGCGTTCAGCGCCCGCTTATACTGCAGGTAGCGCTCGGTCGCCTCGGCGAAGAGCACTTCGCCGGCATCGTCCAGGATGGCCAGAGCCGGATCGTGATAGGTGGCGGACAGACCGATATAGTATGTTTTTCCCATGCTGTGAACCCGTGTGCTCGGCACATTCTAAACCATAAGCAAACGATCGATAGCATGCTTATAATCGGCTCATGAACGCCAAGCCGGCGGCCACCTATAGCCCGCCACGCGCAAGCTCCGGCAGCCTTCGTGCGATTGCCGGCCATCTAATTTCTCTGATCTTGCCCACTGCCTGCTTTATCTGTCTGCTGACTGGGCCCCACGACTGGGACGCTGCGCTGCTCTGGACGCTTCCCGTGTGGCTCTTCATCCTGGCCGATGTGTTGGGCCCCTCCGATCGCAGCAATCCCCCCGCCGAGCTTCCGGTTCAGCCTTTTATCGCTATTTTGCTCGTTCTCGCCGCCTTTCAGATCGTCAATATCGCGCTCATGCTCGATCTGGTTCGGCGGCTCACCTGGACCAGCGCGGCCGATATCGCCGCCGGCTTCGCCAACCTGTTCGCCTTACGCATCCTCGTCGGCACCAATTCCTGTTGCTGTGGCATCGCGGTGGCCCACGAGCTTATCCATCGGCCACAGCGTTTTTGGCAATTGCTGGGCCGGCTATTACTGTGCCTGGTCTGCTATGAGCATTTTGCCGTCGAACACATTCGCGGCCATCACCGTCACGCCAGCACGCCGGAAGACCCCGCCAGCGCCCTTTTTGGCGAGTGTTATAACGTCTTTTGGCGGCGCACGGCGGTCGCTCAGTTCAAGAGTGCTTGGCGGCTGGAAAATATGCGCTTGGGGATGAGCCGCAACGCCGCGTTCGATGTGCGCCTGCTGCGTCACGAGGTCTTTCAAGGCGTCATGCTGGAGTCGGGGGTGCTGGCACTGATCGGCTGGTATTTCGGTTGGCTAGCGGCGACGATGTTTCTGCTGCAGGCATTGGCAGCGGTGCGGCTACTCGAGGCGGTGAATTATTTCCAGCATTGGGGACTCCTGCGCCAGGACAAGCGATTCAGTCCTCGTGATGCTTGGGTCACCGACTCCTGGTTCACCCTGCACGCGTTCGTGGGACTGGCCCGCCACGCCGATCATCACGTCCGGCCAGCCAAGCCGTATCAAACCCTGAACTACTCTGCCGCTGGGCCGAAACTACCGTGCGGTTACTTTGGCACGGCGCTTTTGGCGAAATCCTTCAACCGCTGTTATCAGCGCCTAGCGATACGGGAGCTTGAGGCGCGACGGCTCGGGCCCTTCCGAAAGCTCTACCCTTTACGAGGCGGCACCGACCCGTAAAGCGCAAATCCGGTATCGGCGATGCGGGTCGTCGAGCACATCTCACTCGCTTGCGGCCGGCCATTCATCCAAAGGCGATCCGTGGTCGGCCTGCCCTATCCGGCAAGCTTCCCGCCAAGGCGATGGACTTTAAGGACCGGCCGCATCTCCCCTTGAGCGGGCGGTCACTTCATTCATGGTATGGGCCGCTGCGTTCATGACATTCCAATCCATGGTCTCGAAAATCTCGATGTCGCTCTCCGGACCGCTGATCGCTTCTTGATCCGGCACCTGCCTCATTTCGAGCAACAGGCGTTGCTGGCGCTTCAGTTCATCGGCGAGCGGCTGATAGAGCTGGCGCTCCCCGCGCTCGTCGGCATAACCCCAAAGACCGTTGGGGCAGTACCGCCCGTCATCCCATCCAGGGTGGTCGACGATCGGGTACAGACAGACGCCTTCCACCGGAATTTTCATGCGCAAGGCGGAGCGGACTTCATGCCCGATGTAACGCAGCCAGTCGGCGCGAACGCTGGCCTCGATGCTGGTTTCCCCGATCAGGAGCGGGCGCGCGTAACGCTCGTAAACTTCACGCAGCATGTAGCGCAAAGGCAAATGATGAGGATGCGACGGAACGAGCAGGCCGTCGTTGTGGACCCATTGATTGTGGATGTAGTAATCGAGCCCCAGGATGTCCAGATATTTCATCTGTCCGCCCAGCTCCGGTTGCACGAGCCCGGCGATCATGTCCCACACGGCGAACTGCGCCCGGCGGTAGATTTCGGCATCCAGCCGATCCTGCGGCCGGCGCGGATCGGCAACGATGTTAATGATGGGATCGGTGTGTATGATGCGCGCTTTTGGGCATACCTCCCAGACGGCTTCGCACGCCGCGATGATGGCGCGCACGAGCTGCGTCTTGATCTCAACCCCGCGCTCCTTGGCAAACGGATGGAAAAAACCTTTCTCGCCGCTGGCGAAAGCCAGGAATGAAGGCTCGTTGATCGGTGCAATGAGAGGCACACCGTCTCCTTCTTCCATCAAGAGCCGCGTAAAGGCGCGGGCGAAGCGGGCGAAGCGATCAATGAACGCGGGCGTAAATGGGTCGATGTGATCGGGCCAGCCGAAGTGCAGGAGATCCCATATGGTCTGAACGCCCGTCTCGCGGGCGGTTCGCAGCATCGGCAGAACGCTTTCCCAGTCATAGCGCCCATCTGCTCGCTCGGCCAGATACCAGCGGACGCCATCGCGCGCAGTGCTTATCCCAACGGATTTCAAGCGCGCGTAGTCCTCGGCAGCGAAGCGTTCATGCTGGGTCGCCGCGATCATGTCCAGCCGCTGGGCATCGCCCAGGCGGCGATGGGTAGAGCCCTCGAAACCGCCAATGAAAAAACTCGTGAATACCGATTCGATCATGAAATCTGCTCCTCCGGAATAATGATGCACGGCATAAAGGATAGTGGATAGGGCGACCCTCGAGGCTTAACGCCATCGCGGTGGCCGCACGGCCCTGTTGTCCATAACACAGACTCTAGGTAAACCCCGAAGTTATCGATCGCTTAAAATATTCTTTGCATATCGGACGGAGAAGCGATCGTACGCCACGAACGCGTCCCCGGAATTCAGTTGCTCAGGCTTAGGGCCGACAAAAAATGATTCGTTTTATCCAAAATATTGATGGAGTACTCGATGCTAGCGACTTCTTCCCGGGTCTCGATTGTCATCATCACTTGCAACCGCCGGAATTCCCTACGTGGCGCGCTGGAACGCCTCGCGGCGTTGCCGGAACAGCCGCCCATCATCGTGGTGGATAATGGCTCGAGCGACGGCACTGTGGCGATGACGCGCGCGCAGTTCCCCCAGGTGAACGTCCTGGCGCTGGACGAAAATCACGGTGCGGCGGGCCGCAATCTCGGTGTGGTGGCCGCCCAGACGCCTTATGTCGCCTTTAGCGACGACGATTCCTGGTGGGCACCGGGCGCCTTGGCGCGAGTAGCAGAGCTATTCGAGCGCCATCCCGGGATGGCGGTGCTGATGGCGCGGATCATGGTAGGGCCGGAGAACCACCTCGATCCGGTCTGCGAGCTGATGGCGAGGAGCCCGCTGCGGCCTCTGGTGAGCTTACCGGGTCCGGCGCTCCTTGGCTTCGTGGCCTGCGGGGCGGCAGTGCGCCGGAGCGCTTTTCTAGCCGCAAAAGGATTCGACCGTCACTTCGGCGTGGGGGGTGAGGAAGCGCTGTTGAGCATCGATCTCGAGTGGGCGGGCTATGGCTTGGCGTATGTCGATGAAGTCATCGCGCATCATCATCCCTCACCCAAGCGCGATCCCGAACGCCGCCGCATCATCGAAGCGCGTAATCGGCTGTGGTGTCTATGGCTGCGTCGGCCATTAACCGTAGTGCTAAGAAGTACGTTGGGATGCGTGGTCGAGGCGCGCGGCCAGCGCCTGATTCGTCAGTCTCTGTTGGAAGCGCTAGCTGAAGCACGCTGGGTGATGTGCAATCGCCGAGTCGTTCCCCGCTGGCTGGAACTCAGAATCCGCCAGCTCGAGGACTAGCCGGTATTTCGCATCCCCGCCGCGATGGCATTGATGGTGCGTAACAGCGGGTCCAACCAGCGGGGGTCCTTGCCATTCTCGTTAGATTCGGCGCGCACCCGCCGCAATAGGGCGATCTGAATATAGTTCAGCGGATCGAGATAAGGG